>JBOEFZ010000146.1:0-445 GCA_050633165.1 Alphaproteobacteria bacterium | reverse complement strand
ACAGCACCATGTTGTTCAGGATCTTGACGACCTGACCACAGCCGATGGGGCCGCAATGGGTCACGTCGGTCGCGGCCATCGCCAGGAACGGCTCAAGCCTCTCGTAAACATCCGGATCGGCGCCCACCATGATCGACAGGGTTCCTGCTTCCGCCGCCTGGCGGGTTCGGGCGACGGGTGTGTCGGCAAAGGCGACGCCCTTTTCTGCGAGTTTTGCGGCAAGGCTGCGCGTCAGGCCGACCGGAGCTGTCGAGCTGTCCACAATGATCTGACCGGACCGGCAGTTCTCCAGAACGCCGCCGGGGCCCGCGATGACCTGCTCGACCTGAGGGCCGCCCGGAAGCGACAGGAAGACGATATTGCTGGCGGCGACGACCTCGGCGATCGACGAGGCTCGCTTGGCGCCCTGTCTCTTATACACATCTCCGAGCCCACGAGACGCTCA
>JBOEFZ010000145.1:0-589 GCA_050633165.1 Alphaproteobacteria bacterium | reverse complement strand
GTGGTGGCGGATGTGGCATCGGGCCGTGTGATAGAGAGCATGACGCCGAACAAGGGATTGCCACCTGCGAGTGTGACGAAATCTGTCACAGCGCTTTATGCGTTGCAGCATTTGGGGTCCGCGTATCGGCATGTGACGCGATTGATTGCGACGGGCGGGATTGCCAATGGCGTGTTGAAGGGTGATCTGATTTTGGCCGGGGGCGGTGATCCGCATTTGGACACGGATGGATTGGTGGAATTGGCGCGCGCGTTAAAGCAGCGTGGGGTTCAGCGGATCAGTGGCAATTTCAAGGTTTATAGCGGGGCGTTGCCCTATCAAAAGAGCATTGATCCGCAGCAGCCGGATCATGTGGGGTATAATCCGTCGATTTCCGGGCTGAACCTGAATTTCAACCGAGTGTATTTTGAATGGAAGCGGACGTCGAACGGGTTTTCGACCACGATGGACGCGCGCACGGATCGGTATCGTCCGCAGGTGCGGGGGATTACGATGGGGATCGTGAACCGGCAGGGGCCGTTGTTCGCCTATAAAAAGTCCACCAAAAACGAACAATGGACGGTTATGCGCCTGTCTCTTATACACATCT
>JBOEFZ010000144.1:0-928 GCA_050633165.1 Alphaproteobacteria bacterium | reverse complement strand
GTTCATCATTTATCGTGAGAATCGTAATGCCAGATCATAAAGATCATATTGTTTTAGGCTGTGCGTGTACGGTTATGGCGACGTTTTTGTTCGGTGTGATGGCGATGGCGGGGAAGCTTTTGACAGAGCAGCATCACCCGGTCGAGATTGTTTTTTATCGTTATGTGATTCCTTTGCTGCCGCTTTTGGTGTTTATGATATGGCGGCGTGGGCGTGGGGTTTTTACGGTGCGGGAAAGAGGGGCATCGGTTGGCCTGTTTTTGCGGTGTGTTTGTGGCGTTATGGCGATGGGGATGCATGTGGCGGCGCTGATGTATTTGCCGATTGCGGATGAGAAGGTGATTTCCTTTACCTCCAGTTTGTTTACCCCTGTGATCGCTTATTTCATTTTGAAAGAGCATTTTGGTTTGCGGCGTTTTGCGGCCATTTTAATCGGGTTTGGCGGAGTTATTTTAATTGCGGGGCCGACGGGGAATATTCATTTTCTCGGTTTGGGGTTTGCGCTGGTTGCGGCGTTGATGGATGCGGGGATGATTACAACGTTGCGGTATTTGAAACGAGAGAATGCGTTGACGATCACATTTTATCTTTCGGTTTTCGGGAGTGTTGCGGCGGGGGTGTTTATGCCGTTTGTGGCGCAGCCATTTGTGGGGATGATGGAGGTTTTGTTGATGTTGTTGGTGTCGCTTTGCGGGTTGGGGGCGCAGCTTTGTATGACTTATGCGTCACGTTTTGCGCCCTCGGCGGTTGTGGCGCCATTTATGTATACGTCTTTGATTTGGGCGATTATCTTTGATATGGCGATTTGGTCAAATGTACCGACATTGACGGTGATATTGGGGGCGGTAATTATTATTGGTGCAAATTTATTCATTCTTTATAGGGAGCAAAAATCCAATGTCACACATTAGTAAGCCTATGCTTGGAA
>JBOEFZ010000143.1:0-2690 GCA_050633165.1 Alphaproteobacteria bacterium | reverse complement strand
CCATATCGCGCGCATGATAAATAACACCATCTTCTTGCTTATACGCCGGATCATGCTCCTCATCGACGACAATAAAACCCAAATCCCGATACGGCAGGAACAGCGCCGATCGCGCGCCAATCACAACCTTCACATCCCCCTTCGCAACCCCGCGCCAAGTATTCTTCCGCGCCCCCTTGGAAAGCCCGGAATGCCACAAAGCCGGCACACACCCAAATCGCGATACGAAACGTTCCGTAAATGCATTAGATAGCGCAATTTCAGGAAGCAATATAAGCACTTGCCTACCCTTCTTAAGCACCTGCGCAACGCCCTCAAAATAAACCTCTGTCTTCCCCGCGCCGGTCACCCCATCAATCAAAGCCGCCGCATACGCCCCCGCCTTCACCAATTCCCGCAGCCGTCCCGCAACCGCATCTTGCTCCTCGGACAAATCAAACCCATCCCGAAACGGATCAGGTTTAAGGCACGGCGCAGGGTTAACAATTTCCACCTGCTCAAGAATCCCCTTCCCCACCAAAGTCTTCACAACCCCCGCACCAACATCCGCCTCCCGCGCCACCTCCGCCGCAATCCGCGGCACACCATCAGACAAAACATCAACCACCGCCCGCTGCTTCTCCGAAACCGTCAACCGACACCCGTCACCCGTCACCCGATACCCCACCTGCGGCTTGCTCGGCTTAAACCCATCCGGCGCAGACAACGCCATCTTGAGCACCGACCCACGCGGGCTACACGTATAATCCGCAACCCAATCAATAAACTCCCGAACCTCCCGCGCCATCGGTGGCAAAGCATGCCGCGCATGCATCGTCTTCACCTTTGCCGGATCAACATCCCCCGCCGCCGCGCCCCAAACAACCCCCGTAACCTCCCGCCCACCAAGCGGCACAAGCACATAATCCCCAATCTGCACCTCTTCCCCCTCCGGCACAGCATAATCATACGCCCGCTCCACCGGATAAGGCACCAGCACGGAAACACATTCCCTCACTTCACATTTAGAGCTCTCAAAAAGAGTGTTTTGATACATACAAATTTGACATAAAATTAAAAAAGCTTATAAAATCATAGAATAACATTTTACCTCCAACAAAAAAGAACAATTAAAATGTACATACCTAAAGCGACACAGCAAGGCGCAACACCCTTAACGTCTCCTGCCGCTGCATTCCCCCCAGTAGCCGCACCAATGATAGGAGGTGTTGGCATTATCGTTAATGATAAAGGTCACATCTTGGTGCAATTGCGTGATAATAACACAGACATATGCCCAAATGCCTTGGCTTTAATTGGAGGCGCTATCGAGAATTACGACGATACACATGCTGATTGCGTTATCCGTGAGGCTTATGAGGAAGCCGCAATTAAAGTAATTATTCTCACGAAAATTCATGAGGGAAAAAACCCTTATAACAGCGCTTATGATCATTATCATGTCGCTTTCACGCATGCCCACGATGACGACATTGTTATTGGCGAAGGGCGGGATATAAAATTCATGTCTTTAGACGACATACTAGCCAGCAAAATGGTCTCCCATCACAAGGAAGCCCTTGAAGCAGCAATACCTTTTTTGGAACACTTCACAAAAATCGCGCTATCTGATGAGCCTCTCTTTGACTATCGGACACACCCCACTTATGAGTAAAATATAACCTCAAACGATCCATAAAAAATCACTATAATTCCCACGCCCCCCATGCTAAAAACCTCCTACCAACAACAGGAGACCACAGCACATGAAATTTTTCGTAGACACTGGCGATATCGATGAAATCAAATCCCTTGCCGCAACCGGCATGGTTGACGGGGTGACAACCAACCCCTCCCTCATCGCAAAATCCGGTCAGGATTTCAAAGAAGTCATCCAGCAAATCTGCAAAATCGTAAGCGGCCCCGTCTCCGCCGAAGTCGCCGCAACCGATTACGACACCATGCGTAAAGAGGCCGAAATCATCCGCAAATGGGGCGACAACATCGCCGTCAAAGTCCCCCTAACCGAAGACGGCCTTCGCGTTTGCAAGGAACTCTCCGATGACGGCACAATGGTCAACGTCACCCTATGCTTCTCCCCCGCCCAAGCCATCCTCGCGGCAAAAGCAGGCGCAAGCTTCGTCTCCCCCTTCGTCGGTCGCCTCGATGATATATCCCAAGACGGGCTACAACTCATCTCCGACATCGTGCGTATATACGACAATTACGCCGAATTCGACACCGAAGTCCTAGTGGCCTCCATCCGCAACCCACTCCACATAGTAGACAGCGCAAAAATGGGCGCCCACGTCATGACCTCCCCCCCTTCCGTCATCCGCCAACTCTACAAACACCCCCTAACCGAAAGCGGGTTAGCCGCATTTGTGAAAGATTGGGAAGCAACAGGGCAGAGTATTTTGTAAATTAAAAACCACCAAGGCACGAAAACACCAAGATTTTTTATTTTAACTCTCTCTTGGTGACTTGGTGACTTGGTGGTAAATTTTTAAAATGACAACCACACTCACCAAACCCGCCGTAATTGAATTCCTCAAAGAGCATCAGGACGACACCGACCTGATCGAAGCCCTCCTGCCCGAAAAACAACGCCCGCGCAAGGGGCAGCCAGCAGATTTTCAGGCCTACGCCATCGAACGCCTCCGCACCGAACGCGAAGAAGTCATCGAATCCACGCGCGAGGTCATCGAAAA
>JBOEFZ010000142.1:0-1254 GCA_050633165.1 Alphaproteobacteria bacterium | reverse complement strand
CTCCTTCATCAATAAAGGCGCAAATTCATGCACGCGCCCTGCCAAATGCTCCCGCACACATTCCGCCATAATCGGCGCCAATAAAAACCCATGCCGGAACAATCCGTTACAAGAAACCACATTCCCCTTCACACAAATTCGCGGCAAATTATCGGCATAGCTCGGCCTTACCCCCGCCTTAACCTCCAACACTTCCGCATCGGCAAAGCTCGGCGAAAGCGCATAAAGCGCACTCATCAATTCCATTGCGCTACGTATCGTAACACCGTAAGAATCCCCCGCCTCAATAATCGTCGCCCCGATCAAAAACACATGATCATCCCGCGGAATAATATAAAGCGGATAACGCGGATGCATCACCCGCACAGGCCGAGATAGCGAAAAATCAGCATTCCGCACCAAAACCGTCTCCCCCTTCACCCCACGCAAATCATCATCCCCCGCCGCCATCCCACGGCAATCAATCACCAACGCATCATCACCCCTGTCAAACGCCTCAGAAACCAATGTCACATTCGCATGCTCCCGCAAATAATCACACAACGCATGCATCGTTTTATGCGGATTCAAATGCGCCTCTCCGGACAAGAACACACCGCTTTGAAATTTCGGGTCAATCTGCGCTTCAACCTCCCGCGCATCCCTTAACGCCGCTTGCTCCGGCGGCAAATGCCCGCGAAACCGCTCCAAAATATGCCTATCCTCCGGACACGCAAGCAGCAAACTCCCCTCCTGCGAAAACCCTAAATTCAACGGAACACCCCGCAAAACCTCAATACTCGCCAGCCCAGCCCGAACCCACTCCATATCCATATGCTCGATCTCGGAATACGGCGCCAACATCCCCCCCGCCATCCAACTGGCATTATCCGCCGGAAACCCAAGCGGATCATAAAGCGTAACATCATGGTCATCCGCCAGCATATAAGCCGCCATCAACCCCATAATCCCGCCACCGAGAATTGTAATATTTTGAAAATCTGCCATATCCACTTTCCTACGACGGCATTACCCGCATCAGGTTACAGCGTATAATCTCAGAACGTAAAAACGAACACCGCCAGTGCTAATAAGCCGACATTACGCCCCCCAGATAAAATGTCAATCCAAGCCTTGCTTTTTAGAAAAAGCAGCGCTATAACACACCATCTTCGGCGCAACACCACGCGCCACAATCGGTAACGCGGGATGGAGCAGTCCGGTAGCTCGTCAGGCTCATAACCTGAAGGTCGTAGGTTCAAATCCTACTCCCGC
>JBOEFZ010000141.1:0-2127 GCA_050633165.1 Alphaproteobacteria bacterium | reverse complement strand
ATCCAAAAACGTAGGCTGAAATTTACCGATGAGTCGCCGAACTCGGTCATCCAGCAGACGGGGTCGCGGATTTCTACGACGCGGTCGGGTTTTTTGGCGGCTTCGATCGCGATTTTTATCACCTCTTCCATATCAGAATCATAATGCACGCCGAAGGCGATTTGCACGCGGATGAGGGAGTTTCCGTGGCTCCAATTCACGACGCGTTGGGTGATGAAATCCTCGTTGGGGATGAGGAAGCTTTTGTTGTCGCGGGTGACGATTTCGGTGTAGCGGGCGGCCATGTTGTTGACCCAGCCGAATGTGCCGATATCGGGGATTTCGATGACATCGCCGGGTTTGATGGAGCGATCCATGAGCAGGAGCATGCCGGAGAAGAGGTTCGAGATTCCCTTTTGCAGGCCGAAACCAATCCCCAAACCAATCGCTCCGCCGAATACGGCGAAGAGGGAGAGGTCTATGCCCGCGCTGGTGATGCCGATGAGGAGCGCGAAGACGATGAGGGTGACGCGCATGATCTTGCTGATCAAGACTTGGGAGGAGCGGGAGAGGGATTTTATGGTGCTGATTTTTTGCTCGGTGAAGGTGGCGGAGAAGAGGGCGAAATAGAGCAGTGCGAAGATGAGCAGGATGCTTTTGATTACGGCCAGAGCGGAGAGGCGGAAATCACCGATGGAGAAGGCGAGCGTGTCGAGGGTGCTCATGGTTTGATCCAAGATGCCGAAGATGGAGAGCGCGGCGATGGTCCAGATGGTGAAGGCGCAGAAATTGCGCATGGCGCGGTTGCCGATGAATTGGACGATGGCGCGGATGATGATCCATGCGAAGATGACTTTTGCGATGGCTTCGGCGAGGGTGGTTTGTAGGGTTAGGGGGTCGGCTTGTGCGATATGGATGCCGATGAAAAGGGTGATTAGGGTTAGGAACGGGAAGGTGAGTTGGGCGAGGTTTTGCAGGATGTTTTGCGCCGGCGGCGGTAGGGGCGCGGCGGTGATGGTGGCTTTTAGCTTTGTGCGGATAAGGCGGTAGGTGAGGCCGCCGATTATGATGGCGGCGAGGATCAGGATGCTTTGATAAAGGGTGTTTTGTGTGAGCAGGTTGATCCCGATCCATTGTGTTATGGAGGGGATTAGGGTGTCGAGATTTATGGTTTCGAGCATGTCGTATCCTCATTGTTTCATATGAGGATACGGGGTTATGCGTTTATGGGCAAATGAAACCTAAGCGCTGATGAGGCGCAGGGCTTCTTTGGGGTAGCTGTTTTGGAAGTCTTCGCCTAGATCCTCGGGGTGAGCCATGAGGCGGAAGAAGATCGGGCCGCAGAGCATATCGACAGCGGTTTTGATGTCCAGCGAGCTGCGGAATTCCTTTTCCTTGATCCCTTGTTCGAGGGAGAATGCGAGGGCATCGACGAGGGGGGATAGGAGGTTGTTGTTGAAGATGGCGCGTTGTTCCTCGCCCGCTTGGGCTTCGGAGAAAAGTTGCGCGATGGTTTCACCGTTTTTGGAATCGAGCATGCGGATGAGTTTTTCAAGCTGCATCGCGATGGCTTCGGCGTTGTTCTTTGGTGTCGGTAGGGGCGCGGCAAGGCCCGGTTGGCTGATTAACGCGTCCATGACGAGGGCGGTTTTGGAGTTCCACCAACGATAGATTGTGGTTTTGCCGACTTTTGCCTTTTTGGCGACGGATTCGATGGAGAGTTCCTGTACGCTTGTATGCAAGAGGAGGGTGTTTGTTGCTTTGAGGATGTTTTTGCGGGCTTTTTCGCTGCGGGGGCGGCCTTTGTTGGCTTTTTGTGTTTCTTCTTTTGTCACGTTTATTTCTGCCTCATTTGTCACGGTTTCGAGTGATGGTTTTTGTGTTTCGTTTTCGTACTCATCAAATTCAAGTGCTGCTTGTGCCATGACAATTGCTATCCTCTTTATTATTAGAAAACCCTGATGTTTAAGCTATTTTAAAAACTAAACAGAGCGTTTCGTATGTATGGTTTGCGAATGCTCGTGATCATGCCGTGTTCGTTTTGTGATGGCAAGAAATAAATTATTTTTTTATACCTTGCGGTGCAAAAAATATGTTTGTTGGATTTTGTGATTTCAATTATAAAGGGAGATATAAAAGCAACAGGGA
>JBOEFZ010000140.1:0-507 GCA_050633165.1 Alphaproteobacteria bacterium | reverse complement strand
GGCCGGGTCCGGCGTTATAGGCGGCAAGTGCGTTGATGACATTGCCGTCGAAGGTGTTGAGCTGGGCCGCGAGATAACGCGCGCCGCCATGCACCTGAAGGTAGGGGCTGTCGTAGTATTCCGGGTTAATGCCGAGGTCACTGGCGGTGCCGGGCATGATCTGAGTGAGGCCAAAGGCGCCGACAGGCGAGCGTGCGCCGATGGTGAAGCGACTTTCCTGCCAGATGAGCGCTTGCAGCAAGGCACGCCATTGGACCGGAGAAAGGCCCGCGCGGCCAACACCCGCAAAGCCGCTGGTTTCCTGGGCAACGCGGATGATGAGCTGCTCGATGTTTTCTGCCGCATCCCCGAACATCTGCGGGCCGCCGGGATTAGGGTCGATCTCACCCGTGCCATAGACAGCCTCGACGGAGCGGGTCGGATCGCCGCTGCCGTCCTCCAGCCTAGAGACCATCGCCGGCAGGCCCTGACCGCCGAAGCTGGTTTGGGCATCGAGGATGCGCTGCA
>JBOEFZ010000139.1:0-914 GCA_050633165.1 Alphaproteobacteria bacterium | reverse complement strand
GCGAGATCCATGACCAAAACCCGATTAAGCAAGCCAACCTGATTAGCCGCAAGGCCAATCCCCGGTGCGTCATACATGGTGGCGAGCATGCGATCCATTTGTTTTTGGATGTCGCTTGTGACGCTATTAACAGGCTGTGCCTCTTGTTTCAGGACAGGGTCGGGGATATTGATAATTTCGTATAATTCAGACATAGGGATTTTGGTAATGGGTATTGAAGCAAGGGTCAAGTCATGAGGATGCCCTCAAGCGCGCTTCTTTTCCTGTTCATCTTCGGATGTTAAGGCGATCACACGCGGGGTTTCTTCGATTGTATCAAATTCCGGCAGATCGGCAGTATTCGCCGCCGCCTGCAGTTCTTTAAATTTTCGTGCAGCGGGCAGGACAGAGGTTTGCAAAGACCCCACCGCCGCGTCATAGCCGCGCATCGCGCCTTGTAAATTCTTCCCGACCTTTTCGATATGCCCCGTAAAGGCGAGCAAGCGCTTATAAAGCTCCGCCCCGCGCGTTGATATTTCTTGCGCGTTTTTCGCCAATTCAACCTGCCGCCAGCTCATCCCGACGACGCGCAAAAGGCTCATTAACAAGGTTGGCGAGGCGATAATAATATTCTGCGCCGCCGCATATTCCACTAACTCCGGATCGGCGCGCAGGGCGAGGGAATAGAGATGTTCGGACGGTAGAAATAGCACGGTAAAATCGGGGCTTTCTACATTCTCCCAATACCCTTTTTGTCCGAGTTTTTTGACGTGATCTTTCACTTGCCGCGACAAATTCCCCATCAACGCCTTATACTCATCTTCCTGCATATCTTCGGACAGGCGATCGGCGAATTGGTTGATTGGGGCTTTGGCATCGATGATGATGTTAAAGCCGTCTTGCATATTAATCACCGCGTCGGGGCGCGCGCGGCC
>JBOEFZ010000138.1:0-500 GCA_050633165.1 Alphaproteobacteria bacterium | reverse complement strand
TGCGGCGGCGAAGGAAGTTGATTTGCAGGTTCCGCTTGTGGTGCGCCTTGAGGGGACGAATGTTGCCAAGGGTAAGGAATTGATGGCGGGTTCCGGTTTGCCGATTATTTCTGCGGATGATTTGGAAGATGCGGCGAGCAAGGTCGTTGCGGCAACGCAGCAGGCGGTCGCGGCTTAAGAATTAGATTTAAAAAAGGATTAGAGATGTCAGTACTCGTTAATAAAGATACAAAAGTGATTTGCCAGGGTTTTACTGGCGCGCAAGGAACGTTTCATAGTGAGCAAGCGATTGCGTATGGGACGAATATGGTTGGTGGTGTTACGCCGAAGAAGGGCGGGCAGGAGCATTTGGGCTTGCCGGTTTTTAATACGGTGAAGGAAGCCAAGGATGATGTTGGTGTTGATGCATCCGTGATTTATGTGCCGCCGCCGTTTGCGGCTGCTGCGATTATCGAGGCGATTGAGGCGGAAGTGCCGCTTGCGATTTGTATTACGGAAGG
>JBOEFZ010000137.1:0-1269 GCA_050633165.1 Alphaproteobacteria bacterium | reverse complement strand
TATAGTAAATTAAATTAACAATTGCACGTTACGATATGGTCGAGTGGTGTGTCTTGAGTGGCATTTTTCCAGTTTGTTTTTATGGCGCCGAATGTTTGTTCGATGGGGTTGAGGTCTGGAGAGTATTTGGGCAGGCATAAGAGTTTATGCCCGTGTGTTTCAAGCAAATCCTTGATCTTTGCGCATGGATGAAAGGGGGCATTATCCATGACAATCACGCTTGGCTTTGTTAGAGCTTTGAGTAAATGCTCTTTTATCCACCACAGCACGGTTGTGCCTTCGCACGAGCCTTCGAATAAAATTGGCGCAAGCCATTGCTTACTCTTGCGACGCTGAGCCATGATCAGATTGGTCCGCGGGTTTTTGCCACCGCGCACATCACTATAAATCTTACGCCCACGCTCCGCCCAGCCCAGCCCGCATCACGTCTAACATCTTCTTCAAAGCCGCTTTCATCAAAATAGATAACATTATCAGATCCATAGACCGGGATGAGTTCTCGCAAGTGACGGATATATGCGGCTCTTTTCATATTGTCTCGCTCCACATATCGCCTTTCGTTTTTTTTACGACCCCCATCGTCTTCAGCGCAATCGAAAGCCCGGGAACGCTCACACCAAATATCGCGGCCCGTTCACGCAGCAACATGTGGGGATGCGCCCTCACATGCGCACGCAGCTTATCTTTATCAATCTTGCGATGCCGTAAACCGTGCTTTTCAGGGGATAAATCAGCGCGCGAAAGCCAGTTATAAACTGTACGGCGCGATACCTGAAAACGGTCCGCAGCTTCCGCCTTGCCACCGCCTGAGCGAACAAAATTAACCACCCGCTCTCGTAAATCAATCGAACATGTCATGCTTTCACTATAGCATGTAAAAATATTATTTTAAATTACTATACGTAATAAAAAGGCGGCTGATTGAACCGCCTTTTTTTGGTCTGTGCTTTTTGTTAAGCTGCTTTTGCGATCGCTTGGGCGGTTTGTTGGGGGATGTCGAGGGTTTGGGTTGGGAAGGGGATTGTGATCCCGCTTTTGTCCAATGCCTCTTTACAGGATTTTGTGAGATCCCATTTGACGGTCCAATAATCGCCCTTATCGATCCAGATGCGGGCGGTGATTTCGACCGCGCTATCGCCCAAATTATTGACGAAATAGGTTGGTTCTTTGCCCTTTGTTGTGACGAGGCGCTTGTCTTTTGCGACTGCTTTTTCGATTGTCTTGATCGCCTTGTCGATATCATCGCTGTAGGAAATGCCGTTGATGATG
>JBOEFZ010000136.1:0-1322 GCA_050633165.1 Alphaproteobacteria bacterium | reverse complement strand
TACCTCGCCGGCAAGATGGATTGCACGCATAAGAAGCGTGCAATGACGGTGGGGTGTTTCTAAGACTGGAAATTCTGCTTATACGCCTTAATCGCCTCTGACTCGATTCCCGCATGATAGTTCGAAAAATCCGCCCGATTCTGCGCGCCGCCAACCGTGATGCGGGAAGACATACCATAATCCAGCGGGTAATCACGATCCCGCGTATTCGCCGTAACCATCGCAATGCCGGGCGCACCGGGCTTGGGGTAGCTTCGCCCCGCACCACTCCAACTATAAAACATACTCCCTGACATCCATTATCCTTCAGTTATAAAGCCTTGTTTAATCATCATTTTCTCGTAAACCTCAAGCATACCATTGGGCGAAACGCCATTCTTGCAACCTGTATAAATATCCTCGATCCCGATCCGCCGCATCGCGCTCAGCCCATCGCTGATCCCTTGCTCATCAAGCTCTTTCACCATTTTACAGATTTCCATGAGGAGATTCAAATTTTTGTCATGGCTAACCGCATAAAAAACTTCCTCCGGCTCATCCCATGATGGGCGTGGGTAGGCGCACAAAATCTGCTCAACATCCCGCATCGCGCCGACCAATTGCAAGGCCTGATGATAATCCGCCGTATATTGCGCGCTCGGCATAAAGAGGTAAATCATCGGCTTGTTCGTCGCTACTGCTTGGTAATTACACGAACCCAAAACGCGTACACCAATCTCTTTTTCATCCATCATATCGAGCAATCGCTTGCCCGTGCGTGTCTTTTCAATCAACCCACGCGTTTGCTCTAATATCTTCTCTTCCTTCGGATGCACATAGGGAATGCTCTCAAACATCTCCGGCGCATCCAAAAAACTAACGCGCAGCGGCTTCACAACCTCGATACAGCCATCGGGATACACATTCACCACCCCTTTATGGCTTTTATTTTGATAGAGCAGGGGCGTTTTAATCACGAAAATGCCGCGCTTCTCATTCCACGTCACATTCAGGTTTTTATGCTGCTGCAACGCCTTGAAATGTACGCCCATACCGTCCGAACCCTTGAAGTTCGTATCCAGCGGATCACGGATAAACACAATCGAATTCCCGCGCTCATACACGTACGTAAAGTAAAAATCGATATAGGCCAGCACGTTATCTTCGGTAATATGCGCGCTGCCTTGTCGCACCAAGGTTTGAAAGGCGTGATCGGTGCCATCCAGATAATAATGCTGCTCCCCGTTGCTCACATAATCGAAATTCATGAAAGGCGGGGAGTAATGGTTGGAGATACGAATAAGATCAAACCCGTCGAAAAATTCGAGCGGATGCGTAAAAAA
>JBOEFZ010000135.1:0-457 GCA_050633165.1 Alphaproteobacteria bacterium | reverse complement strand
AGGTCGGTAGGTTCGTTGAGAGTGGCTGAAAGCCCTTTTTGCCTGGGTCGAAATGGTGCTCCAAATACTGCTCAATCATCGTGTTTGTAATATTACCAGACGTCGTGCAAAAATAGCCTCTTGCCCAAAACCGTCTTCCCCAATAGCGCTTACGAAGCTCGGGAAACTCTTGCTGGATCTTGCGCGACGTACAGCCTTTGACCCGCCGTACAAAATCAGACACAGACACATGAGGCGGAATATCGACAAACATATGCACATGATCCTGAGACAACACGCCCTTGACAATCTCTACGCCAAGCTGGTCACATATCTGACGCCTGATCTCACGAATACGAAGGCGAATATCACGTGTCAAAACTTTATACCGATACTTTGGCACCCAAACGATATGGTAACGATGGTGAAAAACTGTGTGACTTCCGGTTCTGTAACTCATAGAGTATCTCCTTAAAAT
>JBOEFZ010000134.1:0-1664 GCA_050633165.1 Alphaproteobacteria bacterium | reverse complement strand
TTTGTTTCGATTTCGCGGCGCTGAGCCCGAAAAGCCAAACCACGCTACAACGCTATTTCGAACAAAACTTCACCCCCTATAATGTTCGGAGCGGGAGCGATCCAAACGGCCTTTTCACCGGCTATTACGAGGCCTCGCTCAAGGGCTCACGCACAAAAACCGCGCGCTATAACATCCCGCTTCATACCCGCCCTGATGATCTGGTGATGGTGCAGCTAGGCGAGTTTCGTGAGGAGCTCAAAGGCCAACGCATCGCCGGACGCGTGAAGGGCGGCAACCTAAAACCCTACGAATCCCGCGAAGAGATCATAGCCGGAAAATGGCCGCATCATGATAAAGTCTTGCTATGGGTCGATGACCCCGTTGACGCGTTTTTCGTGCAAATTCAGGGCTCGGGGTTGGTTGAGATGAGTGATGGCACAACCATGCGCATCGGCTACGCCGGACAAAACGGGCATCCCTATTACGCCATCGGGCGGGAGCTAATCAAACGCGGCGCATTGACCAAGGAAAGCGTTTCCATGCAAGCCATCCGCGATTGGCTCGCCAAAAATCCCGCCGATGCGGATGCCCTTATGAACACCAATAAATCCTACGTTTTCTTCCGCGAAATTAACGGTGAAGGCCCAATAGGCGGGCAGGGCGTAGCGCTCACCGCTGGGCGTTCGCTTGCCATTGACCGCTCCCTCATCTCCTACGGCCTGCCGATCTGGACGGATATCGCCGCGCCAACGCCGGACACTAAATCTATCCAAAAGCTCATGATCACCCAAGACACCGGCGGCGCCATCCGCGGCGCAGTCCGTGGTGATGTCTTTTGGGGCTACGGCGCAACAGCCGAAACCCTCGCCGGCAGTATGAAATCAAAAGGGAAATATTGGGTTTTATTGCCAAATAACAACTAATATTATATAATAACATTAGTTGTTAAAAAGGACGTAAAAATGAGCTCAATGAGTGTTTCAATATCGGAGAAATTGCGTGGCCATGTAAAAGCGCGGGTAGAATCTGGTGATTATCACAATGAAAGCGAATATATCCGCGATCTCATCCGTCGCGACAATGACCGTTTTATCCAAGAGCAAGAATTACTATCGACTTTGCGCCAAGCTGTGCAGAATGGTGAGAGCAATGACACGATACCGGACATCATCAATGCCATAAAAAATAAGCTTAAACAGTAATGGCAATTTATACATTAAGCACAGATGCAAAACGGAAGATTGCAGAAATTTATGAATATTCATATCTAAATTTCGCTGAAGTAACGGCAGATGAATATTTCATGTCTCTGCATGAAACAATGAATTTACTTGCTGAACAGCCAAATCTAGGCAGAAAATTTTATGAATTCCAACGTTTTGAACATCGTGAACATACGATTTTTTATGAAATTCGAGATAACGATATTTTGATCGTAAACATTTTCCATCAATCCGAAGACATCATGAAAAAGCTTTAAAACACCATCGGATAATCCCGATACACTGTGCCGATATCTTTAATAACCTCCGGCGCAAGCACGAGATCGATAGAATCAATATTGCTCTTTAACTGCTCCATATTCGTCGCGCCGATGATATTTGCTGTCAAAAATGGACGTGTATTCACGTACGCCAACGCCATCTGACACACATCAAGGCCGTGCCTCTCCGCGACACTCA
>JBOEFZ010000133.1:0-2254 GCA_050633165.1 Alphaproteobacteria bacterium | reverse complement strand
TGGGGTTTGAGGATTTCGAGAAAGATTTTGACCGGTTGCGCAAGGCCTCTTCGGAAGGCTATCCCCCCTATAACATTGAACAAATTGGTGAAAGTGATCTTCAGATTAGCTTGGCGGTGGCTGGGTTTTCTATGGATGATCTGGATATCGAGGTTGAGAATAATCAGCTTACGATTCGTGGTCGCCAAGAGGATGAGGAGGAGCGCGTGTTCCTTCATCGCGGGATTGCCGCGCGGCAGTTCCAGCGGAGTTTTGTCGTTGCGGATGGGATTGAGGTGCGTGATGCGATGTTGGATAACGGTTTGCTTCATATCAAATTAGAGCGGATTATTCCGCAATCGAATGCGCGGAAGATTAATATTAAGGGCGCGAAGGGCGCGGCGAAGGCTGGGCCTAAGGCGATTGATGTTGATAAAGACATTCATTAATTTCGATCTTATTCGCATTTTTGTTTATTCATTAACAGTCTTTAGAATGTCAGGCCGATTTTTGCTGAAATTTTTGCGAAAGTTTAGTATGATGGATGCTTCAATCGAGGAATATTATGATTTTTAAGAAGCTTGCTGAAGAAGCACAAGACGTACCTGAAATTTTTACCGGTGAATTTACCAATAAAGAATTTTTGACGTATGGTTTGGATGATATGGCCTATGTGCGTCCGGTGCAGATTGATGGTGTGATGGCCTATGCGGTGTATGGGGCGGATGGAACGCCGCTCGCGGTGCAAAAAACATATGATGAGGCCGCCGTGATTATTTCTCGGAATGGCATGGATGTTTCCATTCTTCATTAAGCGGCGAGTAGCCAGCCTTCGGGATCAATAAATAGCGCCTGCATGACATCGCGATCTTTTGTTTCGCGTAGGCGTTTGTGCAATGTTTTATTTTTTAATAGACGGGAAATGCGGGAGAGACGGCGCAGGTGGATAGGGCCGTCTTCGGCGGGGGAGATTAGCAAGGAATAGATATCGAGTGGTTTGCCGTCGATTGCGTTTCCATTCACGGGTTTATCAAGTGTCATGAGCATCGCAAAAGGCGAGCGGGCGCGGCGCATTTTTAAATGCGGGATGGCGACACCGTCACCGATAGAGGAGCTTGCGATGTCTTCCTTATTCATGATGCGGGTGAGGAGGATTTTTTCGGAGATGTTGAGGTAATCTGCTGCTTCTTGCGCCATGGTGAGGAGGGCTTGCTTATGACTGGCCATGTGGGTGTTTGGCGTGATCAGATTGAATTGGATATCTTTGATGTAATTCGACATTTTTTTATGGGCTATACGCCCGCCTTGCACTTGCTTGGTACAATTTCAAATGCGTGGCATCTGAAATCGCTGTTTTCTCTCAATTTTTAGCTCGCTGTGAGCGGCTTTATGGGGTGAATAGCGTGAATGGAAATATGGCGCAAGGGATAAGTTTGCTGTGCTGTAGCATCAGGATTTGTGCATGTTAGCGGGTAATTGGTGTGTTCGCCTCTGGCGTGTATTTTTGGGGTATAAGGGGCGCTTAAAAATGCATTCGGGGGCCGATGTAGCCCCCGAAAAAATGTTCATATTTTCTTGTGAAAAAATTAGTTGCTATGCCCGTCCGGATCGACCCAACCGATATTACCGTCGGAGCGTTTATAGACCATGTTCAGCGCATCGTTGCTGGCGTTATAGAACATGAGGGCGTTTTCACCCGAAAGATCGAGGCGCATGACGGCGTCAGAGACGCTCATTTTTTGGATGTCCGTGGTCATTTCCGCGATGACGGCGGGCTCTTCCCCTACGGGGACTTCGCGCTCTTCGGATACTGGTTCGTCGTTTTGTTCCGGAATGGCGGCAAGGACGTAATCACGGGCCTTGCGCAGTTCGCCTTCGGGGGTTTGATCCATGCGGTCATGGTGATCGCGGAGTTTCTTTTTGTAACGGCGCATTTGTTTGCCGACCTTTGTTGCGGCGGATTCAAAGGCGGCGTAGGGGT
This sequence comes from Alphaproteobacteria bacterium, assembly GCA_050633165.1. Taxonomy (GTDB): domain Bacteria; phylum Pseudomonadota; class Alphaproteobacteria; order Micavibrionales; family Micavibrionaceae; genus TMED27. The sequence goes on along the minus strand of JBOEFZ010000133.1, from coordinate 294 downwards.
CAGGGTCGATGGAATCGGCGGCGACCATGATGTTTTTGCCTAATTGTACGTTAATATGCGTTTTAATGCGCGGCTTTCCGTGGCCTTCTTTGGAGAAAGTGACCGTCGCGAAAGTCGCGTGATTGAAGTATTTTTCGTTGAGGTCTTCGAGTTTGTCCGTAACGTGCGTGCGCAGGGCATCACCCACATCGATCTGTTTTCCATGAACGTTGAGTTCCATTGGCATATCCTCTTTTTTAGTTATGATTTCGTATATTTGATATTTAACCATTATAGCATGGTTTTTTGCAAATT
>JBOEFZ010000132.1:0-1302 GCA_050633165.1 Alphaproteobacteria bacterium | reverse complement strand
CATTCGGTGAAGTTAAAAAGCCGGAAACGATCAACTATCGTACATTCAAACCAGAAAAAGACGGCCTCTTCTGCGCCCGTATCTTCGGCCCGGTAAAGGATTACGAATGTCTTTGCGGTAAATATAAGCGCATGAAATACAAAGGGATTATCTGCGAAAAATGTGGCGTAGAGGTTACTCTCACCCGCGTCCGTCGTGAGCGCATGGGCCATATCGACCTTGCCTCCCCCGTCGCCCACATCTGGTTCCTCAAATCCCTTCCATCCCGTATCGGCCTTGTCGTCGATATGACATTGAAGGAGCTTGAGCGCGTGCTCTATTTCGAAAACTTCATTGTGATCGAGCCGGGCATGACCCCCTTGAAGGAAAAGCAACTCCTTACCGAAGAAGAATACTACGCCGCGCAAGACGAATATGGTGAAGAAAACTTCCGCGCCGGTATCGGTGCCGAAGCCCTTAAGGAAATCCTCTCCGATCTCGACCTCGAAGAAGAAAAAGCCCAAGCTGAAGAAGATTTGCGCGAGACAGGATCAGAAGCCAAACGTAAAAAGCTTGTGAAGCGTCTTAAGCTCCTTGATGCCTTCCTCGAATCCGGCGCGCGTCCTGAATGGATGATCTTGGACATTGTTCCAATCCTTCCACCGGATATCCGTCCGCTCGTTCCACTTGATGGCGGACGTTTCGCGACCTCGGATCTTAACGATCTTTACCGCCGCGTGATTAACCGGAATAACCGTCTTAAGCGCCTTATGGAGCTTCGCGCGCCCGACATTATCGTGCGCAACGAAAAGCGTATGCTTCAAGAATCTGTTGATGCGCTCTTCGATAACGGTCGTCGCGGTCGCGTGATTACGGGTGCGAATAAGCGTCCATTGAAATCACTCTCCGACATGCTTAAGGGTAAGCAAGGTCGTTTCCGTCAAAACCTCCTCGGGAAACGCGTGGATTATTCCGGTCGTTCCGTGATCGTGGTTGGGCCGGAGCTAAAGCTCCATCAATGTGGCCTGCCCAAGAAAATGGCGCTCGAGCTATTCAAACCCTTCATCTACCATAAACTCGAAATCTACGGCATGGCCTCCACGGTTAAGGCCGCGAAGAAGATGGTGGAAAAGGAACGCCCCGAAGTTTGGGACATCCTCGAAGAAGTTATCCGCGAGCACCCGGTTATGCTAAACCGCGCGCCAACGCTTCACCGCCTCGGGATTCAGGCCTTTGAACCTGTCCTCGTCGAAGGAAAAGCGATCAATCTTCACCCCCTCGTTTGTACCGCGTTTAACGCTGACTTCGATGGTGACCAAATGG
>JBOEFZ010000131.1:0-817 GCA_050633165.1 Alphaproteobacteria bacterium | reverse complement strand
AGGGCGAGGCGGCGTTTCCGCAGTGTGGCTTTTCTTCATTGGTGGTGCAGGTGCTATCCCAACTTGGCGTGAGCTTTAAGGATGTTAACGTCCTTGAGGATAATGAAATCCGTCAGGGCATCAAAGATTTCTCCGACTGGCCAACCATTCCGCAACTTTACGTAAAGGGTGAGTTTGTTGGCGGATGTGACATCGTTCGCGAAATGTACGAAGCGGGCGAGCTTCAGGCGCTTTTGGAAGATAAAGGTATTAAGGCGGCTTAAGGTTTCTCCTACACCCGCGTTACCTTGCTATCCCTATACACATTCGCGCTCATGATTAGGCCGAAGCCGATGAGGGCGGCGAGCATTGAGGTTCCGCCGTAGGAAACGAGGGGGAGCGGCGCGCCGACGACGGGGATGAGGCCCATGACCATCGCAATATTAATAAAGACATAGAGCGAGAAATTCACCGTGAGGCCAAGCGCGAGATAGCGGGCGAAATTTTGCCGTGCGCGTAGTGCGATCCACAGGCCATAGCCGAAGATTACCCCGAATAGGCCGAGCAGGAACAGCCCGCCCGTTAACCCCCATTCCTCCGCCCATAATGTGAAGATGAAATCGGTTTGTTTTTCGGGGAGAAAATTGAGGCGGCTTTGCGTTCCTTGCAAAAATCCTTTGCCTTCGATCCCGCCGCTACCCAAGGCGATTTTGGATTGGGTGATGTGATAGCCAGAGCCGAGCGGATCGCTTTCCGGATTAAGGAATGTCAGCACGCGTTGTTTTTGATACGGGTGCATAAAATGCCAAACAACGGGAACTGTCTCTTATACACATCT
>JBOEFZ010000130.1:0-1478 GCA_050633165.1 Alphaproteobacteria bacterium | reverse complement strand
ATTCGAGCGGATGCGTAAAAAATTCGCATAATGATGGCTCAAACAACACCGGAAAGGCGTCGTCGCGGACAGCATCTAAAAGCTTCGTCGCCTTGCGCGCCTGTAATATCTCCCAAAGATCGCTCATATTTTTAAATTTCTCGTCATTGCACGGCTTGTCCGTGCAATCTAGATTACACGTATTTGCTTATCAGCAAAACGTGTAATGACGTTATGATGATTTGTTTGTCGCCGCGTCTTTTTGCGCCAGTGCATATTCAATTACATTTTCATCCGCATCTTTCATCAACGGAATTTCGCTAAGCGCCCGCCGCCAAGCCTTCGCCCCCGGTTGATGATGATAAAGCCCCATCATGTGACGAGTAATAGATTTTACTGGAGTATCAAATGCTTCTATCTGTTTTTTAATGTATTGAATCATACTGCGCGCAATCTTATCGCGCCCTAAAATAGCGTGATTACCAAATATTTTACGCTCAATCTCCGCCAGAAAATACGGGTTCTGATACGCCTCCCGCCCAATCATCGCGCCATCCAATCTTCGCCCTTTGCCTTCTGAGCTGCGTTGCTGCGTCGCTTGCGTATTATTGATACGCGTCGCGCCTTGCGCCTTGTCAGAAGACAAAGTGCTTTGATTGGATTTGGTGTTTTGAATCGTCTTAATATCCCTAATCCCGCCATTCAAAATAATACGAAGCTGCGGATATTTCGCCTTAATCTCGTGTGCCCGCGCATAGTTTAGCGGTGGCACATCGCGGTTTTCCTTCGGCGATAAGCCCTTCAGCCACGCCGAGCGCGCGTGAATAATAAACGTCTCGCACCCTTTATCCGCAATCTCGCCAACAAATCGGTCAAGAAATTCAAAGCTATCCTCCTCATCAATCCCGATCCGGCATTTCACGGTCACAGGAACATCAACCGCCGCCTTCATCGCCGCAACGCAATTCGCTACTGTCGCAGGCTCACGCATTAAACACGCCCCGAAACTCCCGCTCTGCACCCGATCACTCGGGCAGCCGCAATTGAGGTTAATCTCGTCATACCCTGCCTCCGCGCCCATCTCCGCACATTGCGCTAAATCTGCCGGATCACTCCCGCCAAGCTGTAACGCCACCGGATGTTCGCATTCATCAAACCGCAAAAACCGCTCCGAATCCCCATGAATAAGCGCGCCCGTCGTCACCATCTCGGTATAAAGCAGCACATGCGGCGCAATCAGCCGATGGAAATACCGACAATGCCGATCCGTCCAATCCATCATAGGTGCAACGCTGATTTCGAAATCGTTATTCATGGCTTTTTAAACCACAGAGATGAAAGAGGGAAAAGAGATTAAGGAGAAATAATATTAAAAACTCTTTCACCTCTATTTTTCTCTTTAATCTCTGTGGTAATAATAAGATATGCGATTATTCCTTTTACTATTGTTCCTCCCCTTGCTCGCCCCCTCACTCGTCTTCGCGCAAGAGGCCAAAGAC
>JBOEFZ010000129.1:0-2231 GCA_050633165.1 Alphaproteobacteria bacterium | reverse complement strand
GCTGATACGCATATTCTTGTGAATATACGCCGTGACTAGTCTCAGAAACCTTGCAGCTTTTCATTCCACGCATTACGCTTGATTTCAAATCACCATATCGTTTAAGGATAATTGATCTGCTAGGTTTTGGTGTTTAGGGTTTAAAATTATGATACTTCGCGTTTCTTTGATTTGTGCAACTTTATTGACAGTTTCGGCATGTTCGACAATCGATCGTCTTTTCCCGCCGAGCGAGGGTGCACCGCAAATGGTGGCGGAGCCGGATAAGGTTTCCGCCATGCTTGCCGATGCCGCGGATCGTGCCTCCAGCGCGCTACAAACCTTATCACGGGTTGAGCAAGAGCGCGGGCCGGGTTTGGCTGCGCCGCCAATTTCCAATGCGCCGCTTGAATTATCCCGCCCTGTCAGTGTGAATTGGGTTGGTCCGGCGGATCAAATTACCGCCATGCTCGCCCAGCGTGCGGATTATGTTTTCGAGGCTGTTGGTCAAGCGCCCGCCGTGCCCGTTGTTGTTAGTATCGATGCCGAAGACAAACCCGTGATTGAAGTTTTGCGCAGTATCGGGCTACAGCTCGGTAAGCGTGCGGATGTGCGCGTTGATGCCAATAAAAAGCGAATCGAGCTGCATTATGCTCCTAACACGGGATTATTATAATCGATGATGAAGCGCCTTCTTCTTATTGCCGGCCTGTCGTTATTGCCTCTCGCGGCACATACGTCCGCGCAAGCGCAGCTGTTCGGGCAAGAGGAAGAAGAGCCTACTGTGCGCTATGTTTATGATGGCGGGAACACGGTTATTGATACCTCCGCCAGCCCTGCTAATACTACGCCGCTTACGCTTTTGGAAATACAGGCGATTGAAGCCGAGAATAAGCCGTTGGGTGATAGCGGTATGCCGCTTGATGTTCGTATGGATGCCTTGCGCGAGGCCGCCATTTCATATGGTGCGCGTGCGGGTTTAGCGGCGCGCAGTCATGAAATTCGCCTTGAAACAGAAAGCCGCGCGCGGCATCTGGATAAAATTTTTAATTTCAGCACTTTGCTTATCCCTGCGCCATCGGGGCTTTTGATAGAGCCACCGATTGTTAGCGAGTCTATTAATGCTATGCTCATCCAAGGCGACGGGCAGCAAGCCGCCGTATCGGATCGGATGTATAACATCATCAATAACGCCCGCATCGTTTCAGCGGCGCGGCATTGGCGTACCTATCTTGAGCGCGATTCCGGCGCGACGCAGCCGCCGCCGGATATCCTTTTGCCTGCTGATGAGGGGGAGCGCGGTGTTTGGATTGAACATACTGCCATCGGGTGGGAGCAAGGTGTGCGTCAGGCGGATGAGATTTTCGAAGCGGATTTAAACCTGCTTACCGCCGATTATGAAGGCATGATCCGTTATCGCTCCTTGCTGGCGCAAGGCATGATTAGCCAGCCTTACGCCCTGCAGGTTGATCGCGGCGTGACGGGCGGCGGGGACGAGATGCGCATTGGTGATCGCGCCGTACAGATTACAGGTGTTCCGGAATTTAACACAGGACATGATTCATGGCAGCCCGCAAGCCGATAAGCCTTCTTAAAGAAGCGGATAATTTCGCGCAGACCTGGCCAGATGAGCCGGATCGTTTTACCGAGGAGCATGTTGATGCGCTCTTGCTTTGGTGTGTGAAGCAAAATTCCTCGGATGTGACTATCCAAACCGACCGACCGGTTTATAACGAGATTAACGGGGCGCTGTATCCAGGGACATTCCGCAATATCGATGCGGCGGATATGGCGGTTTTCTTGACGCAGATTTACGGGCCGGAGGCTCTGGCGCGGCTTGCTTCGGCGCGGGATCTGGATGTGTCGTATGAAATTCGCCCCGATCGTTATACCCGCATTCGTTTTCGTGTGAATATTACGGCGATTTTATCGCGCGGGCGAGACTCCGCGCAGATTACCATGCGTTCCTTGCCCAGTGTTCCGCCAACGATGGATGATCTAGGGATCGAGCAAGAAATCATCGAAGCGTGGGCGCCGCGTCAGGGGATGGTTGTCATTACCGGCCCGACCGGATCGGGGAAGACAACTTTGCTCGCTGCGGGAAATCGTTTATTGCTCGAACGTCCGCAGGGGTGCGGGAAAATGTTGACTTACGAAGCGCCGATTGAATATGTATATGATGATATTCACAGCCCGCGCAGCCTTGTCTCGCAATCCGAAATTCCGCGCCATTTGCCGGATTTTGCGCATGG
>JBOEFZ010000128.1:0-1268 GCA_050633165.1 Alphaproteobacteria bacterium | reverse complement strand
TGAAGGGGGTGAAATCGGTTGCAGCGGTTTTGACGGCGCAAAGGGAGGCGGAGGTGCAGGCCGCGCCGAAAGCGGCGGTGGCTGACCCGCATGGGATGGAGAAGAATCCCAAGTTAAAGGTGAATGCCAAGAAAATTATTGCGGTGGCGAGTGGTAAGGGCGGGGTTGGGAAATCCACCGTTGCGGCGGGATTGGCGCGGCAATTGGCGGCGGCGGGGCAGCGTATCGGGTTGCTGGATGCCGATATTTACGGGCCGAGCCAGCCGACATTATTCGGGCTGAAGGATTTTAAGCCGGATTTTACGGATGATAAGAAGATTATTCCGGCGGAGGTGGGTGGTGTTAAGGTGATGTCGATTGGGTTTATGGTCGATGCGGAAAAAGCGCTGGTGTGGCGCGGGCCAATGGTGCAGAGCGCGATTTACCAAATGTTTCGGGATGTGGAATGGGCAGATGCAGGCGAGCCGCTGGATGTGTTGATCGTTGATATGCCGCCGGGGACGGGGGATGCGCAATTAACCTTGGCGCAGAAAATTGACGTGGATGGCGCGGTGATTGTAAGCACGCCGCAAGAGCTAGCGCTTGCGGATGCGCGTAAGGCCGTGGAGATGTTCGGTGCGGTTGGTGTGCCGATTTTGGGGTTGGTGGAGAATATGAGTTCTGATGTTTTCGGCCGTGGCGGCGCTAGGTCCGAGGCGGAAAAGCTAGGCGTGCCGTTTTTGGGTGAGATTGAGCTGAGCGCGGATATTCGGGGGAAGGCGGATGCGGGGGAGGAGTATGCTTTTCCTGAAGGGATTATTTCCGCTCTAACGTGAAAAAAGTGAAGGCGGGGCGGTTTTTTTTGGGGGCGGCTTCGTGTTTTTCTTCGTTTTTTATATTCCATTCATCCCAGTTGATTTGGGGGAAATAGACGTCGGCGTCGTAGTCTCGGTCGAGGATTGTTAAGTAGAGGCGCTCGGTGTAGGGGAGGGTTTCGGCGTAGATTTGTCCGCCGCCGGTGATGAAGATTTCGTCCACGCCCATCTCTTCGCCCATCTCTTGCATGGCGGTGATTCCTTCTTCTAATGTGGGGTAGAGGAAGGGGCCTTCGTTGATTTTTGGTGCATCCTCGCCAACCGATTCCATGTCGCGATAGATGCTGGTCGGGTTGGGGGCGGGGAGTTTGGAGTAGCTTCGGCTGACGACTATGTTCGGGCGGCCGGGGAGGGGCTTGCCTAAGCTCTCGTAGCTTTTTCGGCCCATCAGGATTGGTTTGCCCAATGTTGTGC
>JBOEFZ010000127.1:0-616 GCA_050633165.1 Alphaproteobacteria bacterium | reverse complement strand
TTATGAGTCCGCTACCTAGAAACGGGCATGAGAAGAGGGGAAATACTGAGGGTAGAGAAAGGACATTTTGATAGGAAGAAGAGTACTTTAATCATCCCCGAGGCAAAGAATGGCCATAAGAGGACTATACCGCTCACACCAGAGGCTAAAAAGATTTTAGAGGTTTCTCCTAGTGATGAAAGGTTCGTGTTCCCTGTTCACATTAAGGCCATTGAATATCATTGGAAGCGTATCTGCGAAGCTGCTTCTATCACAGGGCTACATTTTCACGATTTACGCCATGAGGCCATTAGTAGCTTTTTTGAAATGGGGTTAAGTATTCCAGAGGTCACACTTATCAGCGGCCATAAGGACTTTAGAATGTTGTTTCGTTATACCCATATGAGAGCCGAGAATATAGCCAAGAAGTTTTGGCGAGGAATAAAAGCCTGTTAAATAGGGTGATGGTGGGCGTGTTGATACGGTTGTTTGGGATAAAATTTCTTGCGCTTTGGCTCAACCATATGTTTATATCGGGTGTGCTTGTCGTTAGGGCAGGCATGGGGCTTGATAACCCCTTTTAACACGTGCGGCTGGCATCAGTCGTAAATGATGCTTTTCCTCTCTTTTAACGTTA
>JBOEFZ010000126.1:0-589 GCA_050633165.1 Alphaproteobacteria bacterium | reverse complement strand
TTTCCGGTGAGGATGAGGGAGGTTTCCTTATCACAGACCGCCATCAGCGCTTCTAGCTTTCGCAAATATTTATCGGTGCGCCAGTCTTTAGCAAGCTCAACACATGCGCGGGTAAGTTGGTTCGGGTGGGCCTCTAATTTAGCCTCGAGGCGTTCGAACAATGTGAAAGCATCGGCGGTTGAGCCTGCAAATCCGGCGATGATATTGTTATCGCGGCCAAGGCGGCGGACTTTGCGGGCGTTGTTTTTGAGGACAGTTTGCCCCATGGATACTTGCCCGTCACCGGCGATAACGACATCGCTCCCCTTGCGGATAGAAACAATCGTTGTACCGCGCCATAATTGCGCATTTGCGTAGTCTTTATGTGGGTCGTAAGTCATGGGGATGATATGGGGGGAATCTTTAAGTTAAGTCAAGAGGAGCGATTGAGGGCGCTTGTCTTTTTCGCAAAAAAGAAGCGCCCTCGATTTTGGCTCTCCCCGTCCAAAATTTATAATTTCATATTGGGATTTTTAGAGGCATCGCGCAAATCGCGGGCGAGGTCTTCGCAGTGTTTTGCAGCAAGGATATAGGCGCGCCCTCGTAAAGG
>JBOEFZ010000125.1:0-2150 GCA_050633165.1 Alphaproteobacteria bacterium | reverse complement strand
ATTTATGAGTACGCTACCTAGATACAAAAATTTTCCGCGCCCTTCGGGTTTCAAAATAAGCCGGCATCTGCGGCGTCAAACAAGAACCCCCGATGCTACGGCATCGCGGAACCTTGTTTTCCTTGCATCTGCTGGCTTATTTTGAAACAGAATTAATCATAATTTATAGATCCAGACCCTAGAAAACGAGGAAGAACTATGTTAATACTTATGCATTAAAAACCCTTCTTTTTGCACATCATTGCATGCGTCTAATTCCTTAAGCCTCTGAAATATATAAAAAATTACTATATAAAATTTCATCTAATCTTAAGAAATTTCACTTTATTATGGTTTATTATTGATGGGTAATGCGCGAAAAAGGGCGCTTTGAGTACAGGGCTTAATGATGGGTAGTTTCAGTTTAGAATTGGATATAGCAGCCGCCTTGGGCGGGGTTTTGGAAGTGTGGCTGGATGGTGTTCAGGTTGATAATGCGGTTATTACCGCGAGCAGCGGTACAGATACGCAGAGCACACAATTTATTATAGAGCATGGCGAAGACATGCCAGAGCGGCTGGATTTTCGTTTTGCCGAAGCCGATGCCTCCGATGCGGTCATGGTGTTCGAGAGTATCAAGCTTAATGGTATCACCGTCGATGCAAAATATGTGAACGGCATGGGCAATATTAACAAATATGCGGTTGATGATACGGCAGAGGTCGGAGATTCGATTGCCCTGCGATTCAAAGATCAGGCCGTTACCGATGCCTTTAATACGGACATGCCGAGTGTAGAAGAGCCGATTGAGGAAATCATACCGGAAGAAGAGGTCGTGCCGGAAGAACCGCCCGTGGAAGAGGTTACGCCATTAGTGGAGACTGTTAGTCTTGAGGTTACTTGGGATGAGGAAGATGGTCCGAATCGCGTGGGTCTTGACCCGGCGACGATCATGGGGACTGCGGCGGGAGAGAAGATCAGCGGGGTTGACGGGCAGGTTAATGTTATTGATGGCGATGCAGGGGATGACCGCGTTTACGGGCGGGAGATGAATGACCAGATTTTGGGCGGGGATGGTAATGACCAATTATACGGGCTGGCCGGTGAGGATATCATTCTTGGTGAAGACGGGGATGACAAAATTTATGGCGGGGACGGGAATGATTATCTGTATGGAAATCTCGGGAATGATAAAATTTATGCGGAAGGTGGCGATGATGTCTTAAGCGGCGGGGATGGGAATGATTTTCTTGATGGCGGGGATGGTAATGACACGCTGTATGGCGGAGATGGGGATGATACCGTTAAGGGCGAAGCCGGCACGGATTTAATTTACGGCGGAAAAGGTAACGACGATATTCGCGGCGGCAACGGCGATAATACGATGTATGGCGAGAATGGTGATGATCGCCTTCTTGGCGGTAGCGGTGTTGATATTTCTTATGGCGGGAGCGGTAATGACGTTTTGGCGGGGTATGAAGGGAATGACACGCTGATTGGTGGAAGCGGTGATGACGAGATTTATGCCCATGAGGGGGATGACTATGTCGAAGGCAATAACGGCAATGACTTTATCAAAGTTCGCGATGGTAATGATGTTGTCAGGGGCGGTAGTGGCGATGATGTGATTTCCGCCGAAGCGGGTGAAGATTATCTCAAGGGTGATAATGGCAATGACCAGATTAATGGCGGGGCGGATAATGATCAGCTGTTTGGTGGTGGCGGGCATGATGTTTTGATTGGCGGGCTTGGCGCGGATTGCCTGAAGGGAAATGTTGGGAATGATGTTTTGCACGGCAGTGGCCTTGGGCATGTTTTGATTGATCAGATGATTGATGCCGATCCGGATCTTATTTACGATAAATACAGCAATAGCTTTTATAAGCTTGTAAGCAGTCCCGCGACGTTGAGCGATGCGAAAGCGGCGGCGGAGGCGAGTGTTTTGCAAGGTGTGAACGGGCATTTGGTAGAGATTACGACGCAGTTAGAGCAGGATTTTATTGATCAGCTTGTTTTGGAGAATGCGGTGAGTGTTTGGCTGGGTGGTGATGTGAGTGCTTCACCGACCGAAACGCGCGCTTATTTCATTGAATGGGATGCGGGCGGGATGCTGGATGATGATGCGGCGGACGAGCTTTACGGGCATGCGGGTGAGGATACGCTCTATGGCT
>JBOEFZ010000124.1:0-1362 GCA_050633165.1 Alphaproteobacteria bacterium | reverse complement strand
AGCCAAACCCCGCCGCCGCCCAATCATGCGCCTGCGCGCCGGGGTCTTCGTTATAAACCGTATCCTGCGCCATATCCCCTTGGTAAAGGCGCACACATTTTCCATCTTTTAAATCAATAGCCGGGTAAATAATCATGGGAAATGATATACCGTCATGACGAAATGCTTGCAATCCCTAATGCATGTGATGAGCGCTATGATTGTCTTCATGGCCAGGCAGCATATGCTCCATCCCTTCCATGCCGTGAATCATATCTGCGGTAATGACTACATCATCGGGGTCGCCTGCATATTCATCGATAATGGAGTGCATATAGGCAATCTCATTCGCCTGATCGACCAGAATATCAAGGCACAAACGCTCCAAATAACCATTATCCGCCGCCTTATCCAGATAGCCCTGCGCCATCACCAGCGCACCTTCATGGTGAATAATCATTGCCTTGGCAAAGGCCACATCGCTTTGCGATACGCCTTGGTCACCATAGGATCGATCCAAGACACTCGGCAAAGGCGCTCGCCAGAATACTAATTTTTGTACCATATCTTTTTCTGCAACTTGCTCGATGCTGCCATCGGCTTTGCTGCGCTTTTGATAATCTTCAATCATATCCATTACCGCAATTTCGAATGTTTGGTTATGAATGATTCCGCGTGCCAGCTGTTTCAGACGTACATTTTGCGCCGCCGGATCGGTGAGATATGCCTCGGACATCGACAATGCCCCTGCATGATGCGGGCGCATATGTTTGATAAATGCTAAATCTGCTGCCTTTGTTTGCGCATTATTGGCGATGTACCATGGCGTGGAAATGCGGTCTTTGTGGTGAGTATAGCTTGTCTCTACCACCGCGTGAGCAGGGGAGGTGATTATAGTGAAAAACAATATCATTAATAAAATGCGCATAAGGGCTGCCTTTCCTTTCCCTTGTCATTCGAACAGAGAAAAGAAAAGGTTACAAACTTTATTGCTGTTTAAAGCGCGCCCTTCGTGCTCGGCAATGCGCCTTCCGCGCGGGCATCAACCTCAACCGCCATGCGAAGCGCCTTGGCGCAAGCCTTAAAGATGCTCTCGATAATGTGGTGATTGTTTGTGCCATATTCGTTTTTCACATGCAGCGTAACCCCCGCCGCGCCCGCAAACGCATTAAAGAATTCCTGAAACAATTCCGTGTCCATCTCACCCAAACGCTGGGTCGTAAACTCCGCCTGCCAAATCAAATAAGGCCGGTTCGATAAATCCAGCGCAACACGGCTCAACACCTCATCCATCACAAGCGTAAAATGCCCGTAACGGCGAATGCCGGCTTTATCACCCACGGCCTCGCGCAAGGCTTGGCCCAACGTAATCCCGACATCTTC
>JBOEFZ010000123.1:0-875 GCA_050633165.1 Alphaproteobacteria bacterium | reverse complement strand
TTGCGATTTGTATTACGGAAGGGATTCCGGTTTTGGATATGGTGAAGGTTAAGGCGGCTTTGCAGGGTTCAAAAACTCGTTTGATTGGGCCGAATTGTCCGGGGATCATTACGCCGGATGAATGTAAGATCGGGATTATGCCGGGTCATATTCATAAGCGCGGGAGTGTCGGGATTGTTTCACGTTCCGGTACGTTGACGTATGAGGCAGTGGCGCAGACGGCGGCGGTTGGTCTTGGGCAATCGACTTGTATTGGTATTGGTGGTGATCCGGTTAATGGTACGAACTTTATCGATTGTATCGAAATGTTCATGGATGATGATGAGACAGAGAGCATCTTGATGATTGGTGAGATTGGTGGAACGGCGGAGATTGAGGCGGCGGAATATTATGCTGGCCTTTCCAACAAAAAGCCGATTGCCGGATTTATCGCGGGGGCGACTGCGCCGCCAGGTAAGCGTATGGGGCATGCGGGTGCGTTGATTTCCGGTTCGGATGATACTGCGCCGGCCAAGATGAAGGCGATGCGGAATGCTGGGTTTGTTGTTTCTGAGAGTCCGGCTGGGCTTGGGACGGCGATTCAGGAAGCAATCGCGGCTTAAGGTTTCGTCTATCACACTCTAAAAAGCTGCAAATGCTGCTTTTCTCCGCTTCCGGTGCTCACGTACGAAATGTACGCTGCGCTCCGGTTCTCGAAAAACAACATTTTCGCTGTTTTATAGCGTGATATTCTTCAGCCTTAATCAGGATAAAAATTATGATTCTCAGATTTAAAAAAATTCAATGGCTCCTGTTTGGGGCCATTGTTGTTTTCGGGGTGGGGGTTCAGGCTGATGACGCGATATTTGACTCGGCGCAGTGGAATTATCGGGTGC
>JBOEFZ010000122.1:0-4920 GCA_050633165.1 Alphaproteobacteria bacterium | reverse complement strand
ATTTATGAGTACGCTACCTAGTCTTGTCATTCCGACTGAGCGTTAGCGAGTGGGGGAATCTGATAATGGATTAGATCCCTCGACTTCGCTCGGGATGACATTTAAGGTTTTGTTCTCTTCTAATTGCTCTAATGCCAAAAGCCCGTGTTGATCGCGGGCTTTTTGTTTGTTGCCTATTTGTAAGGTGGTGAAGCCTGCGCCGATGAAGTTGATTAGCTCGCGGGAGCTGGGGCAGCGGGAGGAGTAGATGTGGTTGGGGGAGAGGGATAGCCCTTCGCGGGCGGCGATCATGAGGAGGCGGTTTAGGGGCTGTAGGATGAAGCTGTATTTTCCTTCTTTATCCAGCGGGTCTTGGGGGGTATAGCCGATGGTGGGGTGCAGGGTTGCGGTGATGGCAATTGTTTCGCCGGATTGGTTGGTGGCGAGGGCGGTGGCGAAGGGTTCGTTTTTGTATTCTGTGGTTGCTTTGTTGATTAACAATTTCCAGTTTTCGTCATCACACGGCTTGTCCGTGTGATCCAGTCTGGTGCTTGTATTACTGGCTTGCACGGACGAGCCGTGTGATGACGGTTTTAGGGGGTGAATGATTGGTGGGTGGCTCTCTGCTGGTTTGTAGTTTGGGGCGTGTTTTGAGATGATTTCGAAGCGTTGTTCTTTTCGGTAGATCACATAGACGTCGATCGCGGCTTTGGCGGCGATGCGTAAGCTCATATTTTCGAATTGGTCGCTGCGGCGCTTTGCCCAGTCTTTGTCGAAGCCTTTGTGGTCGATGTAGAGTTTTGTGATTCCGGCCTCGGCGATGTTTTTCATGCAGTTGGGGCAGGGTGGATCGGTGATGAAGATGGATGCGCCGCGTGTGGCGTGGCGTGCGGCGTATGCGGCGAAGATGCATGCGGTTTCGGCGTGGATTGTGCCGGAGGAATTGCCGATGTCTGTGTCGCGTCCGATGGTGGTTTCGATTGCGGCGGGCCAGTGGTTTGTTCGGCTAAACGCCCAGCCGTCCCCCGCGATGGTGGCGGCGATTTTGTTGGTGGGGTGGGGGCTTTGCGCCACGATGTCGACGGCGGCTTGCATGTGGATGTAGATGCTCATCTGTTGAATTTAGCATTGTTTTGTTGGTTTGACTCTTGCTTTTTTCGCGGGAGGGGGTAGGTTCAAAATTCGAAATTTAGGAGATAGACATGGCTGATAAATATGATGTGATTGTGATTGGTGCGGGGCCGGGGGGATATGTTTGTGCGATCCGCGCGGCGCAGTTGGGCATGAAGGTTGGCGTGGTTGAGAAGCGTGAGACGTTGGGCGGGACATGTTTGAATGTTGGTTGTATTCCCTCCAAAGCATTATTGGCGAGTTCGGAGAAATTCGAGGATGCGAGTAAGCATTTTGATCATATCGGGATTGAGGTGAAGCCGAAGCTTAACCTTAAGAAGATGATGGGCTTTAAGGATGAGGTTGTGGATGCGAATACGAAGGGGATCGAGTTCCTCTTTAAGAAGAACAAGATTACGCATTTGAAGGGTGCGGGCGAGATTGTCGAGGCTGGTAAGGTTAAGGTCGGTAAAGATGTTTATGAGGCTGATAGCATTATTATTGCGACTGGGTCGGATGTGGCGAGCTTGCCGGGGATTGAGATTGACGAGAAGCGGATTGTTTCGTCTACGGGCGCGCTTGAGCTTGGGAAGGTGCCGAAATCGCTGGTTGTGATTGGTGGTGGTGTTATTGGGCTGGAGCTTGGGACGGTTTGGCGTCGATTGGGCGCGGAGGTTACCGTGATTGAGTATCTGCCCGAGATTTTGCCGGGTATGGATGAGGAAGTGCGTAAAGAATCGCGCAAGATTTTCAAGCGTCAGGGGATTGCGTTTAAGACGGGCGCGAAGGTGACTTCGGCCAAGGCGGGTAAGTCTGGTGTTGATTTGACTGTTGAGCCTGCGGCAGGTGGTGATGAAGAGAAGTTATCGGCGGAGATTGTGCTGATGGCGGTGGGGCGGACGCCTTATACGGGTAATCTCGGCCTTGATGCGGTTGGTGTTGAGCGCACGGAGCGCGGGCAGATTGTTACGGATGAGTTCTTTGAGACGTCGGTGGAGGGGGTTTATGCGATTGGCGATGTGATTGCGGGGCCGATGCTGGCGCATAAAGCCGAGGAAGAGGGTGTTGTTTTGGCCGAAATGTTAGCGGGGCAGAGCGGGCATATTGATTATAACTGTATCCCTGGTGTGGTTTATACTTGGCCGGAGGTTGCGAATGTCGGGAAGACGGAGGCGCAGCTTAAAGAAGCAGGCGTTGCGTATAATGCCGGAAAGTTTCCGTTTATGGCGAATGGTCGCGCGCGGGCGATGGGTATGACGGATGGATTTGTGAAAATTCTGGCGGATAAGGCGAGCGACCGGATTTTGGGCGCGCATATTGTCGGGCCGAATGCGGGTGATTTGATTCAGGAAGTCGTGAGCGTGATGGAATTTGAAGGCTCAGCTGAGGATTTAGCGCGGACCTGTCACGCGCATCCGACCTTGACGGAAGTGGTGAAGGAAGCAGCCTTGGCGGTGCATGGGCGTGCTCTTCATATGTAGGGTGGATGTAGGTTAAAGCATTTGTGGGGCGAATAATGTTCCACTTTTTCGTGTCGGTGCTGACCCGCTGCCGAGGGGGGTGGGTGCGCTATTGATTGCTTGTGTTGCCAAGTCTTCAGGGAAAATTTTAAAGGCTTTTTCAACGACTTCTCTTGGTTGTCTTGAGAAAGTATTGCTTAGAAGCCATTGCATAGCTGTTTTCAATGCTGCTTTTTCCTCTCGGGACAGTTCTTTGTTCGGATTTTCAAGAATATCTACTATTAGGCGTTTTTGTGGGCATTGTTTTGTAATGGTGAGGTCTCCATATCCCAATACATCGGGCTTTGCGTGGTAAACCCATTCGTCCTTTTGAAGGAACGGGCTTTTCGCTTTCGCAGCTTTGTGGAAAGTTGGTGGGATTTTTGCGCCTTTAATTATTTGTAATGCGTCTTGTATCTCTTTGTCAGTGGGAGCTTTCTTGGAAGTGGAGGGAGGGAGTGGTTTTTGAGGTGTTTCTTTTGATAATTTGTGCGCTGCGATGCATTTCTCTGTGGTTTTTTCATTAACCTCGAGCTCACGAAAGTCGCTGGTGATCATGTCTTGAGGGCAGTTTTGTGCCAAAGCTATGAAAAGTGCTTTTAGCTCCTCTTGGGATAGCGCATCTTTTCTACCGTTAAGAAGGTGGTTGAGGTGCACAATGTTTGTGCCATTGTCAGGCTAGCGTATTCCCTAGGAGTGTAATTCTACCGTTTTTTATGCCAAAGCTTGTCATGGCATGTGTATAGAGTAAGGCTTTGTTTTATGTCAATTTATTTAAGCCCTCGGGTGAGCATCCTTATACACCCGCATCAACTCTTTCGCGTTGATTTCGGTGTAGCGTTGGGTGCTGGTTAGGGAGGCGTGGCCTAGGAGTTCTTGGATTTCGCGGAGGTTTGCGCCGTTTTGCAATAGGTGTGTGGCGAAGGAGTGGCGCAGGGCGTGGGGGGTTGCGGTTTCGGGGAGGCTGAGGAGGCTACGGATTTCGCGTAAGGCTTTTTGTGCCATGCCTTGGTTGAGGCGTTTGCCGCGAATGCCGAGGAAGAGGGCGCGGGTGCTTTCTTTTGGAAAGGGGCGTGCGTTTATATATTCATTTAACGTTCTATCGACGATGCTGATGACTGGTATGTCGCGTTCTTTGCCGCCTTTTCCCATGACGCGGATGACGCCATCACGGGGGCGATCGGACAGGTTGAGGGATAAGGCCTCGTCAATGCGCAGGCCGCAGCCGTAGAGCAGGGTGAAGAGGGCGCGATCGCGCAGGGCGACCCAGTCGGTTGTGGGGAGGGTTTCGGCGTTGTCCAAGACTTCGCGGGCTTGGGATTCTTGTAGGGGGCGTGGGAGTTTGTGCGGGAGTTTTGGGGAGCGGACGGTTTGGATGGCGGCGTTGTGGGCGATGCCGTTTTTATCCATCCATGTGAGGAGGTTTTTGATGCCCGAGAGGGAGCGCGCGCGGGAGGCGTTGGTCGTGCCGGACATGGCTTTGCGGCTCATCCAGCTGCGGAAATCGGTAATTCCGGTGTTGGCGAGGTCGGCAATGGAGGGGGCTTTGCCGAGGTGGTCGCGCAGGAATTCTATGAAATGTGTGATATCGGCGCAGTAGGCGCGGATGGTGTGGCGGGAGGCATGGCGCTCGAACAGGAGGTGGTCTTGCCATTGTTCGAGGGTGGTGGCGAGATCGGGGGCGCATAGGGCGAGGGTGTTTTGTTTAAGCATAAAGTTTTAACCACTACGTTCACAACGAGCACGACGATTATAGCAAAAAAGTCGAGGTATGTACGATTGCGTTGTGATCTTTGTGTGCGTTGTGGTTTGAAAATTCCTGCGGCGCTTTTTTAAACCGGGAGTCTTAGCCAGCTTCTAAATGCGCGTTCGATTACGCGGGTTAGGAAGAGGATTTGGTCGGTGGCTTGGCCTTCGGTGAAGGCGTTGGGATCGCGGGAGCCGAAGGCGATGATGGCGGGTGGGGTGTCCATCGAGATATCAACGCGGAGGAGGATTTGTGACCGGACGAGGGTTGCGCCGCCGCCATATATGGCCTCTGACCCTTGGATATTATCCTGGAGGAGGACGGGTTTTTCAAACATCCATCGGTTGGTTGTCCCTTCGGGGATTATACGGATTCCGTTGCTGGTGTTGATGTGGGGGATTTTATCGCCTTCGGCCTCGACGACGAGGACGGCGATATCGACATCCAGCATGCTGGCCAGATCCATGGTGATTGTGTGGACGAAATCTTCGAAATTTTTAGCCTCGAGCAGGCGGAGAACGGCGGCGTGGATGCGCTGTTGGTTGTTCATGTTGGCGCGGGAGTTTTCGATGACCTCGCGCGTGG
>JBOEFZ010000121.1:0-1477 GCA_050633165.1 Alphaproteobacteria bacterium | reverse complement strand
GTGCGGATATTACCGATTTTGACGGTGATATTGATGCGGGGACAATCAGCATTGTTATTAATGACGGTAGCCCTGATATCCAGGATACGAATCCACAGGTGGGTGCGGGTCTTGAGGTTTTGGATGAAAGCGACCTTGCGCATGGTCGGAATGTTACTGTGAATGGAACTTTGCCTGTTGATGGCGGTGCGGATGGTTTGGCTGCGATTACGCCGAAAGATGTGTTTACAACAAGTGCGCCTTTAAGTTCCGGTGGCGATGTGGTTGCGGTTGTTGTGACGGCAGATGGCTATATCGGTACGATTAATGGCGGCACGGATACGGTGTTTGAATTGACCCTTGATCCATCCACGGGGGCGTATAGTTTTACGCAGAGCTTGCCGCTTGATCACCCTGATACTACCGATCCGAATGATGTGATCGAGATCGCGTTCTGCTTTACGGCGACAGATATTGATGGTGATACGGATAACGGTAATGTTGTTATTCGCATTGCAGACGATGGTCCGGTTGCGGTTGATGATGCGGTGACGGTTGATGATGATTCCACGGAAATCGGTAGTGTGATCAATAATGATGATGTCGGTGAAGATGTCGCGGGGAGCATTACCAATGTGAATTTTGGTGGTGCGGATTATCCGGTTGTTGCTGGTACGCCGACGCAAATTACGGGGCAGTATGGTGTTTTGACCATTAATTCCGATGGTACTTATGCTTATACCTCTAACGAGAATAATCCGGGCGGTATTGATACATTCACCTATACACTTATTGATTTTGATGGTGATGTTGATACGGCGGATCTGACGGTTACGATCTTGCCGGATGAGAATCCGGAAGTAACGGATAATGATCCAACTGATATCGATGAGAGCAATCTGAATGGCGGTGATGTCACTGTTACCGGTGATGTTGATGTTGATTTTGGTGGTGATGGTCCGGGGACGATTACACCAAAAGATGTCGTTACGCCTTCTGTTACGCTTACATCCGGTGGGAATGCGATTGATGTTGTCGCGACGACGAATGGTTATGTTGGTACGATTAATGGTGGTGCGGATACTGTGTTTGAATTGACGCTTGATCCGGCGACGGGTGAGTATGCGTTTACGCAAAGTCTTCCTGTTGATCATCCTGATGCTACGGATCCGAATGACGTTGTATCGATTGATTTTTGTTTTGTTGCAACCGATGCGGATGGTGATGAGCTGCCGCTTGATATTACGATTAATATTACAGATGATGGCCCAGTTGCGGTTGACGATGCGCGCAGTGCGGATGACGCGGAAACGATCACGGGTAGTGTTGTTGCGAATGATGATGGTGGTGAGGATGTTCCTGCTACGATCACCGAAGTAGCTGGTCAGTCGGTTGTTGCTGGTACGCCTACGGTTGTTAGTGGTACGTATGGTACGCTGACGCTTAATGCTGATGGTTCTTATAGCTATGCTGCGCATTCGAATAATCCGGGTGGTGT
>JBOEFZ010000120.1:0-1719 GCA_050633165.1 Alphaproteobacteria bacterium | reverse complement strand
TGCGGAAACGCCGCCTCGCCCTTCATGAACAATACGACATCATTCTCATCAATGTCTTTTTGTATCCGGTCAAACATAATATTCTGCATTTTTTTCTCCTTAAAAATTTATATTTCGCTATTGTCACCACAAAGCCGCAAAGGTCACAAAGATTCACAAAGAAAAAATAATAAAAAACTTTGTGAAGCTTAGTGTTCTTGGTGTCTTGGTGGTTCAAACCTACTCTGGCGCTGACGTTTGAATAGCAAGCGCATGTAGATCCCCGCCCATTTTACCCTTTAAGGCTTTATAAACCGCCTGATGCTGCTGCACACGGCTTTTGCCCGCGAACGAAGCGTCCACAATATAGGCCGCATAATGATCACCATCGCCGCGCAAATCCTCGATCTTTACCTCGGCCTCGGGCAGGGCTTCTTTGATCAATGCTTCGATTTCACTCGCTTCCATCGCCATGATTATTCACCCGCCAATTGTGTCTTGGCCTCGCTAACGGCCTGATCCATGAGGGTGTTTAGCTCATGATCCGTATATTCAACGCCTTTACCATCCAGATCCGGACGAACCTTGCGGAACACATCTTCAAATCCGGCCTCTTCCAAATTCGCCTCAACCACGTCCATGGCATAAGATTGCGCTTCCTCGCCGTTAAGTCCTATCTTTTCGGCAATAATAAGCCCGAACAATTTGCATGCCCGTGCCTCCACGGCGAAATCCATTTGCTCCTCATGCGCGTATTTTGCTTCGAATGCATCCTTGCGATCATCTAATCCAGTCATGGTTATCCTCTTAAATGTGAAAACTTTATGATTTCTAGCATTGGAATCGCCAGCGGCGCAATGCTATAAGGACAATATAACAAGAAAATTAAAGGGCAAAAGCAATGGCACGTCGCAAAATGATTTATGAGGGCAAGGCAAAGATCTTATACGAAGGGACAGAGCCAGGCACAGTCATTCAATATTTCAAGGATAACGTCTCCGCCACCTCCGTCGATCCGGATAAAAAAGGCGCGATTGCGGGCAAAGGCGTGTTGAATAACCGCATATCCGCGCATTTGATGACAAAGATCGAAGCCTTGGGCATTCCCACGCACTTCATCAAACAAATCAATATGCGTGAGCAATTGGTGCGCGAGGTCGAGATTATCCCGCTTGAGGTCGTCGTCCGTAATATCGCCGCCGGTGGCCTGAACCGTCATTTAGGGATCAAAGAGGGCACAGTCCTCCGCCGTCCATTGGTTGAGTTTTACTATAAAAACGATGACTTGAATGACCCGATCGTAAGCGATGAGCATATCTACACCTTCGGCTGGGCCGATCCTTATGAGCTTGAAGAGATCGTCGCCATGGCATGGCGGATCAATGATTATATGAGCGGCCTTTTCGCCGGAATTGGCCTGAAATTGGTCGATTTCAAGCTCGAGTTCGGGCGTATCTATGGCGAGCATGGGGAGCTGTATATCGTTTTGGCCGATGAATTTTCTCCCGATAATTGCCGCCTATGGGACGCCGAAACGAATGAGCGGATGGACAAAGACCGCTATCGCTATGACCTTGGTGATCTGATCGAAGGCTATCAAAAAATCGCGCAAAGGCTCGGCCTTATTCCGGAAGATGGAATTTTCCAAGGCGGAAACATGGACGAAAAACTCGCCGAAGGATTGGATCAAATCGAAAACGAACTTGCAAGAGAACGCAAACTCCGTGATCTAAAGCCGAC
>JBOEFZ010000119.1:0-6184 GCA_050633165.1 Alphaproteobacteria bacterium | reverse complement strand
TTTATGAGTCCGCTACCTAACCAACTCTTACATTGGCTATAGTCACAAACGAAATGCTGACTTGCTAGCACAACAAACAAACTATCAGGATCTAATTGATGAACTAATAGAACTAAAAAGCTATACTAATAGTGGTGTTACTCAAGAACAATGGCCAGAAATGATGAGAGGCCTGTCTGTCACAATAAGCAAATACAAACTTTCTAATTCGCCAAGCTTATCAGAAAGTGAGTTGTTAGATTCAATTTTATCTGAAATGAGGCGGACTCTAGAAGCTTGGAAGGTGGATGTAGGAGCATATAACTGCTTCAACAAAAAACCATCAGAAGAATGTATCAAAAATTATGCTAGCCAACTTTATGATGTTCAACAAGTAGACGACCGTAGTCGAGAAGACTTTATTGCATCATTTGTAGAAAATTATGACGCTGAAGATAGTCTTTCAGATCTTAAAAGTAAATTAGTCTCGTGGAGGCTAACTTTTGTTACATTCGCTGTTAAAGATTTCTTTAAATTTCATTCTATAGATATCTAAATCATCTAAGCCGCCTCGCCCTTACTCTCCTGCTCTGCGACAAAATCCCTGACATCCTGCGTGATTTTCATGGAGCAGAATTTGGGGCCGCACATGGAGCAGAAGCTGGCGGCTTTATGCCCTTCGGCGGGGAGGGTTTCGTCGTGCATGGAGCGGGCGGTGTCGGGGTCGAGCGACAGGTTGAATTGATCGTTCCAGCGGAAATCAAAACGCGCTTGGCTTAGGGCATTATCGCGGCGTTGTGCGCCGGGGTGGCCTTTTGCTAAATCCGCGGCGTGGGCGGCGATTTTGTAGGTGATGACGCCTGTCTTCACATCGTCGCGGTTGGGGAGGCCTAAATGCTCCTTCGGTGTGACATAGCATAGCATTGCCGTGCCGTACCAGCCGATTTGCGCCGCGCCGATGGCGCTAGTAATATGGTCATATCCGGGTGCGATATCGGTCGTTAGGGGGCCGAGCGTGTAGAATGGTGCTTCGTGGCATTCTTCCAATTGCTTGGTCATATTCTCGCGGATCATATGCATTGGCACGTGGCCCGGTCCTTCGATCATTACCTGAACATCATGTTCCCATGCGATTTTTGTTAGCTCGCCCAGCGTCTTTAGCTCGGCAAATTGCGCGCGGTCATTGGCATCCAAAATCGCACCGGGGCGCAGACCATCGCCGAGAGAGAAGCTCACATCATAGGCCTTCATAATCTCGCAAATTTCGGCGAATTTGGTGTAGAGGAAGCTCTCGCGATGATGATGCATGCACCATTTCGCCATGATTGATCCACCGCGCGAGACGATGCCCGTAATGCGGTCGGCGGTGTGTTGAATGAATGGAAGGCGTACGCCGGCATGAATGGTGAAGTAATCAACGCCTTGCTCGGCCTGCTCGATCAATGTGTCGCGGAATACTTCCCATGTTAGATCCTCGGCGATGCCGTCGACCTTTTCCAAGGCTTGGTAAATCGGCACAGTGCCAATCGGCACGGGGGAGTTGCGCAAGATCCATTCGCGCGTGTCGTGGATATCCTTTCCGGTGGAAAGATCCATAATCGTATCCGCGCCCCAGCGTGTCGCCCACACCATTTTATCGACTTCCTCACCGATGGAGGATGTAACGGCGGAGTTTCCGATATTCCCGTTAATCTTCACAAGGAAATTACGACCGATGATCATCGGCTCGCTCTCGGGGTGGTTGATGTTGGCGGGGATGATGGCGCGGCCTGTCGCGACTTCTTCACGGACAAATTCGGGGGTGATGAAATCGGGGAGGTTTGCGCCAAATCCCTCACCGCCATGTTTCTTGTTATATATTTCGGTACGGGCTTGGTTTTCGCGGATGGCGATGAATTCCATTTCCGGCGTTATGATCCCTTTGCGGGCATAATGCATTTGCGTGACATTTTGCCCCGCCTTTGCCTTTAGCGGTTTTTCGGGGGAGGCAGGAAATTTCTCGTGCTTTACTTTGCGGCGTTCCAGCGCGGCTTCGTCCTTGTAACCGTTATCCATGGGGAGGATGGCGCGACCTGCCACTTCCTCGACATCGCCACGGCCTAAAATCCATTCTTTGCGCCGTGTCGGCAGGCCTTTCATGATATCCAGCTCAATGCTGTCATCCGTATACGGGCCGGAAGTGTCATAAACCGTGATGCTCGGCTCATTCGGATCATCAAGGGCAATTTCGCGCATCGGCACAGATAGCTCGCCAATGTAAACCTTTTTAGAGCCGGTCAATGCACCACGAGTAACGTGGGTTGTGGAGGGGCAGATATTTGGAGTGTCTTTTGGGGACATGATTATTTCCTTTATTTAATATAGCTTTCGGCATGTAGCTCGGTCACTTCGCAGGTGACGGCGACACGGTCATCATGGGTTGATTTATGCGCGATATCGGCAAGGCCTTGCGCCATTTCACGCTTTAATTCATCACTACGACCGGGGAGGAGTTTGAGGGTGATATGGATGAGCTTGTTATAATCCTTTTGATCACCGACGAGTACATATTGCACAGGGATCGCGCGAGATTTTATGCCGTGAATATCAACACTTTCCCGCGCGCCCAAATCCTCATGCAAATCCATGACAAGCTTTGGCACATCCAATGCGGTCAATGTATCGCAATATTCAACAATAATATGAGGCATGCTATTTCCTTTCCTTACGCCGGTTTTAACCGGATCAAGTTATAGGCGTTATTCTCAGCTTTTTTATTTCGCTCTATGTCTCGGATAGTGATTTTTGAAACTACGTTTCAAAAATTGTACCGAGCGACTGCGAGGCGTCCGTGAGGACGTAAAATAAAAAGCACCGCCAAGGTTCAATCTTTACTTTTGATAGGGAACACCATACATCTTTATTACGCTGAAACAAGAGTGAAAAATATGAGCCAGAATATCAAAAACCGCCTTATCCGTACCTTTATTTTCTCCGCCATTGCGCTTGTCATCGGCGTGGGGGTCGGATGGTATCAAATCAAGATGCAAAGCGCGCGGGTGATGAAGCAAGGGGAAAGCGGCGCGCAGCGCCCTGCGCCTATTGCGGGGCTTAAGCTTGGCGGGCCGTTTTCGCTTACCGATCATCGGGGCGAGAAAGTCACCGAAAAAACCTATGACGGGCAGTATAAATTTATCTATTTCGGCTTTACCTACTGCCCCGCAATTTGCCCAACGGAATTGCAAAAAGTGTCGCAAGTTATGCGAGCGATGGAGAAGAATAAGCCCGAGCTTGCCAAAACCATCCAGCCGCTCTTTATCACTATTGATCCGGCGCGGGATACCGTTCCGGTGATGAAAGATTATGTGAGCCTGTTTCATCCGCGTCTTATCGGCCTTACAGGGACGCAGCCACAGATTGATTTTGTCACCAAAGCCTACCGTGTTTTCGCCCGCAAAGTTGTGACCGAGGAGCAGCAGGATTACACGATGGATCATTCGAGCTATCTTTATCTCATGTCACCGGATAACCAACTGACGGCGATTTACCGCATGGATGATGGTGCGGATTTTGTGTATGGGGATATGCTCAAGCGAATAGAGGGTTAATCCTCTAAAATCCCGTTGATTTTCATCGCGATGCCCATGGAGCCTTGAACCTTTAACTTGCCCATCATAAAGGCAATGTTGGGGTCTTGTGTACCTTCCAAAATTCCCTTGAAGGTATCGAGCGAGGCCTTAATCGTTGTGTCGGCCTCTGCATCCTCATTCGAAATGACGGGCGGGCTTTGCGTGGCATCGACGAACACAATACCATCATCACCAAAATCCACCTTTACCTTTGCATTCAATCCAGCGGCGAGGGCGAGTTTTTCTTTGATTTTGCTTTCAACGGCTTCTAACGACATGTGAATTTCCTTCTCGATTTATATTTTGAGCATATCGTGCCTAACCTCCAAATGCAAAGCCATTGAAAGCTTTTAAAACGGGTGATACTCTCTATTTCACGGATTTAAAATCGATTCATCGACAAGGTTTATATACATGAAACGTTACACTTCAAAATTGCTCTTCTCCGCCAGTATTCTCGTAGGGTTGGCTTTCACCGCTCCTGTCGCTGCGCAAGGCAAAGCACCAGCCTTTAAACCCGCGCAAGGATGGGAGGTCGGGTCATACGAGCCGGTCACGCAATTTTCCGGTCAATGCCGCTTGCAGACGCATTTTGACAATGGTTTTATCATGCAATTTCGCGCCGATAGTAGCTGGGTTCAAGCGCTGGATATCAATTTCCGGCAAGATATTTTCGAAACCGGTAAGGCTTATAAGGGAACATTGAGCACCCCTGATGGTGTTAAGGCGGCCGTTAATGCCTCGGCCTTGAGTGCTAATACGCTTTCCCTTCCGATTAAGGGGGAAAAGGCACTTTTTGCTGCGTTAAAGAAGCAGGCTGTTTTGGATCTGGATGTCGAGGGGAATGCGTTCCGCTTTTTCCTCACTGGTTTCGCGCCTGCTGCTACACAATTTGAAACCTGCATGAGTGGTAAGAACCAACCCGCTATTGCCGCCCAAGTGCCGCAAGCTGCACCGGAATATAGCAACCGTATAACCGCAAAAGATGACTTTACGGTGAATGAAGCCGTTGCAATGGAAAAGGCGGAGGCCGCCACCAAGATCGACCTTATGTCCGGTGCGGATATTCCCTATGCGAACGATCATGAAATTATCGAACACACAACAAACGCCGCACCGATCGCACCAAAAGCGATGGCTCGCCCTGATGTTTCTCCGCATCGTCGTCTATCCGATCAATTGGCGGAGGAAATTGCTTCTAATCCTGATTTGGTGGATGCCGAAACGGATGCGGTCAAAACGCAAACCTTTGACAAAGACGCACCGAAAGTTACCGAAATTCGCCGTGAATTGGTTGTGCCGAAGGGGTTTGACGAAGCCCTGATCGAAAAAGAAGCTGCGCCGATTAGCGAGGTGATGCCTGCGCCCGCTAAACCCGCACCGGAGGAAAAGCCTATAGAAACTGCGCCGGTGGAAAAGAGCGAAAAAGCCGAAAAGCCAAAGCTTACAACCGTTACAATCGGTGGGCGGCGCATTATCCAATCCGCGCCGATCTTACCTGCGGATCAGGCGATTACACTGGATGGGACGGCGAAAACGGCGGTTAAGGTCGAGGTGAAAGAAGAAGCGGTTTTGAATATCGCCGAACCGACCCCGCCTGTTGAAACGGAAATGGACGCAAAACCCACATCGCCTGCGCTCCCCCTGCCGAGCATTAAGGCAGAGGAAATTGTCGAGGTTGGAGAGCCGAAAACAATCCTTCCCAAACCCGATATCGAGATAACGGTCGAAAAATCCCCGAAATCAACCTTCAACCCAAAGGTTACAAAGGAGCGCTTTGTCGGCGAGGCGGATTTTACGAATATCCCTTCCGCATCGACAAAGCTTAATGCTGGCATGGCTAATGCTTCCCTTGCCCGTCTATCGATTCTGGAACGTGAGCTTGAAATGATCCGCGCGGAAAATATCGCGTTGAATGAGGAGCTGGAAAGCTCGCTTAAAGAAGGGGAAACGGAGCGTCTTACTGTCTCTTCCGAAAACTGGAATTTAGAGCAAGCGACCAAGCGGTACAACGAGGCCGAGCGCCAAATCAAACGCCTTGGCCTACAACTTCAAAAAGAACGCGCGCAAGCGGCGTTGGAAAAGCAAGAGTTGGAAGCCATGCTCTTTGATCCCGAGCTAACTGAGCAAGCGCAATTGGCGCGTCTATCGCAATTGGAAAAAGAGCTGGAAGCGGCACGTGCAGCCTTGAAGGCGACGGGTGTTGCAGGGAATTAAAACAATAGTATTGTCATTCCGACCGAGCGCGAAGCAAATGCAAAGCATTTGTTCGTCTCTTTAAAAACGAACAAGTCCTTTAGACTTGCTTCGTGGAAGTGGAGAAATCTGATCAAATAAGCGAATGCCTCATATCCCTCGACTTTAGGGCGTCGCCCTTTCGCTCGGGATGACAGCAAAAAGATTAGAACGCCGCTTCATCCAGATTCATCAGCGTATCCGCGCCGGCCATTACCATTTTGAAGCGGGCATCGCCTTCGGGTAGGACGCGGGCCATGAAGAATTGTGCGGTTTTTATTTTGCTCTCGTAAAATGCCTGATCGCCTTCGCCCGCCGCTATCTTCTCCTGTGCCGCTTGCACCATTTGACACCACATATAG
>JBOEFZ010000118.1:0-1371 GCA_050633165.1 Alphaproteobacteria bacterium | reverse complement strand
CGGCGCGTTTGCAGGTTCGTGTGACGCCGGATGGTGAGCCGATTGTTGATCGTGGCGAGCTTACGGTTGATGAGACAGATATTACGCCTCCGCCTGCGGATCTTAGCGGTCAGTTGAATATCGATTTTGGTATTGATGGTCAGGGTGAAGTTAACCCGAATGGTGATGTGAGTGTTCCTGCTGGCTTGAGCTCTGGTGGTGTTGCGGTTGTAATTACCCAGACGGCTGATGGGTATGAAGGTTCTGCGAATGGTTCGCCTGTGTTTACTTTGAGCGTGAATGATCAGGGCGCGTTTTACTTCGAGCTTCTTGGTCCTGTTGATCATCCGGATGCTACGGATCCGAATGATGCTGTTACGCTTGAATTTGGTGTGACGGTAACGGATAGCGATGGTGATGCGGTTAATACTGATATTACGATTTATGTTCGTGATGATGCGCCGGTTGCGCGTGACGATAATGCGGGCGCGGAAGAAGGTCAGCTGATTACCGGTGATGTTACCGATAATGACGAGATGAGCGAAGATGCGCCGACTACGGTGACGAATGTTAACTTCGATGGCACGGATTATGCGGTTGTTGCTGGTGCGACGACGAGCATTACGACGTCTCTTGGGACTTTGAACATCAATAGCGATGGTACCTATACGTATCAGGCGACTAATGTTGGTGATCCGGATGGTACGGATGTGTTTACGTACACATTGACGGATTATGATGGTGATGAAGATACGGCTGTTTTGGATGTTCGTGTTAGCCCGGATGGTGAGCCGACCGTTGGTGGTGGTTCCTTGAGCGTTGACGAGACGGATCTTGATAGCGGCACGGTTAGCTTGAGCGGTGATTTGCATATCAACTTTGGTATTGACGGTGCGGGTGGCGTTAACCCGAATGGCACGGTTACTGGTGATCAGGGCGTTGCGCTTAACTTAACGTCCGGTGGTGATCCGGTTGTGATTACGCAAACGGCTACTGGTTATGTTGGAACGGTTAACGGTACGAGCATCTTTACGCTTACGGTACAAGATACAGGCGCATTTACGTTTGATCTGAACGGTGTGATTGATCACCCCAACCCAACCGCGCCGAACGAAGCGTTTAACATCGAGTTTGGTGTTGATGTGATTGACGGCAACGGCACGTCCGTGCCAAGTGTGATCGACATCTTCATCCGTGATGATGCACCTGTTGCGATTGATGATGTTGATAGTGTCGGTGATGGCGCTACGACGACTGGTAATGTAACTGCGAATGATGAATCTAGCGAAGATGCGCCTAGCCTTGTGAGCGAAATTGAAGGTGCGGCTGTTGTTGCTGGTACGCCTACGGTTGTTACGGGTACATATGGGACGCTGACGATTAATGCGGATG
>JBOEFZ010000117.1:0-1327 GCA_050633165.1 Alphaproteobacteria bacterium | reverse complement strand
CAACCGACTGACCAGCTACTTCCGTAACAAGACTAGGCGCATCTTCACCACCATCATCATTCCCAGTTACATTACCAGTGATCGTAGCGCCATCACCAACACTATCAACATCATCAATCGCAACCGGTGCATCATCACGGATGAAGATGTCGATCACACTTGGCACGGACGTGCCGTTACCGTCAATCACATCAACACCAAACTCGATGTTAAACGCTTCGTTCGGCGCGGTTGGGTTCGGATGATCAATCACACCGTTCAGATCAAACGTAAATGCGCCTGTATCTTGTACCGTAAGCGTAAAGATGTTTCCACCATTAACCGTTCCAACATAACCAGTAGCCGTTTGCGTAATCACAACCGGATCACCACCGGACGTTAGGTTAAGCGCAACGCCCTGATCACCAGTAACCGTGCCGTTCGGGTTAACGCCGCCCGCGCCATCAATACCAAAATTGATATGCAAATCACCGCTCAAGCTAACCGTGCCGCTATCAAGATCCGTCTCGTCAACGCTCAAGGAACCACCACCAACGGTCGGTTCACCATCAGGGCTTACACGAACATCCAAAACGGCCGTATCTTCATCACCATCATAATCCGTCAATGTGTACGTAAACACATCCGTACCATCCGGATCACCAACATTAGTCGCCTGATACGTATAGGTACCATCGCTATTGATGTTCAAAGTCCCAAGAGACGTCGTAATGCTCGTCGTCGCACCAGCAACAACCGCATAATCCGTGCCATCGAAGTTAACATTCGTCACCGTAGTCGGCGCATCTTCGCTCATCTCGTCATTATCCGTAACATCACCGGTAATAAGCTGACCTTCTTCCGCGCCCGCATTATCATCACGCGCAACCGGTGCATCATCACGAACATAAATCGTAATCGTAGTATCGGCCGGATCACCGTCACTATCCGTAACCGTCACACCAAACTCAAGCGTCACCGCGTCATTCGGATCCGTCGCATCAGGATGATCAACAGGGCCAAGAAGCTCGAAGTAATATTCGCCATTATCATCAACGGTCAATTCAAAGATCGGACGACCGCCTGCATTCCCTTCATAACCATTCGCCGTTTGCGTAATCACAACCGCATCACCGTTTGATGTCAAACCGCTCGGCACGCTTACATTACCATTCGGGTCAACCGTTCCCGCACCATCAATACCAAAATCGATATTCAACTGACCGCTAAGATCCGCAGGCGGAGGCGTAATATCCGTCTCGTCAACCGTAAGCTCGCCACGATCAACAATCGGCTCACCATCCGGCGTTACACGAACCTGCAACTGCGCCGTATCCGTATCGCCATC
>JBOEFZ010000116.1:0-4545 GCA_050633165.1 Alphaproteobacteria bacterium | reverse complement strand
TCCGTTTGGGCAGCGAATATCTCCGCCGCATGTTGGTGCGGTATAACGGTTCTTACCCCATGGCGATTGCGGCCTATAATGCCGGACCGGGGCGGGTGGATCGTTGGCTCAAGGATTTCGGTGATCCGCGCTTGGGACAAATTGAGTGGCTTGACTGGATGGAGCTTATCCCTATTTACGAAACACGAAACTATGTGCAACGTGTGATGGAAGCGGTCCATGTCTATCGCCTGCGCCTGAAAAACGTGCAACCCCACGCTAACGCCCCCATTCACATTGCTCTGGCGCGATAAAATACACACAGGCGCAATCAAACCTATACTTTTGTTTAGGTTTTGTTAGTAATATAGTGTTAAAGTCTAGGTTGTATTAAGGGTATTTCTTTTTGCGTAAAACAAACAAAAACAGCAAAAGGGCTATGTGGGGACATGAAACTTCTTATCGCTGACGATCATACGTTATTTCGTGACGCGCTCGTGCAATATATCACACGCGCGATTAAGGGTGTGCAATTGCACGTCACCAAAAATTTCCACGAAGCCTATGCTCAGCTTAAAAAAGAACAGGATTTTGATCTGGTGATTCTAGATCTCCGTATGCCGGGCATGAACGAGATGAAGGGCTTCCAAACCATTGCATCCGAATATCCGGATGTGAAATTAGCCTTAATGTCCGGTGTTGCCGAGACGCAAGATGTAGAAGCCGCAATAAATGCCGGCGCACAAGGGTATTTCCCCAAAACACTATCCGGTAAGGCGTTAATTGCCGGTATTCTGGATGTTCTGGCTGGAAATAAATATATCCCCAAAGATAGCGATAATAAACGCATTTTGCCGTCTTATTATGTCGATAATGTCGCCATGAAAGCGCGTTATAGTGGTTTAGAGGACGGGCAAGCCGCATTCGATGCGACAAAGCCCGAGGAGGGGCATGATAATCTCACCCCGCGTGAAAAAGACGTTCTGCAATATCTTGCAAAAGGGGCATCGAACAAGGAAATCGCATCCGAACTCGGGTTGCAACTGGTAACAATTAAGCTTCATGTTCGCGGAATTTGCCGGAAATTAGAGGCCGACAACCGAACCCAGGCCGCACTCAAAGCCGTGCAGCAAGGATTAGTCGAAACGGCTTAAAAACTATGAATTCATCAAAACTGTGTCAAACAAAGCAGCTTGACTATCGCCTCATCGCGATGGAAAAAACATCCGATGGTATTGCGATTATCGATGCAAACGGCAATCTCCATTACGCGAATAAGGCTCTTTTGAAATTCTACGATTGCGGCAATGAAGCTTTAGAACAACCCTGGCAGGATATTATCCTGCAGGGGCAATCTACCGAAATTCGTGATGTGATCCTTAATCAACTGTCCGAAAAAGGAGAGGTATATGGCGAGATATCGTTGCAGCAGGATGTAGCAAAAAAGAAAACAGCCGAAATCTCTCTCACCCGTTTGGAAGATAACGGTATCATTGTAACACTGCGCGATTCCGCCCTTACCAAGGATATTGAACGCGAGCGCGAAGCCCTGCGCGAACAATTGCATCAGGCGCAAAAGCTGGAGGCCGTCGGGCGGCTCGCGGGTGGTGTGGCACATGATTTTAACAATATCCTCGCGGCGATGAATGGCTATGCGGAATTCCTCATCGATGATCTGGAGGAAGAGAGCGAGCAATACCAATTCGCGCAAAACATCCTGAGCGCAGGGATGCAGGCCCGCGACCTCGTGGATCAAATGCTCGCATTCTCCCGCCGTGAGAGTGATGAACTGCGCCAGCTGGATTTACGGGCAAGTGTTAATGAAACGCTGAAGATGCTAAAGGCTTCCCTGCCAAAATCCGTCACGATACATGGCGATATTATTGATGAAGCCGCCATCATGCACGGCAACCCGACCCAATTGTCGCAGGCACTCATGAATCTATGCGTCAACGCGAAGGATGCCATGAAAAACGAGCGTGGCACATTAACGATAAAAGTTGATTTCGTGAATGAGCATGATGTCCCGAATATAAGCACCACACCTGAAATGCCGGATGAAAGCTACCTGCCATTAATCCATATGGAGGAAATAAAAGAAGGGCACACACGCCTCACGCTCGGCTCGTTGGTGTCCGATCACCCTTATTGTCGCCTGAGCGTTGGCGACGACGGTAGCGGGATGAGTCGCCTCGTCATGGAAAATATATTCGAACCCTTCTTCACAACAAAATCAGTTGATGAGGGAACAGGGCTAGGCCTTGCGATGGTGCATGGCGTGATTACGGCCCATAAAGGCGCGCTCGAAATCAATAGTCGCCTTGGCAAGGGAACATGCTTTGATCTGTTCTTCCCCTTGTCATTGGGGGAGGGCGCGCAGGAGATGATAGAAGATGAAGCCAATATCTCTTCCTCCCTTGATAAGCGCAATATTCTGCTGGTCGAAGATGATGCAAATGTCGCCATCATGACATTAAAAATGCTCGAACGTTTGGGGGTGGAGGTCGAGCACGCCGAAAATGGACGGGAAGCGTTGCATATTTTGCAGGAAAACCCTGATTATTTCGATCTCGTTCTAACGGATCAAAATATGCCGGAAATGACCGGCGTTGAATTGATCGAAGCGGTTTCTATCAAATTCAAAAATTTACCGTTCGTCCTTTTATCGGGCTATAGCGAAAAGAGCCTGCAAAACATGCAAGACAAACATCAATGTGTAAAAGCAGTCTTGCGCAAGCCGATTGCAAAGGCGAATTTGAGTAAGACGCTTAATGAAGTTTTTAAATAAAAAACTTCGTCTCGATGTGTCTTCGCGTTAAACCATAAGAATGGATGTCGCAAAAACAATAACGCCCAAAGACTGGATGACGCACCCCGCCACGCAAAAGGTGATGGATGTGTTGGGGATGGGCAATACACTATTCGTCGGCGGTTGCGTGCGGAATACACTGCTCGAAAAACCCGTCCGCGATATCGACCTCGCCACAAAACACATCCCCGATAAAGTCATAAAATTATTGGAAGGGCAGGGGATTAAGGCCATCCCCACCGGTATTGAGCACGGCACAATTACCGCCGTTTACGATGATCATGTTTTCGAGATCACAACCCTGCGCAAAGACGTCGAAACCGATGGTCGCCGCGCGGTAATCGCCTTTGCAGACACATGGGAAGAAGACGCGCAGCGCCGCGATTTCACCATGAACACACTCCTCGCTGATTGTGAAGGGAATATCTATGACCCGACGGGGCAGGGGATAGAGGATTTGGGCAATCGCCGCATCCGCTTCGTCGGCAATGCCGAAACCCGTATTCGCGAAGATGTCTTACGCATTCTACGCTTCTTCCGCTTCCATGCCTTTTATGGGCAGGGCGAACCGGATGAGGCCGCGTTAGAAGCCTGCGCCAAACACGCCAATAAAATCCCCGAACTTTCCAAAGAGCGCATCACACAAGAATTCCTCAAAATCCTCGCGGTGGATAACCCTGCGGATATATTGGGGGTAAT
The DNA here is from genome assembly GCA_050633165.1 of Alphaproteobacteria bacterium. Lineage (GTDB taxonomy): Bacteria > Pseudomonadota > Alphaproteobacteria > Micavibrionales > Micavibrionaceae > TMED27. The sequence goes on along the minus strand of JBOEFZ010000116.1, from coordinate 1,058 downwards.
GTGGAAGAGCGGTGTGCTCTCTAATTTTGTCATCCCGAGCATCGACGAGGCTCGGGATAACACTTTTGAGGGGCTAAAATCCCTCACCTATTTCCAAACGCAATATAACGCCGCCGCTATTTCCACGCGCCTCTTCGCGCTCGCAGGGTATGAAGTCGATAGCATGCCGCAACTCGAAACGCTCCTGCTCCTCCCCAAAATCATCAAAAAAGATATCGCGGCAATCAATGCCGTGCTGGGCATGCCAACCCTAAACACGGATCAAGTGGTTAAGGAGGCGCTCTACCGCCAAGGCCGCACCGCCACGCTCCAAACTTTAATGATCGAGCTTTCCCAAGACCGCGTGAATAACACGGATGCGGCAAAGGCACTAGACACCATCCAAAATTGGCAAATCCCCACCTTCTCAATCTCCGGCGAAGCCCTCATAGCCGAAGGCTTCACACAAGGAAAAGACCTCGGCAAAGAACTAAACCGCCGCGAAGAAGCATGGATCAAGAGCGGCTTTAATGAATAACCGTCATTGTGCACCGCCGCAACGAAAGTAATATTATTACCCATAATTCTATTGAAAGCTTTTAAATTAATCTGTTATTTGATCAGAAAATTAAAATATAGACTAACAAGTTGAAATAAAATTACAGGAGAAAAAATGGGACAAGAAATGCATATTTTAAGCAGTATGGCTGATACTGCAAGAATGTATAGAGAGGATTTTGCTGAAGCGGCTGCTAATCGAGAGACAAGGATTGGTGCTTGTGTTGCAAATATTGAGAAACGTTTAGATGAAGCGGGATATGGTGTTGCAACATGTGAACCAACGGAGTGGCGCTGAGCCTAACCCCACGTAACCGCCGGCGGCATGGACATTAATATCGCTTCCGTATTGCCGCCGGTTTTTAAACCAAATTGCGTCCCGCGATCATAGAGCAAATTATACTCCACATACCGCCCACGGCGCTCTAATTGATGCGCGCGCTCTTCATCGCTCCACTCGCGATTCATATGTTTGCGGACAATCGCGGCATAGGCTTCTTTAAACGCCAATCCCGTCCCCT
>JBOEFZ010000115.1:0-3698 GCA_050633165.1 Alphaproteobacteria bacterium | reverse complement strand
TTCTCGAAATCCTCAAACCCCAAGAAAAGCGGACTGTCAAACAACGTCAATCGTCCTGTACTCATAACTTCATCTCCTTTTTAAAAAGCGAGTTGATATATCTAATGAAGACCCGCACACGCAGCACCTTCACCCCCATCATACAAAATTTCAAAAAGAAAAATCAAGTTTTACGCAAACCTAAGCCGCAAACTTAGCCTTCGCACTCTGCTTCACAAAAACCCGATCACAATACGCACACTCAACATGATCCGCACGATCAAACACGTAATAGCTCACCGGATGACCAAGCGCACCGCCCCCGCCATCACACGAAACGCCATCGGCGCCATCATCAACAATAATAATTTCTGGCTCATCTGCGCTCATAATTTTTTGCCTGTTTTAATCTGTGTGAAACGTTATACTGCTCAATGTTATTTACCCCTCTAACTATAATCCAAACACATAAAATGTCTACCAACCAAATCACATTCACCCAAAGCAAAACCGTACAAGCCAAACCCGACTTTTACATGCCCGTAACATTGGATATCGGCAAAACGCTAAAGAGCTGGCAACTCTCGATCTTCAGCCATGAATGGCTAGAGGAAACAAACGAAGGTAAAGCACAAATCAAACCCACCACCGCCCTAAAAAAAACCGATCAGGCAAAGCGTAGCGCCATCGAATCCGCCCTTCAAAACGGCGCCCCCCTCGAATCCCCCGTCCTCGGCATCGGCATCCAGGACAACGTCGAAATCGGCAGCGGCAAAGCAATCCTTTGCACCCTCGCCGCCAATGGCATAAAAACCATCCCCGCCTACATCCCCAAAAGCAACGAAGAAGATTTCAAACCCTTCCTCGCTGCGGTATAATGCCTCGCATGAAACATAATCCTCAATCCGGTAACGCCCTCTTCGTCATCCTCATCGCCATCTCGCTCTTGGCGGCCCTATCCTACGCCGTCTCCTCATCCAATCGCGGCGTACAAAATATGAGCGAAGAACGCGCCCGCCTCTACGCCACCGAAATTATCGAATATAGCGACATCATCGCCAACGCCGTCTCGCAACTCCGCCTGCGTGATTGTGACGCGGATGAAATCAGCTTCGAAAACGATGTCGTCGGCGGCTATGCCAACGGCAACGCCCCAAGCGATGAAACCTGCCACATCTTCTCCCTAAGCGGCGGCGGCATCACATGGAACGCCCCCAATGAGGCCGCCATGGACGCCAACGCCAGCCCCGATAATCGCTGGCATTTCTATGGGCATAACGAAATCGAAACAGTTGGCACAACAACCGGCGCAGCGGCCTCCAGCGACCTCCTCCTCGTCGTGGATGAGCTAGACCTAACCGTATGCCAACAAATCAATAAACTCTCCAACGTCACAACCAGCGTAAGCACAACCCCGCCAACCGACACCGACATCACCGAAACCCTCTTCACCGGAACCTACGGCTACACCACCACAATCGGCGACGAAGCCAGCACACTGGAAACACAACCTACCGCCTGCTTCCTAAACACCACCGACACCAAATACACTTTTTATAGAGTACTAATCGCCCGCTAGATTTTCCGTACTTTAGAACCTTCAGGCGTATCAATAATCTCATAGCCCTGCGCAGCGATCTCATCCCGAATTTCATCCGCCCGCGCCCAATTCTTCTCCGCCTTCGCCTGCGCCCGCTCCGCCAATAACACATCAAAATCCGCCCCGCCCTGATCCGCAAACCCAAGCCATTCCGCCGGATCACTTTGCAACAACCCAAGCAAATCCCCCGCCGCCCTAACACCCGCGACATCCCCCGCGGACACCAACGCATGCAGCGCGGAAATCACCTGCGGCGTATTCAAATCATCACAAAGCGCCCCCATAACCGACGATGGCACCTCCACCTGCTCCGGCGCAGGGTTGTTATACAAAAGCGTATACATCTTATTCAAAAGCCCCTCCGCCTGATGCAAAACCTGCGCGCTCCAATCCAATGGCTGACGATAATGCGCAAACAACATCGCAAGACGCAAAACCTCCCCGCGATATTCCTTAAGCAAATCATGCGCGAGCAAGAAATTGCCCAAGGATTTGCTCATCTTCTCCCCCTCAACGGTCAAAAACCCATTATGCACCCAATATTTCGCGTAAGCACCCAAATCATCTTCAATGCCATGCGCGCAGCAACTCTGCGCAATCTCATTCTCATGATGCGGGAATTTCAAATCCGCCCCGCCGCCATGAATATCAATCGGCAAGCCAAGCTGCGCCTCAATCATCGCCGAACATTCAATATGCCACCCCGGACGACCACGCCCCCACGGGCTATCCCACCCCGGCTCATCATCGCTCGAAGGCTTCCAAAGCACAAAATCCGCCGGATCTTTCTTATAAGACGCAACCTCAACCCGCGCCCCCGCAACCTGCTCATCACGACTGCGCCCCGATAACGCCCCATACCCCTCAAATGACGGCACATGAAAGAGAACGTGACCATCGCTCGCATAAGCATGCTCCCGCGCCACAAGCCGCTCAATCAACGCAATCATATCCCCGATATGCGCCGTCGCCCGTGGCTGTATGTCCGGCGCGGCACAGCCCAGCGCCGCCATATCCTCATTATAAATCTGCGTATATTTCGCCGTAATCGCATCAATCGACTCACCGCTCGAAGCCGAAGCCGCGATAATCTTGTCATCCACATCCGTAATATTGGAAACATAGGTAACGCGCGGATATTGCGCCTTCAAAACCCGCGCCAGCACATCAAACACCACCGCCATCCGCGCATTACCAATATGCGCATAATTATAAACCGTCGGCCCACAGGCATAAAGCTTCACATGCGCCGGATCGATCGGCGTAAAAACCTCTTTTTCACGGCTCAAACTATTAAAAAGTACTAATTTCGTCATATTTTTCTGGCAATCCTGCGTTTAGATCGTTAGAAAACCCCAAACGAAAGGATTTTTCAAATGGTTTCATCCAAAATCGTCGAAATGCCGCACGACGAAAAACCAAGCAGAGCAGAAGCAGAAGACGCCATACGCGTCCTTCTACGCTATATCGGTGAAAACCCCGAGCGCGAAGGCCTGATCGAAACACCCAAACGCGTGATCAAAGCCTATGACGAATTTTTCGACGGCTACGCCAAAGACCCCGCCAAAGAACTCGCCAAAACATTCGAGGATATCGAAGGCTTTGACGACGTTGTATTGGTCAAGGATATCGAATTCACCTCCCATTGCGAACATCACATGGTGCCAATCAACGGCGTCGCCCATGTCGCATATTGGCCTGACGAAGCGGTTGTTGGCATCTCCAAACTCGCCCGCATCGTCGATATCTTCTCCAAACGCCTCGTATCACAAGAAAACATGACAAACGGCATCGCCAATTGCATCGAAGACACCCTAAAACCAAAGGGCGTAGCGGTATATATCGAAGCCGACCACCAATGCATGTCCATTCGCGGCGTAAAAAAGCGTAGCTCCTCCACAATCACATCAACATTCCGTGGACGTTTAAAAGACGAACAAGCAACACAAATGCGCTTCCTCGAAATGATTAAATAACCCCCCTAAACACCATCCCCGCGACAGCGGGGAACTGTCTACTTTTGGGGCCAGATCCCCGCTTTCGCGGGAATAACGCTGTATGGTATCGTTCGGCATAGATTACAAACATCTCCTCACCCCCGACATCCAAACCTTCATCA
>JBOEFZ010000114.1:0-676 GCA_050633165.1 Alphaproteobacteria bacterium | reverse complement strand
ATTGTTTTCAAAAAACTTATAAAGTTTCTCCTGAAACTCTTTTGAAACTAACGCCTTGGTAATAAAGTCGGGAAGACTATTAATGTGAATGAGGTTTTTGGAGTTACTGCAAAAGTTTTCAAAATCAGGGTCACCAGATACGATGTATAATTTACGCCATGATTTACACCAATTTTCTAAAGATGATAAAACAATAGCATCAGGAAATTCAGATTGTTTTTTGCTGCTAAATGGGGGCTTCATATCAAAATAATCATTTAGCACCCCATCAATATCTGCTGATAAATCAACATTAATGACTTTTATACAAGGGTTTTGAAAGAATTGGTTGCGGGAGGGCGATACGGGACTAAATTCTGCACTATTGATTTATGCCCTGAAAACAATAACTTCCTTAATTTGAAAGAACACGCAACCAATTAATAAGGTAGGTAGGTGTTAAGGTGAAATTTCTTGACAAAAACTTAATTTTATAGGAATATATTCAACATCAACGCCACAGGTCTGCCTGCGGCGTTTTTTTATGCTCATAAGATAAGGATATAAATATGTTTGATGTTATCAGAAACACTGCCGCTGCTTTTACGCAGATGCGTATGGGACCATGGCAGGCACTAGGCAATGTATTGCTTGTTGGGGAAGGAAACCTAAGTTTTGCAAACAGTTTGCTGAAAAT
>JBOEFZ010000113.1:0-3603 GCA_050633165.1 Alphaproteobacteria bacterium | reverse complement strand
GGGTCAAAGGATCAAATATCCAGGCAACAGAGCTGGTTAAACATTACGAAGACGCCGGCGTAACAGCCGTAATCTACACCGACATTGCCCGCGATGGTACGGGGGAAGGCGTCAATATCGCCGCAACAACGGCATTGGCGGATGCAACAAATATTCCAGTCATCGCCTCGGGCGGGATCGGAAGCTTGAGCGATATCAAGGCCGTAAAAGCAGCGAGCGAAAGCCACGGCCTAAACGGTGTTATCGTCGGCAAAGCGCTATATGACGAACGCGTTGACCCGCATGAAGCATTGGTTGTAGCAGCAGGTTAATTGCGCCAATTTGACAAAATATCATTGTTAATATACATATTTTAGTCTTTTGAGCACGAAAGGCTAGAGTATGTTACCATTTGAAAAAAATTTCAAAAATATCGCAATGGCTTTACGCGGTGGAAATCAAGACATCATAGCTAGAAATGTTTTGGCTTCGTTTTTCCAAATGAATAAAAGGGCAAGTTTTTACGGTGGCAGGCATACAAGCATAAATGACTTTTATCCGTGTCTAAAAAAAGCTTTCATCAGAGCACAGAACACACAAAGCCAAGGTATCAGTTATTATTTGGGATCAGGACGTCGCAAAGTATTAAAAACATTAACTGCAACACGAGAAGTCGATTTGCGCGCTGCTTATTCTCAGCGTGCGTTGAATGCTGGGAATCAAACAAAAGTTGAAATTACCGATGGGCCGTTTGTTTTTGACACCAACCTTTTTGAAAAAATATTAGAGCAACGCTTTTCACATATTGATAGCCGTGGAGGTAAATCACCGAAAAAAACCCTCACTAAAAAAGCCGCCAAAGGAATTGGACTGGCGCTCTTAAATGAAGCTTGGTTATGCGGGATGGATATTACAATCATTGATTCAGAAGACGAAGCAGTTCAACACGCTTTGCAAGCTATGAAAGATAAAGGCGCTGTTGTTAAATTTATTTGTGTTGCAAATGGTCAAGATAGTGTTGCTAATCTTCAAGAACATTTGCGTTTTAACGATAGTGTTGAATTCCGCCAAAAATCAAGCCGCATGATCGGCAATAGAACAAATAATGTATGGGATATTTCTGATTGTAAAACTTTGACAAAAGTTGCTCACGCTTCTGGTCTAAGTGGACAATCAGCTATTACCACGGTTGCTTATGATCCTGATATGCTTGCTTTCCCTTCGCTTCACCGTTAACCTCTCCTCATGCTAAAAACCCGTATAATTCCTTGTCTTGATGTTGATAATGGCCGCGTTGTTAAGGGCGTTAATTTTGTTGATATCGTTGATGCCGGTGATCCGGTGGAACAAGCCAAAATCTATAATGATCAAGGCGCGGATGAGCTGTGCTTCCTCGATATTACCGCGACCGTGGATGGGCGGGATACGATTATTAAAACGGTCGAGCATGTAGCGGATGAGGTTTTTATTCCGATGACGGTGGGCGGCGGTATATCGGAGGTTTCGCATATCCGCAATCTCCTTAATGCCGGCGCGGATAAGGTTTCGATAAATTCGGCGGCGGTAAAAAATCCTGATTTCGTGAAGGAAGCATCGGATAAATGCGGGTCGCAATGTATTGTCGTGGCGATTGATGCTAAGGCCAAGGAAGATGGCAGCGAAGGATGGGAAATTTTCACCCATGGCGGGCGCAAAGGAACGGGCATTGATGCGGTCGAATGGGCCATCCGCATGGCGGAATATGGCGCGGGGGAAATCCTGCTAACCTCCATGGATCGAGACGGGACAAAGGCGGGGTTTAATCTACCCCTTACCCGCGCGGTATCGGACGCGGTTGGAATTCCCGTCATTGCCTCGGGCGGGGTGGGCAATCTGGATCATTTGGTTGAGGGCGTGACCAAAGGACATGCCTCGGCCGTACTCGCCGCATCGATCTTTCATTTTGGGGAATACACAGTTGCCGAAGCGAAGGATGCGATGGCGCAGGCGGGCATTGCGGTAAGGAGATAGGTTATGAGCGAACATATTTTAGAAAAGCTGTATCAAGTTTTACAAGACCGCAAAGGCGCGGATGCGGGGGAATCGTATGTGGCGAGCCTGTATGCCAAAGGATCAGCCAAGATTTCCGAGAAAATCCGCGAAGAAGCCGAAGAGACAATTGTCGAGGGGCTACGGCTTGAAAAATCTAGCGATGATGCCACCATTCGCGATGCGTTACGCTCGGAAAGTGCCGATCTGGTATTCCACCTCCTCGTCCTCCTCGCCCATCACAACATCCCTCCAAACGAGGTTTTTGCCGTGTTGGAAAAACGTTTCGGCATTGGCGGGCATGAAGAGAAGGCGTCCCGTCAAAAATCTTAAGGTTTAGGCTGATTACTCTCATCCAGTAAAATTACGGTTGGCTTGTGGGCTTTCGCCTCACCCTCACTCATCTGCACATAGGCGCATATGATAACGAGATCACCAACATCAACCAAATGCGCCGCCGCGCCGTTAATGCCGATCACGCCGGATCCACGCTCCCCCTCAATCGCATAGGTCGTCAGGCGTGCGCCATTGGTAATGTCGAGCACATCAACCTGTTCATGCGGCAGGATATTTGCCGCCTCTAATAATGCCGGATCAACGGTAATCGAACCCTCATAATGCAAATCGCATTGCGTGACGGTTGCGCGGTGGAGTTTTGATTTGAGCATTGTGAGTTGCATGCGCATTGTATAAATTCATCACAGCATAAAAGAAAGAAATTTATCATGGCCTATGACGATCAAAATATTTTTGCAAAAATTCTCCGCGCCGAAATCCCCTGTGATGAGGTTTACCGCGATGAATATGCCTTGGCATTTCGGGATATTACCCCCCAAGCACCGGTTCATATTTTGGTGATACCAATTGGTCAGTATGTCGACATTGCAGATTTCGGTACAAAGGCCAGCGCAGATGAAATAAACGGCTTTTACCGCGCTGTATCAAAGATAGCGAACGATCAAGGCCTAACGGAAAATGGCTTCCGCACGATTGCAAATACCGGCGACCATGGCGGTCAAGAAGTCCCGTATTTCCATTTGCATCTATTGGGTGGTCAACAAATGGGTGCAATGGTTACAAAGAGTTAATGCATTGCCCCGATTTGGGGAAAGGGAATAACATTATTCGTATAACCACCAGCTTGCAAAGCTTGCTCTGCTATAAATGCTTCGATTTCAGGGGCTTCCTCCTCGGCCGCATCCCACGGCGCACCTTCGACCTCCAACATATCCATGCTTTCAAGGAAGGTTTCAGCGATAAGGGCTTGGGCATTTGCCTGCACAATCATAATTTGGCAGATATGCGCAATATCTTCATTTTGCGGCGTAATCGCGATTTTAACAATTTCAAGCAGCTCGCTCAAACTATCCAAATCCTCGGGAATATGGACAAGCGTCTCAAAAACCAGCGTACTATCCAGCGATTTATTATGCGCATTGCGCAACCATAACGGTCCATATTCAACAATAATACGCTCACATTCCATGGCCAAAACACCCATAGTGGCAAAGCTGCCTTTATAATGATTGGCAATTTTCAAGGCGCTAATCGCGATGCTAAGCAAGGCGGAGTCGGGTTGATCTTCGCTGATAATTT
>JBOEFZ010000112.1:0-1638 GCA_050633165.1 Alphaproteobacteria bacterium | reverse complement strand
GAACTAAAACTCTTCATGAATGACGAGCAACTGAGCCTAATGGATAAAAGCATGGAGGAATCCGGCGTATTAGAAGGCAAACAACTCCAACAAACCTTCAGCCTCCTCCGCGCCAACGACCTGATTTGGTCCTTTGTGGTGAATAATTACCTCATGGGCAAAGAGCCATTCCCCTTCGACCTGCTCTATTGGAACAACGATTCCACCAACATGCCCGCCGAAATGCATCGCTTTTACCTACGCAAATTCTACCGCGACAATCAATTAATCAAAAGCGGCGGGATCAGTATGCTCGGCACGCCCATAGATTTGCGCAAAATCAAAACCCCCGCCTATTTCCTCTCCACCCGCGAAGACCACATCGCCCCCTGGCGCGCCACCTACAAAGGCACACAAAGCATGAGCGGAGACATCACATTTACATTAGCCGCCTCAGGCCACATCGCCGGAATCATAAACCCACCCGTAAAAGAAAAATACTGCTACTGGACCAACAATAAAACACCGGATAACGCCGAAAACTGGCTAAACCAAGCCACCGAACACAAAGGGTCATGGTGGGGACATTGGAACAACTGGCTAAAAAACCACACTGGTGGCGAGACAGAAGCACGCAAGATAGCAAAGAAAGCAACCATCACCAAAGCACCAGGCAAATATGTACGGGTTAAGAGTTAGGAACTAGCTCACCTTCACGGTGCGCTGCAACAGATTGCTTAATTGCAAGGCCAGCCTGCTCAATATAGCTTTGAACAACAAAATTAAATTGCTCAACCCCATCATCAAGACTAGCGTGAAAAGCCTCACCTTTCTTCGCTGAAACATCAAACGTCGCATCCCCATACACAAGCTGAAATTCATCAAAAGCTTGATTATAACCCGTAAAAAAGCCCTCGGCCAAAAAGGTTTTAAAACTCACTTGCCGCACCTCTTTAAGATCACACAGATCATCCATCACCGCCGAAAGTCCATGCTGCAACTTACGAGGCAACGCCGCTCCATAATATTCAACAAAAGCACCTTCTAAATCTATATTGCCATCATCCAATAACGGCATATAAAGCTTAAATTTCTCAGCTCCGGTTAAGCCGTTCAAACCCATAGAGAGCGGAGCATCCATAACATAAACGCCTTTTAAAAAAGAGTGTTCACGCAAAGTATCAAGCTTAAATACACATGCTCTATGATGCTCAAGTTCTGTATTCTCAATAACGATTGATTTTGGGTCACCGTCAAAACAACTATAAGGATAATTAACAACAGACATCTCAATGCCTTGTTTAGCGGCATTGGGAATTTTGTCTGCTGTTGCAGCAACTGAAGTAAAATATTCGGAAAGCGCTACAAAAACACCTTTAACATTTTCAAGAACAGTACTCATAGAAACTCCTTTACGCAAAACACATTTTTTTTTATAGCCGTCTAATTTTCATATGGCAAATAAAAACCCCGCCAAAAGCGAGGTTTCTAAAATCACGGCGATAGCAAAGAGATTTTTTGCGAGGCTAGGAAAATGAGGCGACGCGTATTTTTCATACGCGAGGCGAAATTTGACGACGCCTCGCGGAAAATATCGACGCTAGCGCTTAGCCCACTGCTTGGTACGACGAGCTTTATGCTTACCAACCTTCTTACGCT
>JBOEFZ010000111.1:0-4033 GCA_050633165.1 Alphaproteobacteria bacterium | reverse complement strand
CTTCGCGCAAGAGGCCAAAGACGCCTTCCGCGCCACGAATCTCCCGCTGCCGCGTTTTGTATCGGTAAGCGCGGGGGAGGCTTATGTCCGTGCGGGGCCGGGAAAGAAATACCCGATTAAATGGGTGTTTAAGAAAAAAGGCCTTCCGGTGGAAATTATCCTCGAATTCGACCATTGGCGCAAAATCCGCGATCATGAAGGCGGGGAAGGGTGGCTTCATAAATCCCTCCTTTCCGGTCGGCGCAGCGCAATTGTGACGGGCAAAGAAAACATCCCGCTCACCCGAAAACCGCAAAGCGATTCAAAAATCACCGCCTATCTACAACCCCGCGTCATCAGCCGTATCAAGGAGTGCACGATCGATTGGTGCTATGTCGATGCCTCGGGGTATAAGGGGTGGACGGGTAAAGAGAATCTATGGGGTGTTTACGAAAAGGAAATTATTGAGAAATAAAACCCTAAAAATTTCGCTCATCACCAATTTTATTTTCGCCTCCAAGCTTGTACGCAGAATCAAATTCGATTACTCTTAAAAAACGCGCATGATTCAGCGCGTATCCACAATTTATCCTCATACTTATCCACATTGTACAATGTCCGGATAATTCACGAAGAAATATATGTTTGCACTAACCAATAAACCCGACATGGGTGCACGGCTATATAAGGACCTTATTGCTCTCGCCCAAGATGACGAGCGCGGCTTTGATTCCATGCTCGCGATTCAGCATATGGCCGGCGTGTTGGTGGAAACCTACCTTGTATTTGAAAAGCCGGATGAGGCCATGATGGCGGGGCTAACGAAATTGTCGCATCTTTTGGGGTGTGATCCGGTGAGTGGCCCGATATCCCACGAATCCATCCCGCCCGCCAATATTGTCGACACGGAAACCGAGGTTGGCCGCGCCGCTGCTCGGGCTTTCTTCGAAGATTGGCTCGATTGCGCGTATGAATTCCATGACCTTATGATCACAATCTTCCACAATGTCATGCTCGCATGGGAAGAAGATGGGCAACCACGCGAAGAAACCCTTCGCCTCCTCACCGAATGTACCTACCGCGCGATGGTTTTCGAAATCGCCGCGCAGGAATTATGCGACGTTGTAATTGAACGCAAAGTCGCGGGCGAGGGCTGGGGGCTGGCGGAATGCATTGCTTCGCTATCGGCGGTATCAGGGCGCAGGCTCGCCATATCCTTAAATTCCGAAGTATGCGAAATATTCAAAGGAATCGATGTTCCCGAAAATCTCGATAAAATCGTCCATGTCATGACCCAAGAAGCCGTACGCCTTGGCGTTCCTGCCGGCTCTGACTGGCGTTTTGGTTTGGCGGCAAATGATACGCCCGTAAACGCGCCGATCGAACTCATCTTCGGGATCGAGCCATATTGCGAAGCCTTCTTCGATGCTTTGGGGATTGAAAATGATTATGTAGAAGCCGTCTGCTGCGCCAAGGCCGCCGGACGTATGATCGCCGTTGCCTCGGGTGGCGAAGTGCCGGAGATAGAGCCAGCCATCGCAAAGCCGCTTGCCATGGCGGCAATGACGGAGACCTATAAATCCGTCTGCATGACGCATGAAGCAGTTTCGTATTAGCCGCTCTCGTATTAATTGTTAATACATGCCAACTTTTCTTGCGTCCCTTCTTTGAAGCCCTTATAAATCATTAAGACATTAAAATGATTAAAGGCTTCACATGAGTTTCGAACAAAAATCCAGCTACACTTACGAAGAAATCCTGACCTGCGGCGAGGGCACAATGTTTGGCCCCGGCAATGCGCAATTACCATTGCCCAACATGCTGATGTTCGACCGCATCACCCATGTTGCGGAAGAGGGCGGTGAGCACGGTAAAGGCCAAATTATTGCTGAGCTCGATATCACTCCCGACCTCTGGTTCTTCGATTGCCATTTTAAGGGCGATCCGGTCATGCCGGGCTGCTTGGGGCTGGATGCGTTGTGGCAACTTACGGGCTTTTGGATGGGCTGGACAGGGGCGAAAGGCTCTGGCCGTGCGCTCGGCGTGGGCGAGGTCAAACTCACCGAGCAAATCCTGCCCACGGCTAAACTCGTAAAATACACCGTCAACGTCAAACGCTTCATCAACCGCCGCCTCGTCATGGGCGTCGCCGATGGACATGTTGAGGTCGACGGTAAAACCGCATTCGAAGTCACCGATATGAAGGTTGGCTTGTTTGATAACTCTAAGAAAGAAGATTAGTAAATACGTCATTACACGGCTTGTCCGTGTAATCCATCAAGATGGAGAGACTGGATTGCACGCATAAAGCGTGCAATGACGAAAGAGAGAAAATTATGAGAAGAGTTGTAATAACCGGAATTGGAATTGTTTCCTGTATTGGAAATAACCAAGATGAAGTCCTTGTTAGCCTCAAAGAAGGTAAGTCAGGCATTAGCGCTGCGCCGGAATATGTGGAGCTAGGCTTTCGTAGTCAAGTCCACGGTAAGCCTGACATCGATTTAGCGGCCTCCATCGACAAACGCCTTTTCCGTTTTATGGGCGACGCTGCCGCTTACACCCATCTTTCCATGGAACAAGCCATCGCCGATGCAGGCTTGGAAAAATCCGATGTCTCAAACGAGCGCACCGGAATCATCGTCGGCTCTGGCGGGCCGTCAACCCGCGCCCAAGTCGCCGCCGCCGATATCACCCGTGAAAAAGGCCCAAAGCGGGTAGGGCCATTCGCTGTGCCAAAGGCCATGTGCTCCACCACATCCGCCACCGCCGCCACAAATTTCGAAATCAAAGGCGTGAATTACTCAATATCCTCCGCTTGCTCCACCTCCGCCCACTGCATCGGCGCGGCGGCAGAGCAAATCCAATGGGGCAAACAAGACGTCATGTTCGCCGGCGGCGGGGAGGAGCTGGATTGGACGCTCTCTGTACTTTTCGACGCGATGGGCGCAATGTCCTCCAAATATAACGACACGCCAGAACGCGCAGCCCGCGCTTACGACGCAAACCGCGATGGCTTCGTCATCTCCGGCGGCGGCGGCATCCTCGTGCTTGAGGAATTGGAGCATGCAAGAGCACGTGGCGCAAAAATCTACGGCGAAATCACCGGCTACGGCGCAACCTCCGACGGCGCGGATATGGTCGCGCCAAGCGGCGAAGGCGCAGTGCGCTGCATGAAACAAGCCATTAGCACAATCAAAACGCCCGTCACCTATATCAACACCCACGGCACCTCAACACCCGTCGGCGATATAACCGAGCTAAACGCGATCCGCGAAGTCTTCGACCCATTGAGCCAAGACATGCCCCATATCAGCGCTACAAAATCCATGACCGGACATTCCTTGGGCGGTACAGGCGTACAGGAAGCCATCTACTGCCTCCTCATGCTCCAAAACAACTTCGTTTGCCCATCCATCAATGTCGAAGACATGGACGAAGGCGCAAAAGGCATGCCCATCGCCACATCCCGCGTCGATGACGTCGCGCACCAAACACTCATTTCAAACTCTTTCGGCTTCGGCGGCACAAACTGCACGCTCGCCGTTTCAAAGTACGAGGACTAAACCATGACAGGATTAATGAACGGAAAAAAAGGCCTCGTCATGGGGGTCGCCAACGAAAAATCCATCGCCTGGGGCATGGCCAAAGCCCTGCATGAACAAGGCGCGGAAATGGCCTTCACCTACCAAGGCGACGCATTCGGCAAACGCGTAAAACCCCTCGCCGAAAGCATCGGTTCTGACATCCTCATCGATTGCGATGTCACAAACGAATCCGATCTGGACAATGTGTTTGATGTCCTAAAGGAAAAATGGGGCGAGCTTGATTTCGTCATCCACGCCATCGCCTACTCGGATAAAAATGAACTCCAAGGGCGCTACGTCGATACAACCCTCGACAATTTTCTGATGTCCATGCATATCTCGTGCTATTCCTTCACCTCCGTCATGCGCCGCGCAAAAGATTTGATGAAAGAGGGCGGCAGCGCCGTCACGCTCTCCTATTACGGCGCGGAAAAAGTCATGCCGAACTACAACGTCATGGGCGTCGCCAA
>JBOEFZ010000110.1:0-1539 GCA_050633165.1 Alphaproteobacteria bacterium | reverse complement strand
ATGTTTATCAATGGCGCGATGACGGACGCGGATATTGATAGCGTGATTGCGGCGGCGAAAGAGACCGCTGGCAGCCTGCCGGACTTGTCAACATATGAGATGAACCCTGTGGCGATGAAGTTGTTTGGCGCGGGGTGATGACGTACTGTCTGAGGATTTCAATTAAAAGTTGCTGGCGTTCCTTCGCCACTATAAGAAAATGTTCGTGTTAGTGTAAAGGGGTGCTCATGAGTTCAGTCGAAGCGTTTATCGAGAAGTTGGTGATTGAGTCTTCTGACTTCGCAGACTTGAATAAATCGTTTGAGCGTTTCTGCCCATTCGAGGCAACTGGTATGGTGCGCCAAGAAATACGACATGGATATTTCTTATCTTATATTCTTGACCCAAATCGACCGCACGGCTTCGGAAGTGGGTGCTTAAAAGCGTTTTTAATGGCACTCGCTCGGTGTTCGACTGGCGTGCAGCCAATTGCTTCTCCGCTCGAAGTACACACGTCTAGCTGGGATGAGGCACGTGTGTTTCGGGAGTGGAAAAATATAGATGTGCTCATTGAGATTCCGAGCAAAAAGACGGTTATCGCAATTGAGCTCAAAATTGATGCTGGCGAGCATGGCGATCAGCTTAGTAGATATACCAAATCTGTGCGAGAAAAATGGCCCGATTGGAGGCACGGTTTCGTGTTTCTGACAAAGACGGGTGAGGCCCCAAACGATAGCGTTCAAAACGATTGGGTGTCATTGGGGTTATGTGATGTGGTCGATGCTCTGGCAGAATTTGCCGAAGCGGATGAAGGCGGCGCAGCCGGGCATAACCAGCTCAGCGCGTATATCGATATGACAAGGAGACATCATTTGGTGGATGAAAAATTAGAGTCTTTGGCAGCCGAGCTTTGGTCGCAACATCGGGAAGCTTTGGAGTTTCTTATGGATCGGCGACCGGAAGAGGGAATTGGTAATGTGTTTGGGGCGGTTTCTGATCGGCGCGAAGATATTGCGAAAGCGATTTCTGAAGGTACAGGCTTGCGGGTCGTCTGTGACAATTGCACGAGTGCATTTCTACGGTTTGGTGTGATCGACTGGGATGAGATGGATGGAATGCTGACTTCTGATCAATCCCAGTCTGGCCGAGTTATGTACCTAGAAGCGCAAAGAGAGACCAATTCTATTGGTGTACGAATTGTTTTGGGGCCTGGGACGCAAGTGGCACGTGAGCATGTGTTTGAAGCTCTGCTAAAGAGTGATGTTGAGTTGAATGTGAGAACTTTGGCGCCTGTTTGGTCAAGACTACTCTCAGACCGGATACCATTCAACGATTTGGACGTACATAATCTGGCGCAGGTAACCGATTCAGCCGAGCGTGCTATCACAGATTTTTTTAGTCGAGTTGTCAGTGATGTTAGTGAGGTGATTTTGAACTCGGACTATTGATCAAGATCGTCGGGTATCGAGGTTTTTACTTTTTGCCACTCAGCACAGCCGCATGGTGTTTGATGTGGTCGTCCATATGGGTGGCGATGAAGTAATAGTCGTGGCCATAGCC
>JBOEFZ010000109.1:0-8127 GCA_050633165.1 Alphaproteobacteria bacterium | reverse complement strand
GTTTCCGGCTTTTTAACTTCACCGAATGACCAGCTGCGCATTTGCTCAGGGCTCGCAATCGAAATGCGAATGCTGTCAAAGCTTGATGGGCCAGTTGGCTGACCAAAGAGGTTCATGAGTTCGTTCATTTTGCGCTTCCTTTTTTAATTCTTTCTTATAATAGCTATGCCGCTAAGTGATATTGTGCGTTTTCCCAGCCATCCGCACGGAGTAATTCAATACATCTGTCAGCCGCCGCTTGCCCTTCAAACGTGGCTTCACATCGAATGCTTCCCGCCTCAAGATCCACATGTGCATATGGATTTGGTCTTTCACCGTTCCCAACCCCAACAGCATGAACATTGAGATTAAAATTGTTAGTAATAAGATCAGCTTCACGATCAAAATCGTAAACACCTAAAGCAGGGGCTAATTGTTTCGTTGCTTTAATCGTCAACATTTAACCATTCCCCCCGCTCTGCTTGAGGTCGACATTGAGGCCGAGGGCTTTTAGTTCTTTGGTTAGGACGTTAAAGCTTTCGGGGATGCCGATTTCGAAATTGTCTTCGCCGCGGACGATTGACTCGTAGACTTTTGAGCGTCCGGCGACGTCATCGGATTTAACCGTGAGCATTTCTTGGAGCGTGTAGGCCGCACCATAAGCTTGGAGCGCCCAGACTTCCATTTCCCCGAAGCGCTGTCCACCGAACTGGGCTTTACCACCCAATGGTTGTTGCGTAACGAGTGAGTATGGCCCAATGCTCCGCGCGTGGATTTTGTCGTCCACGAGGTGGTGGAGTTTGAGGACATACATATATCCAACCGTAACCGGACGGGCGAAATATTCACCCGTACGGCCATCGATGAGGCGCATTTGACCGGAGCTTTCCAAGCCTGCTTTTTCGAGAAGCTCGGAGATATTTTCCTCGTTCGCACCATCGAAGACTGGGGTTGCCATTGGCACACCATCACGCAGGTTATTCGCCATTTCCAAAAGCTCTTTATCGTCGAGTTTGAGGATTTTGTTTTTATACTCATCTTCGCCATAGGCATCGTTGAGTTTAGCGAGGAGTTGCTTTTTCTCTGCGTCTTCCAAGGCTTTTTTGGATTTGAACGCGTCGATCATTTCGCCGATTTGCTCACCCATACGCGCCGAAGCCCAGCCGAGGTGCGTTTCCAAGATCTGCCCGACATTCATACGGGATGGAACACCAAGCGGGTTGAGCACGATGTCAACGGGCGCGCCGTCTTCGGTGTATGGCATGTCTTCTTGCGGGATAACTTTGGAGATAACCCCTTTGTTACCATGGCGACCCGCCATTTTATCACCGGGCTGCATTTTGCGTTTTACGGCAACGAAGACTTTGACCATCTTCATTACACCTGGCGCAAGTTCGTCACCGCGCTGGAGTTTTTCGACTTTGTTTTCGAAACGCTCTTTAATGTTATCAACCGCGCCGTCGAATGTTTCGCCCATGGCTTCGATTTCGGCCATGCGTTTTTCATTCTCGATGGCGATTTGACGCAAGAGGCCGCGCTTTTCGATCGCTTCGAGAGCGGCTTTGGTGATTTTGTCACCTTTTTTGAGCTTTGTGTCTTTTGGCGCGCTAGCAACTGTATTACCAACAAGTGTGTCGGTTAAGTGACCGTAGAAGCCATCTTCCAAGATACGACGCTCATCATCACGGTCTTTTGCAAGACGTTCGATTTCCTCGGCCTCGATTGAGAGGGCACGAGCATCTTTATCAACGCCGCGACGGTTAAAGACGCGAACGTCAACGACTGTACCAACCGTACCCGGTGGGAGGCGTAGGGAGGTATCTTTCACATCGGCGGCTTTTTCACCGAAGATCGCGCGGAGGAGTTTTTCTTCCGGCGTCATCGGGCTTTCGCCTTTTGGTGTGACCTTACCGATCATGATGTCACCCGGTGCGATTTCCGCGCCGACATGCACGATACCGGCTTCGTCGAGATGCTTAAGCGCTTCTTCGCCGACATTTGGAATATCGCGCGTGATTTCTTCGGTGCCGAGCTTTGTATCACGTGCCATGACTTCGAATTCTTCGATATGGATCGAAGTGAAGACATCGTCGCGCACGATACGCTCATTCACGAGGATGGAATCCTCGAAGTTGTAGCCGTTCCAAGGCATGAAGGCCACGCGGATGTTACGACCAAGCGCAAGCTCACCCAATTGTGTGGACGGACCATCGGCAATGATGTCGCCCGCACGAACCATATCACCATTCTTCACGAGTGGTTTTTGCGTGATACAGGTGGATTGGTTAGAGCGTTGGAATTTCGCGAGTTTATAGATATCGACAACCGGCTCACCAGGGTTAAGGTCTTCGGTCGCCTGAACAACCACGCGGGTTGCATCGACCTTTGTGACCTTACCGGCACGACGGGCGGATACAGCAGCGCCAGAGTCACGGGCGACTGTGGCTTCCATACCCGTTCCGACGATTGGGGCTTGTGCTTTGACCAATGGAACAGCCTGACGCATCATGTTTGAACCCATAAGCGCGCGGTTCGCATCATCGTTTTCAAGGAACGGGATGAGGGATGCCGCAACAGATACCATCTGCTTTGGCGAAACATCCATGAAGTCGATTTGCTCGGATGTTGCCATCAAGTTTTCACCCGCCTCACGACACTGGATCAGGTCGTTGGCGAATGCGCCCTTGTCCGTTAGTTCGGAGTTAGCCTGCGCAATTGTGTAGCGCGCCTCTTCCATGGCGGACATGTAGATAACTTCGGGTGTTACCTTGCCGTTTTCAACTTTGCGGTAGGGGGATTCGATGAAACCATACTGGTTTACACGCGCGAATGTCGCGAGCGAGTTGATAAGACCAATATTCGGCCCTTCGGGTGTTTCAATCGGACAGATACGACCGTAATGGGTTGGATGAACGTCACGCACCTCAAAACCTGCACGCTCACGCGTAAGACCACCCGGCCCAAGCGCGGAGAGACGACGTTTATGCGTAATCTCGGAAAGTGGGTTTGTTTGGTCCATGAACTGAGATAGCTGTGAGCTACCAAAGAATTCGCGGACGGAGGCTTGCGCAGGTTTTGAATTGATCAAATCATGCGGCATGTATGTGTCGATTTCGACGGAAGACATACGCTCGCGGATTGCGCGCTCCATACGAAGGAGGCCAATGCGCATTTGGTTTTCCATCAATTCACCCACGGAACGCACGCGACGATTCCCAAGGTTATCAATATCATCAACCTCACCCTTACCGTCCTTAAGGTCATGGAGGTATTTCAAGATTGCGATGATGTCGGCCTTTTCAAGGATACGGAATTGATCATCGGCCTTAAGGTCAAGGCGGGCATTCATTTTCACGCGACCAACGGCGGAGAGGTCATAACGCTCCGCATCGAAGAAGAGGGAATCGAAAAGGGCTTCGGCGGATTCAACTGTTGGTGGCTCACCCGGACGCATGACACGGTAGATATCGATCAACGCTTCTTCGCGTGTATCACATTTATCGATTTCCATTGTGTTGCGGACATATGCGCCAACATTAAGGTGATCAATACCCAAAACAGGCAAGTCTTTGATGTTAAGCTCTTCGATTTTTGCAAGATCTTCTTCGGTGATTTCATGACCGGCCTCGAAAATCACTTCGCCCGTTTCGGGGTTAATGATATCAGTTGCAAGATATTGCGCGATGAGCTGCTCAGCTTGCACCAAGATATCCTTAAGACCATCTTCAACGAATTTCTTCGCCTTGCGTGGTGTGATTTTCGTACCTTCTTCGGCGATTACATCACCGGTTTTGGCATCTACAAGGTCAGCGGTGAGCTTTACGCCGCGGAGCTTTTCACCATCGAATGGTGTTTTCCAGCCCTTTTTGTCCTTTTTATAGGAAACGGTTTCGTAAAATGTACCCAAGATTTCTTCGTTGCTCATTCCTTGAACCATCAACGGATCAACATCAACGTCGTTTTCTTCGCATTCTTTGCGGTACGCAACAGTTTCGTCGGAATCGAGCGCGCGCATAAAGGTTGTGAGCGGCAATTTACGACGGCGGTCGATGCGGACATACATGTGGTCTTTCGCATCGAATTCAAAATCAAGCCATGAGCCACGGTAAGGGATAACACGGGATGAGAAGAGGTATTTACCGCTAACGTGTGTTTTACCGTTATCATGATCAAAGAACACACCAGGAGAGCGATGCATTTGCGATACGATAACACGCTCGGTTCCGTTCACGATGAATGTCCCGTTACCGGTCATCAATGGCATATCAACCATGTAAACATCTTGCTCTTTGATATCACGGATAGAGCGGAGGCCGGTATCTTCGTCCACGTCAAATACGGAGAGGCGCAAGGTAACGCGCAGAGGCGCAGCATAGGTCATGCCGCGTGTTTGACATTCTTCGGTGTCGTATTTTGGATCTTCAAGCTCGTAACTTACGAAATCGATCTCGGCCTTGTCAGAGAAATCCTTGATCGGGAATACGGTTGCGAAAACTTCTTCAAGACCCTGGGCAAGGCGATCATTCGCGGGCGTGTCGGCCTGCAGGAATAGTTCGTAGGATTGGCGTTGAACCTCGATCAGGTTCGGCATTTTCGCGACTTCGTCGATTTTACCGAAATTCCGGCGGACGCGTTTGCGACCTGTGAAGCTTTCGATGCTATTTGCGGGAGGTGTTTTATCGTGAGAAGCTTGTGCGCTCATGTTTTCTTATCCTATTTTTCGCTCTTAACTTTTTCGTGCGTTTTTATGATTCGGCCCTTCGGATTACTCCAAACACAAAAACCACGTCAGCCACGACCCCGTATTAAGGTCATTGCCCGATGTGGTTATTGGCTTACTTTACCCTGAGATTCTGCGTGCTTTGGTGAATTTTTTAGCCAGCAAAAAGTCTTGTAAAGTCCGAACATAAATCGTAACGCCTTTATTCTTCTAGAAAAAAGTTTGACTGCTTATCGCGCAAGTGTGGCGGGATGTCAACCACTAATGCAAAAAAAGTGCCGCCCGCTTTCCACGGACGGCACTCTCTTAGATTATTTAACGCTTATTCAGCGATGCATTACTTCAAAGCAACAGTTGCGCCGGCAGCTTCAAGCTTGCCTTTGATTTCTTCTGCTTCGTCTTTTGCTGCGCCTTCTTTAACGGCTTTTCCGCCTGCTTCAACAAGCTCTTTAGCTTCTTTGAGGCCAAGACCTGTGATTGCACGAACTTCTTTAATCACGGCGATTTTGTTTCCGCCTGCTGCTTCAAGGATAACGTCGAAGTCAGATTTCTCTTCTGCTGCGCCGCCATCGTTTGCTGCTGCTGGTGCTGCTGCTACTGCTGCTGCTGCGGCTTCGATGCCGTACTCATCCTTAAGGATGTTTGTAAGTTCGGTGGCTTCCATCAAAGTAAGACCAACGATTTCTTCTGCTATTTTTGCTACATTTGCTGCCATTTTAATTTCCTTTCGAGTTTTAAATAATAATGGTGTTTACGTTTACGCTTGCGCTTTTTCGCCCGCCGCCTTTACTGCACCCGCAACCTTCGATGCCGGAGTTTTCACTACGGAAGCGATATTGCGTGCCGGCGCCATAATAAGCGCAGCGATTGTTGCACGGACTTCATCAAGGCTTGGCATTTTCGCCAGCGCCTCAATACCCTTAACATCCAAGATTTCGGCACCAAGTGCGCCGCCGAGGATTTTTAACTTGTCATTCCCTTTTGCAAATTTTTGCGTGACCTTTGCTGCTGCGACGGGATCAGGGGATGTTGCGATACCGACCGGGCCGGTGAAAAGATTTGCAATCCCTTCGAATTTTGTGCCCTTAAGTGCGATTTTCGCGAGAGAGTTTTTTGTAACCTTAAAGGACGCGCCTTCTTGACGAAGATTGCCACGGAATTCTTGCAATTCTTTAACCGTTAGGCCGTCATAATGCGTCACCACAATCGATTCATCATTTGCGAAACGCTCACCCAATGCGGCGATTTCAACTTCTTTTTGTGCGCGGCTCATGCCCATAATCTTGTTCCTTTTTAAAACTGTTCGTTTTACCCAATAAAAAAGCGACCCATGCAGGTCGCCTATCCGTAAAATAAGATCATGCGCGTGTTATGCGCCGTTCTCTTACTCATCTATGTTGGGCTTGATTATATGCCAACAGTCTCGGACAGGTATTTCTTAATTTCGGGCTGACAATTAAACGGTAATCGTCAGCCCGTCAAGTATTTATTTAAGCCGCTAAGCTTTCAGTATCCAATTTGATACCCGGGCCCATGGAGGAGCTTAGGGATACTTTTGCGATGTATGTCCCTTTTGCGCCTGTTGGGCGGGCTTTTTGGATGGCGTCGTAGAAGGCCTTGATGTTTTCGGCGAGTTTTGCGTCGTCGAAAGAGGCTTTGCCGACACCGGCATGTACGATACCGGCTTTTTCAGCGCGGAATTCGATTGCGCCGCCTTTGGCATCTTTCACAGCTTGCTCGACATTCGGTGTCACTGTGCCAAGTTTCGGGTTCGGCATTAAACCTTTTGGCCCGAGGATTTTAGCAACCTGACCGACCATACCCATCATATCGGGTGTAGCGATACAGCGATCAAATGTGACGTCGCCGTCTTTGATCTTTTGCACGAGGTCTTCTGCACCAACGATGTCTGCGCCGGCTGCTTTTGCGGCTTCAGCTTTATCGTCTTTTGCGAATACTGCAACGGTGACCTTTGCGCCTGTTCCATTGGGGAGGCTTACCATGCCGCGAACATTTTGATCGGCGTGGCGTGGGTCAACATTGAGATTCATTGCGATTTCGATTGATTCATCGAATTTGCGCAATTTTGCAGAGTCTTTTAAGATTTTGATCGCATCGTCCAACGAATAGAACAAATTACGGTCTAGTTTTTCCGCGATCGCTTTGTTGTTTTTTGTTTGCTTTGGCATGTCTTAATCCTCCACCACGTCGATGCCCATGGATCGAGCCGATCCGGCAATGATTTTAATGGCAGCATCAATGTCATTTGCATTGAGGTCTTCCATTTTCTTTTCTGCGATTTCTTTGAGCTGAGATGTGCGGATTGTTGCGACAATCTCACGTCCCGGTGCGCCGGAGCCTTTTTTCTGCTTCGTTGCTTGCTTGATGAAATAGCTAGCAGGCGGTGTTTTTGTGATAAATTCGAAGGAACGGTCTTCGAAAACAGTGATCACAACGGGGATTGGAATACCCTTGCTGTCATCTGTTTTCGCGTTAAACGCCTTACAGAATTCCATGATGTTAACACCATGTTGACCCAAAGCCGGACCAACAGGCGGAGACGGGTTGGCAGCGCCACCCGGGATTGTCAGGTTAATAAACCCCGATACTTTTTTAGCCATTATATTTTCCTTTCATAAATGACGCGAACCAAATCTTTGTCTTTTGGCCTGCAAGACCAAGCTTTTTGCGCTTCCGGTGCTCACGTACTTAATGTACGCTGCGCGCCGGTTCTCAAAAGCTTGGCCTTTCGGCACAAAATACTTTGATTTGTCCGCTTGCTTCTCACCTTGTGGCTTTAAAGCAGGAACATCCTCCGTGGTGCAGCTCCATGCATGGACTTATGCGCATAGACGGCTTTCCACAGAATTACGGGGTTTATAGGGAAGGTTGGCGGGGAATGCAAGGGTTTTATTCAGCAGCAAGGATGGCTGGGGTTGGAACAGCTTCGGAACCTACTTTAGTACGCCATTGTTCCATACGCATTATTGTAGACATATCAATAAAAGCTATTTTGAGGCTTTGTGCTGTGGCTGATGCATAAGGTGCGTAAGGATTTTCTTTCCTCACGTTACTCGCAATACGGTCGTTAACCAGTGCCATTTTAGAAAATACTATGTCCGCAATAAAGATTTGATTGCCTGATTCTGTTGTTACGCACACAAAGCGACCATCAGCAGAAGTCTCCAGATCCACAGCATTTGCAAATTCGCCCAAAAGGCCAAAAATAGGGTCTTGCATTTTCATGATGATTTTATCGCGCAAAATGCTGATAAAGTCAATATTATAATTATGTAAAAATTACACCTTCTCAACCTGCGCGTATTCCAATTCGACCGGTGTGGAGCGGCCGAAGATGGAGACGGAGACTTTGAGTTTGGATTTTTCTTCGTCCACTTCCTCGACGATACCGTTGAAGGAAGCGAAGG
>JBOEFZ010000108.1:0-3626 GCA_050633165.1 Alphaproteobacteria bacterium | reverse complement strand
AGTCCCTCCAGCCGCACCATTAAAAATGTGAAAACACCCCCCTCCCCAAGCAAGTCCCGGACGCAGAAGCCCCACACTTTTAAAAAAGTAGCGTCACGAAGTGACGCGGGGGTTCAAGTCCCTCCAGCCGCACCATTTCACATTTTGCTGTGAGCGTTTCTAAAAACTCAAAGATTACAGAGGTTTGCGGAGTTCGAAAGCCTGTGTTTCGATCAAAGCTCAGTGGGGCTGTGAAGGCGAGTTTCAGGATGGTTTTCTTCATGGTGAGCGTGCCGTTTTTGTAGATATCCCAAGGGTTTGACAGGAAACGACGTAAAAGTTCGAAATCATGGGGCTTGGCATCGCGTGGTTTTGCGGAATTTGCCAGTTTTTCTTGTGCAATCAGCTTTTTGTCTTCCAGTTGGGCTATTTTTGTTTCCAAGGCAGCTGCGACTTTGGCATTCGTTGTTTCCACCAAGCGAGTCAGTACCGCGTCTTGTTGTTTGTCCAAGGCTTTGATCTGGCGTCTCAGTTCCGCTTGTACATGCGCAATTTGCCCCGCCTTCTGTCCGAACGCATCCTTAAGCATTTCAATC
Organism: Alphaproteobacteria bacterium; assembly: GCA_050633165.1. Classification (GTDB taxonomy): domain Bacteria; phylum Pseudomonadota; class Alphaproteobacteria; order Micavibrionales; family Micavibrionaceae; genus TMED27. The sequence goes on along the minus strand of JBOEFZ010000108.1, from coordinate 3,051 downwards.
GCGATGTTGAGCAATTGGCGGCTTGGTGTCAGGGCGCGCAAAATGCCCTCAAACCCTGTGTCGATTTTCTCGGCGCGAATGTTCTTGCGGTAGGCATCGCAAGCGCGGTTGTTGCAGAAGAAATAGGGATACAGCTTGCCAGTCCCGCTGCGAGACCAGCAGGAGGTCATAGGCTTGTCGCAACAGCCACAGGCAACCGCTCCACGCAGAGGGAAGTCCGCATGAATATCCGCACGTTTCGGCGCGACGGGGCGGGCATTTTTGCGGGCTTGGATGCGCTCATAGGTCTCGAGCGAGATGATCGGCTCATGATGTCCTTTGCGCCGTGTAACGCCCCAAGCGGCGTGTTCGATATAGCCCGCATAGATGATACGTTTGAGCAAATCACTCACCCGTTGTTGGCGGATTTTACCGTTGGGCAAGCATTTGGGGAACGCGGGCTGTTCTTCAAAGAAACGGCGCAATTCGACCTGTGTTGTAAATCGCCCCGATGCATACCCTTCTAATCCTTCTTGGATGATGGAGGCCACGGGTTCATCGCGGGTGAGAAGTTTGCCGTGGGTTTTGGTCTTTTTGTACGCATACCCCATCGGCGCCGAGAACACAGCATAGCCATTCATCATCCGCCCCTTCATGCGGTTTGAGGTTTGCTCGGCGTTCTTTTCGCGCTGATGCTGCGCGACGGATGCCAGCATGTGTTCGACAAGGCGGGAGTCGCTGTCTTCGCCAAACTCGATGGAGGGGCTTTCCAAGATACCGCCAGCCTCCGCCAAGGTCTCACGCAGCTTGATATGCGCCTGCACGTTGCGGGCAAAGCGGCTGATATCGTCGATAACAACGGCGTGGCTGCCTTTGGGGTTGAGCCGTAAGAAGGCAAGCATGCGATCCATCGCAGGGCGGCGCTCAAACTTGCCGGACATATCGTCGGAGAAAACCTCAACGACGTCATAATCCTTATAGGTGCAATATTCGCGGCAACGGGTTTCCTGAGAGGCAAGGCCATCGCCTTCACGCACCTGTTTTGCGCCTGAGACGCGGGTGTAGATGACAGCTTTTTGAATGGTGTTTTTGCTCATGAGGCCTCCCGATTGTTCGTTTGTTCAATTGGCGTGTTTGCCGCGTCTTGCGTGGCGTCGACAAAGCCGCTCTTCATCAAGGGAATGCATGATTTTACCACAGGTGGCGCATGGTATGTCGTGGCTTGCGCGGGTTTAGGGAGTTTTCCACAGCTTTCGCCAACGCCTTCATCCGTGGTGCGGATTTCGACGTTCAGATCAATGAACCCCACCACCACCTGCCACAGCGTTTCGATCAGTTCGCGCTTTTGCGCATCGCTCAAATCCGGCGCATCGAGCATGGCCTGATAGCGCTCGGTGTCGAGAGTGAGAGTGGGATAGCGATGGTTGCCCGCCTGCTTCATATTGATCTCCTGTCTGTGCTGTTGGGGGTGGTGTTCTCCTTTCACTCAAACAAGAACAAAAAGGGAACATGACTCGGTTTCGAAAATTAATCAAGGGAAATATGCGCTTACGCGCATGCGGTCGTATTCTTTGCTTTATAGGGAGCCAGAATACGACCGCCCCACACCGCACGGCCTCACCCTACATCAAAGTTTTTTCCCATGTGGGTGGTAGGGCTATTTCGACACATCACCACAATCCCACTGATCCACCGCCCACGCCTCAATGCTCCTCAAAAACTCTGCCCGAATTGCCGGATCACGTATTGCGATGTAGGCGCAGGTTAGGCGGAAAAGTTCGGTTTCGGTTATGTCGTTTGTGGCTCTGGTCATGATGCTCCTTTCTGTTGTTGCGGGATTGGGTAGGTCAGGCCGTGGCGCTGAAAGGCGCGTTGCAGGGTTTGTCGGGAAACGCCGAGCGTAGCAGCGAGTTCGGCATAAGTTGCACCGCTGGTGAGCTTTCGATGCGCTGCGCGGACTTGTTCAGGTGATAGGATGCACCGGCGACCAAGCACGACGCCGCGCCGTTTTGCGGCTTCCAGCCCTTCTTTTGTCCTACGTGAGATAATCCGGCGTTCGAAATTCGCGAAAGCCGCAACCATTGTATAAAACAACTCGCCTTCTGCCGTTGTTGTGTCGATTGGCAGGGAGAGGATGCGCATTTTAACCCCACGCCCGCGCAGGGCATCGGCGGTTAGCATGGCATCAATCGAACTACGAAATGCGCGGTCAAGATCGAGGACAACGAAAGTGTCACCTTCGCTCAATTCCGCTATTACAGCTTCAAACACAGGGCGTGCGGCTGCGACCGCTGAAACATGCTCGATGCGCAACGCATCGCATTCCGCTTCAAGCGCTTTGGTCTGGCGGTCGGTAAGTTGGGCGCGGGTTGAGACGCGGATATTGCCGATACGGCGGGGCATGGTGGGCGACCACAAACGATGATTTTTGGACGAGACAAGTCTTTACGGGAATTTGAAACTGACGTAAACAGGAAGCTAGGGAATACGGGGATTTGCGCGGATCATTCGCTGCAAACGCGCCCCAAAATCAGGGCGTCCAGAAAGGATGAAATATGATACACTTACGTGACGTGGTTGGCGCAATGGCAATCCTGATAGCGGCAGCAACTTGTCCACAAAAATCTGAGGCGGGAACGACAGCGGCGGATTTTTTGACGTGGGACAAGACTTCTCAAGACGGTTACATTCAAACGTCAGTAGGAATGATTGGTGTTATAGCCTCACAAATAGCTCCTGACGTCGCGAACTGCCTAAATGACTGGTATTACAAGTCAGCGCAAAGCATCGCTCTAAGGAACGATGAGGTGCGGCGCGTTATGTCCGAGTATGGCACCTACCACCCTTCGACGGTGATCTTTGCGATAGCTGAGGACAGGTGCGGTCGATTTTCGAAGCCTTAATGGCTAGAGTTCGCATTCAATGTCAGCCCACCAATGGGCGCGGCAGAAGGGCTTTCAAGCTCTCTGCTGATTTTGGTCGTGCTGTTGGCTGTTGCACCGTTTAGGTAGCGTACTCATAAATTGGTTATCAAAGCGCGGTGATTGTGATTCACTTGCAGAGCGTTATTTT
>JBOEFZ010000107.1:0-1376 GCA_050633165.1 Alphaproteobacteria bacterium | reverse complement strand
GCCGTTCTATGCGATCCGTGTTATGGGCGGTGTGCTTTACCTGAGTGGGGCGTTGATTATGACTTATAATTTCTGGCGCACAATTCGCGGTGACGTTAATCAGAAAGAACAAAATCTTACAAAAGTTGAAGGAGTGTCAGCATGAGCTGGAATAAACACGAGCATTTAGAGAAGAATGCGATTTTACTGTTGGTCTTGGTGATTGTTGTTGTGTCTATTGGCGGCATCATTGAAATTATACCGCTATTTCGTAAGGAAACGGTGATTGAGCCGGTGGAAGGGGTTCGCCCGTTGACGCCGCTTGAATTGGCTGGGCAGAATATCTATGTGCGTGAGAATTGCATGTCGTGTCATTCACAACAAATTCGTCCTTTGCGGGATGAGGTTGTGCGGTATGGGCATTATTCTTTGGCGGCGGAGAGCATGTATGATCATCCGTTCCTTTGGGGGTCAAAACGGACCGGGCCGGATTTGGCACGTGTTGGCGGGAAATATTCCGATGCGTGGCATGTTGCCCATATGTCGGAACCACGTGACATGGTGCCGGAATCGATTATGCCGTCTTATGAATTTCTGCTCAAAAAAGGTGCGAAGATCCATGATCTTGGGAAGCATTTGAAGACGTTGAAGTTTGTGGGAGTGCCGTATAGTGATGAAGCCATCGAGATGGCGGTTAAGGATGCAGAGGCTCAGGCCTTGGGCGAGAGCCGGACGGATATTAGCGGTTTGCAGGAACGGTATGACGAGAATGTTAATGCGCGTGATTTTGACGGGCAACCGAACATGATTTCCGAGATGGATGCGTTGATTGCTTACTTGCAGGTGCTGGGCACTATGGTGGATTTTGAATCGGCCAAAAATATCGAGGCCCTTGGTCAGGCTCAGGGAGGGGAATGATGAAAGAATATTTTGCTAACCCTGACTTTGGTTTGATTGGGCTTTTGTTCTTTTTCGTGTTCTTTTGTGTGGTTGCGATTTGGACTTACCGCCCCGGTGGGAAATCTGTTTACAAAAAATTTGGTGATATTCCGTTAATGGAGAATGACGAATGAGCGACGATAAGAAAAAAGAAATTGATGAGGTGTCCGGTGTTGAAACCACAGGGCATGAGTGGGATGGCCTTAAGGAGCTGAATAACCCTTTGCCGCGTTGGTGGGTTTGGGTGTTTATTATCTGCTGTGTTTGGTCGGCGTGGTATTTTGTGATTTATCCGGCGTGGCCGACATTGTCCGGTGCGACGCAAGGGATCGGCGGGTATACGCAGTATAAGGAGTTATCGGATTCCCAAGCGCAAATTCGCGAGCGTCAGGCGATGTATTTAAAGCGTTTTGAGGGGGCATCTTTTGATCAGATCATGAATGATCGGGAGCTTTATG
>JBOEFZ010000106.1:0-6541 GCA_050633165.1 Alphaproteobacteria bacterium | reverse complement strand
TTAAGCGTGAAAAAATATTTTTGGGTTTTTTCTGTTATGTCATCCTGTGGCTTGACCACAGGATCTCGTTGATGCGTAGGCAGATCCTGCGATCAAGTCGCAGGATGACCGCTCTTGCAAAATTCGTGTTTATTTGTGTCTATTCGTGGTTTACCCTTCTCATACAGAATCAAAACAAACCAAGGAGAGCCCCATCATGAAACCACCAGTCAGAGTCGCCGTTACCGGAGCCGCAGGGCAGATCGGATATTCCCTTCTTATTCGTATCGCGAGTGGTGCGATGTTGGGGCCGGATCAGCCGGTGATTTTGCATTTATTGGAGATTACGCCTGCGCTGGGTGCACTCAATGGTGTGGTGATGGAATTGAATGATTGTGCGTTTCCACTGCTTCACGGGATTGTTGCGACGGATGATTTGGCTGTGGCGTTTAAGGATGTTGATTATGCGTTGTTGGTTGGATCGATGCCGCGTAAAGACGGGATGGAGCGTAAGGATTTGCTTTCGGCCAATGGCGGAATTTTCGGGCCGCAGGGTAAGGCGCTGAATGATCATGCCTCGCGGGATGTTAAGGTTCTTGTGGTTGGAAATCCGGCGAATACGAATGCGATGATTGCGATGGAAAATGCGCCTGATTTGCCGCGTGAGTGTTTTACCGCGATGGTGCGTCTGGATCATAACCGTGCGATTTCGCAATTGGCGGAGAAGACGGGGGCGCATTCGACCGATATTACCAAGATGACGATTTGGGGTAATCATAGCGCGACACAATATCCGGATATACATGAGGCGAGCGTAAAGGGCGCGGCGGCGATTGATCAGGTTGATCAAGATTGGTATGCGGATGAATTTATTCCAACAGTGCAGCAACGCGGCGCGGCGATTATTAAGGCGCGTGGCGCGTCGAGCGCGGCTTCGGCAGCTTCGGCGGCGGTGGATCATATGCGTGATTGGGCGCTGGGGACTCCGGCGGGGGATTGGGTTTCTATGGCTGTGCCGTCCGATGGATCATACGGGATTGAGAAGGGCGTGATCTATGGTTATCCGGTGACGTGTAAGGATGGGAAGTATCAGATTGTGCAGGGCTTGGAGATAAACGAATTTTCCCGTACGCGCATGGATGCAACGGATGCCGAGCTGCGTGAGGAACGTGCGGCGGTTGAGGATTTGCTCGGTTAGACGGACGGTGCGTTGAATTCGGCGACGGGGCTATAATCCCCCGCTCCGGCGCGTAGAATGCTTGGCAGGTTGGAGATTGTCGAGTTTTCGAGGTTCGGGAATTCGGTTTTGAGATGCGTCATAAGGGCGTCGAGCTGTTCCGGCGTTGGATTGGGATTGTCGAAGAACGCGGCGAGGCGGTCGATGCCGATTTTGTTGAGCGCGGTTTGCGGGTCGAGGATTTCGTTCCCGCTTACGCCGATGATGCCCAAGACCAATTTTGTTGCCATTTCGTGTTGCTCTAATCCTGTTCCTGCAATGGCGGCGAGCGTGCTGCTGTGGTCGATATATTCACGGATTGAGGTTTTGTAAGCGGCGGTAAGGTCCCTGTCTTTGAGCGCGTCGGCGGCGATGCGCCTGAATGTATTTGAGACGCTCTTGCTCGGGTCGGTGAAGCTGGCGAAGCGCATGGCGTCCATTGCGGGTTCTAGGCCTTGCGCGGTATAGGCGGATAGGAATGCCATAAGGATGGTTGCGATATCCCATGCGCCTTCTTGGAAGGCGTCATCGGGATTGGAGAGAAGCGGTGAGTGCGCCTCTCCTGCGCGTTTTGCTGCGCGGTTGAAGGTTTTCGGGTCAAAACGAAATGCCATCTACACCCCCATAGCTGCGCCCATTGTTATGGCGGGGGCTGGTGTGTCGGGTTTTGGTGCTGCTTCTGGCTGCGGTGTCGGTTCGGGCGTTGTGACCGCTGCGGCGAATTGGGTGTTGAGAGGGGAGGGAGTATTGTCTTCCAAAGCAATTGCAGGAAGGCTGTTATCTTTTGCGATTAAGGATACGGCTGCGGTTGCTAAGCCCGCGTGGTAGCCGGGCATGTCTTCTAAGACCATTCTCAGCTCGGCCTCGGATATTGGTGAGTTTGGAGATGTGATTTCAAGGCTTTTTAAAACGTCTGCGATTGCCATTTTGTTGTCTGTTAAGAATGCTGCAACGTCGCTTGGTTTGGGTGTGAGGGCGTCGGTGTCGGCGTCAACTGCGTCAGCGGTGTCTGCAAGTGCTTCTCTGGCTTCTTCTAGACGCTCTGCCGCTGCGTCTCTTGCGTCTGCTTTTGCTATGAAACCTTCCTCAAGTTCCGCTAGTCTCATTGCATCGGTCATGACCATGCTGGGTACGCCGTTCCTGCCAAACCCTCCATCCAGATGTACTGGATCAACGAAATCAGGGTTTAGTTCTGCTTGTAATTCGGCTTCGGTGTTGAGGGCTTTTGCGGCTTCTTCTTTTGCTTGTTGTGCGGCTGCAACGCTTGCTATTGCCGCTTGATACTCTGCGAGCTGTGTTTCCATTGCGGTGATTTGGTCGTTGAGATCGTTGATTTGATAGTTGAAAACGGCGGCATAAATTGGATTCTGAGCTAACTCGTTTAAATCTGAGACTCTGTTTTTTAGTGCTTGTATAGCTTCATGTTGAGCTTCGATAATGGCTTCTCTGTCCGTACTAAGAAGGTCTTGAAGGCCTTGGTCATTTGCAAAGACTTGCCCTTGTGCTTGTTGTTCTTGAATGCGCGTGGGAAGGGCATAGCTACCAACAATTTGAATGAAATTTTCATCGGGCATGATTGCCCACTTTAAATAGTTGTTTTCAGATTCTTGGAGGGCTGTGTATATTTGTTCCAAGGATGTGACATTAAATTCTGCAGCGAGATATTGGCGTGTTTCATCTGAAAAATCGTTAAATTCGAATCCAGATTGTTTGATTTGGTTTGCAAGTTCAGCTTCATGTCCCGGACTTGATGATATTGCGTATTCTAGTGGAAATGGACTGAACGTGCCATCCGGATTAATGGTGTAGTATTGTAGGTCGTTAACCCCGTCGTTTATTACACCTTTTCCATCTGCTGTAATGGCAGTGCCTGCGTAAACTTCCAAGAATGTATTTGAACCGTTGTACCCGTAGTCAAGGCTGATGACGAGAGTGTCTTTTTCAGCCTCCGTTAATTCTATGGCATGGGAGATACTAAAGGCAGCGTTTTTGGCTAACTTGGTTGAGGATATAGTCTCTAGCTGTATCTGCACATACCGTGCAGCTCTTTCTGGATCGTTTGAAATATCTGTGAAGATTGCATCTGCTTCAGCTTGAGGATCTTTAACGCCTGCTTTTTCTAAGGTTTCGATGAGCTTTTCTTCGAAGGTATTTCTCAGGTAGAATTCCCTTTCTTCTGGTGACATTGCCATAAATTCTGGGTCTTTGTTGGCGATTTTGTTCATTTCCTCAAAGAGATTGAGGGCGGCGTCTAGCTCTTGTTCGCGTGTGCCGTTGGGGTTTAGAAGTATTTGTAAGAAGTTTTGTTGGGCGGCTTCCGCCTCTGGTGTCCAGTTGTTGTTGATGAAGCCTGTGAAGTTGTATGTGCCGTTGGTGGCATCTAGTATAGCGCGTGTTTCGGCAGCTTTTTGGGCTTTTTTTGTTTGGGCGTATCTTGGGTTTTTGGAATTGTCGGTGGCTTCGGTTCCGCTGTGGCCGCCGGCGTTGCCGCTGCGGATGGCCATTTCGCGTAGGAAATCGGCAGCTGTGCCGGAGAAGGCGAATTTGCCGTCATTGACCTTGATTTCCTCTAACTCTGCTCCGAAATCCAGAGCCATGATACACCTTCTTTACGCTTAAGTTATTCTTTAAATCCGCTGTTATCTGCGGTTTATCTACTTTTTGTAGTTATGCACTTAAAATACATAAAAAAGATTAATATTTTCTTAAGGAAGAGGGTGGTTTTGGGGTTGTCATGATGCTGCGGTGCGGCTAAACCTTTGATATAAGATTCATTTACCACTGTGAGCGAAAGATTTTACCCGATGAATATTCATGAATACCAAGCCAAAGAATTGTTGAAGAAATATGGCGTTGCTGTGCCCGATGGGATTGCGGCGTTGAGCGTTGATGAGGCGGTTAAGGCAGCGGAAACGTTGGCGGCGAGCGGGACGACTTTGTTTGTTGTTAAGGCGCAGATTCATGCGGGTGGCCGTGGTGCGGGGCATTTTAAGGATGCGGCGGATGATAAGGGCGGTGTTCGCCTTTGTAAGTCGATTGATGATGTTCGTGCGGCGTCCGAGGCGATGCTTGGGAATGTTTTGGTGACGAAGCAGACGGGTGAAGAGGGTAAGGAAGTTCAGCGTCTTTATGTGACCGATGGTGTTGATATTGATAAGGAATATTACCTTTCTGTTGTGCTTGACCGTGGGCAAAGCAAGGTTGGGTTTTTGGTATCTACCGAAGGCGGGATGGATATTGAAGAGGTTGCGGAGAGTAACCCGGAGAAGATTATCAATGTTGCGATTGACCCTGTGGCGGGCTTTACCGATGCGGATGGTGATGCGTTGGCGGCCGGTTTGGAGCTAACGGGTGCGAAGGCGGATAGTGCGAAGGAATTGTTTGCGAATTTGTATAAATGCTACATGGAATTGGATGCCGAGATTGTTGAGATTAACCCGCTGATTACGGTTGGTGATGAGGTTATGGCGCTGGATGCGAAGATGAGCTTTGATGGGAATGCGCTTTATCGCCATGCCGATGTTGCGGCGCTTCGTGATGAGACAGAGGAAGACGAGAACGAGAAGATTGCGGCGGATAACGAGCTGTCTTATGTGCGTTTGGATGGCAATATTGGTTGTATGGTTAATGGTGCGGGGTTGGCGATGTCGACGATGGATATTATCAAGCTTAAGGGCGGTGAGCCGGCGAATTTCCTTGATGTTGGTGGTGGCGCGACGGCGGAGCGTGTGACGACGGCGTTCAAGATTATTCTTTCCGATCCGAATGTTCAGGGGATTTTGGTCAATATCTTTGGCGGGATCATGAAATGTGATGTGATTGCCGAAGGCGTTATTGCGGCGGCGAAGGAAGTTGATTTGCAGGTTCCGCTTGTGGTGCGCCTTGAGGGGACGAATGTTGCCAAGGGTAAGGAATTGATGGCGGGCTCCGGTTTGCCGATTATTTCTGCGGATGATTTGGAAGATGCGGCGAGTAAGGTTGTCGCGGCAACGCAGCAGGCGGTTGCGGCTTAAATCGGTTTTGCTCTTACCCTTGTGGGTTTGCTAGATCCAAGGCAGGGGGCGGTGTGATGGCGGAGTATTGCGTTCCTGACCATTGGGTGATGTCGAAATCTTCTAAATCTTGCGTGGTAACCGGTTCGTAGATGATGTGGTTGCCGAATCCTTTTTCATGTTCGAGGAAGCTGACGATTTCGCCGATTGTTCGGGGGCTGTTTGTGTCGCCGTCATGGTAGAAGATGTTTCGGTTGGCGGCCTTGCTTAGTATGTTTGAATTTTCTCCGCTTCTTAGGAGGGCAACGCCGAGCGTCTCGGGGTTGTCTTTGTAGCCTTCGATCAATCTTTTGCCGTTACCCGGGCCACCGAAATGGATGAGGTAGCTCACGGGACCGGTGAGTTCGGCGGCGTATTGCTTGGTGTAGCGGATGTTGTATCCGGCGTTTATGAGGGATGCGGCGAGCGGATCTGTTCGGACTTTATCCAAGAGGGCTTTTTCTGTTGCGGAGTCGAGGTTGCCATCGTGCAGTTTTTTGATGTCGGGGACAAGATGCGCGATAATGTCGGCGGCGGGGAGTTTCATGAGTTGCTCTATCCCTTCGTGGGTGGCAACTTGGGAGAATTGGTAGTAGCCGTAGACAAAGCCGCTGGGCTTGCCCATATTTTTGCCGTGGGTGCTTTCTACGAAGGCTTTTTGGGCGAGAAATACGGCGTTGTATCCGGTGAGGGCTTCGGTGATTTGTGTGGCGAGGCCTAAGTCATCTGGCGGTGTTATGGTGGGTTTGTGGGTTTGTGGATTTGCATCTGCTTTGGGTGGCGCATCTTGATAAAGAGGTAAATCGAGGGGGGAGATTAATCCGGCGAGGCTGGCGGCATCAAATTTAAAGTCTCCGTCGTGGATTTGGGTTTGGTCGAGACCTGCGTAGGCGGATATATTCCATGCATCTTTTATCTGTGATGATGTGATCGATGTAGGGCGGGCAACGGGGTGTAGCGAAGTTTTGGGCGCGAAGGTTCGTTTTGCCTCTTGGGTTAATCCTGTTTGTGTTTTGTTGGCCATTTTTTATGTTTTTAGATGTGTGCTTCCTTTGGGTTTTATTAGATATGAAAAATGTAAAGATTTTGCTAAAGAAAGACGGGATTTGATATAGATTTGGGGTTTGAATTGCGGTGCAAAATCGTTATACCTTGAAAACAAGATTCAAAACGACAAAGGATTAGAGATGTCAGTACTCGTTAATAAAGATACAAAAGTGATTTGCCAGGGTTTTACTGGCGCGCAAGGAACGTTTCATAGTGAGCAAGCGATTGCGTATGGGACGAATATGGTTGGTGGTGTTACGCCGAAGAA
>JBOEFZ010000105.1:0-6251 GCA_050633165.1 Alphaproteobacteria bacterium | reverse complement strand
GTGACCAGCAATTCCTCCAAAACCGGCCCAAATTGCCGCCAGCGCATGTCGGGGTTGCGCCGCCATGTTCCCGTTCCGGTACATGGGACATCGGTGAGGACGATATCAAACTTGCCTTTTTGCCGCTTGACCCATTTGCGGTTCTTTTCATCCTCAAGGCTACGTACCTCGACAATATCGGCGATCCGTGCCTTTTTGTAACGATCGCGTCCTTTTTGCAGGCGGCGGGAATCATTATCCATCGCGACAATCCGCCCCTTACACTTCATCGCCGCGCCCAGCGCGAGGGTCTTGCCCCCTGCGCCCGCGCAATAATCAAGCACCTGCATCCCTGGCTGAGCGCCGCAAAGCTCGGCAATCAGCTGCGATCCTTCATCTTGGATCTCGACCCAACCCTTGGTAAAGGCCTTGGTACGGGAGATAAACGCCTTCTCGACGCAGCGCAGCGCGGTCTCCGCATATGTTCCCAAATCGGTTTCAACATCGTCTTTATTGAGTGATTTTTGCGCATTTTCACGATCGATCAAATGCGTATTTACCCGCAAATCCAGCGTAGCGGTCCGTAGCATCGCCGCCATCTCGACCGCAAAATCCTTGCCGAAATAGGCACGAAGCTGCGCCTCGTATTTCTCCGGCACTTCGCTGCGTATGGCCTCACTCATATCGGCATGATCAAGCCCACCGCCAATCATGTTTCCTTGGCGGACAAGCTTGATATAATGCAATTCTTGCGGGGTGAGTGGCTCGGGGCTATATTTTGTGCCATCGAAAAGGTCGGTGATATATTTCTCGATCCGCCCATCCTCGCCCTTTACCTCGGCCAAAAGAAGCCAAAACAGGATACGGTTGCGCGGTGTATCCGCCGCCTCGAATTTCGTAAGCCACCAACCCAAACGCGCATAGGCCCGCGCCATGTGATAGCAGCGTTCAGCAATATTCGCTCGATCTTTTGAGCCGATATAGCGCCGTTGGCGCATATAATCGCCAATCGCACTATCCATCGGAACGCGCGTGTTCTCCTCAATACGGGTGAGGACATCAATGGTGGCTTGGATACGGGCTGCTGGTTTCATCTTGTTACTTTCTTTTACGATTTCAGTGCGTTGTTCGCATCCTGAAGCAGGTATACTACTCGTCGTCGCTCGCGCCTACTGAAATCGTAAGAGAAAGCAACAAGAGCGCGTTTTTAAACCACGGAGACGCGGAGGTCACGAAGTTTTATTTATCGCCACCTCGCAATGATGAAAAAGGTAGATTAACTCTCCGTCCGGTAATTTGGCGCTTCTCTCGTGATTGTCACATCATGCACGTGGGATTCCTTAAATCCGGCGCCGGTCATACGGACGAATTCGGCGTCATCCTTCATATCGGCGACGGTTTTTGCGCCGGTATAGCCCATGGAGGCGCGAAGGCCGCCGACCATTTGATGGACAACCGTGCTGATCGGGCCTTTGTAAGGGACGCGCCCTTCGATCCCTTCGGGGACGAGTTTGTTGCTCTGCGTTACACCGCCTTGGAAATAGCGATCGGCGGAGCCTTTAACCATTGCGCCAACACTGCCCATGCCGCGATAGGATTTGTAGGAGCGGCCTTGATACAGGATAACCTCGCCCGGGGCTTCGTCAGTTCCGGCAAACACACCGCCCATCATCGCGGCATCTGCGCCGGCGGCGATGGCTTTGGCGAAATCACCGGAATATTTGATGCCGCCATCGGCGATCACGGGAATGCCCTTCTTCGCACACACGGCGGCGACATCCATAATCGCGGTTAATTGCGGCACACCAACGCCCGCAACAACGCGCGTGGTACAGATTGAACCAGGGCCAATCCCGACCTTCACCGCATCCGCGCCCGCGTCGATGAGCGCCTTTGCCGCATCACCCGTGGCGATATTCCCCGCCATGATTTGCAAGCTTGCCGGTGCGTTTTGACGAATGGTTCGAACCGTTTCGATCACGCCCTTGGAATGTCCATGCGCGGTATCGACAACAACAAGGTCAAGCCCCGCCGCCGCCATCGCCAAGGCACGCTCAACACCGTTCACCGCGCCCGTTCCCACGGCCGCACCAACGCGCAGAGATCCTTGCTCATCCTTTGTCGCATTGGGGAAGGTTTGGGATTTTTCCATATCCTTCACCGTCACAAGGCCGATACATTTTTCGTTATCATCAACGATCAGCAATTTCTCGATCCGGTTTTTATGCAGCAGCTTCTTCGCCTCTGGCATATCAACGGTGTTATAAACCTTGATTAGATTTTCAGCTGTCATCAGCTCGCGGATCGGCTGCGCGGGGTTATCGGCAAAGCGTACATCGCGGTTGGTCAGGATACCGACAAGCGTCCCGTTTGCCTCTGTCACCGGAATGCCGGAAATGCGGTTTTGCTGCATCACGCCGAGCGCCTCTTCCAACGTGGCATCCGGTGTAATTGTGATGGGGTCAACGACCATGCCGGATTCAAAGCGCTTTACTTTGCGGACCTCGGCGACCTGCGCCTCGATCTCCATATTCCGGTGCAAGATACCGAGCCCGCCGGCCTGCGCCATTGCGATTGCCATGGCGCTTTCGGTTACCGTATCCATTGCCGCCGAGAGGATCGGGATTTGCAGGCTGATTTTTTTGGTGAGCTTTGTTGCCGTATCAACTTCATTCGGCTGCACCTCGGATGCGCCGGGGACGAGCAATACGTCATCGAATGTTAGGGCTTCGCGGATTTTTGTGGGGTCTTTGATTTTTGGCATTTTGCAAACTTTCGCTCTTACGTGGGCGGTTAATTTGCAAGTGAGTTATAGCGAAATTTGAGAGAATGTAAAGTATTTTTAATTTTCAATATAATCTAACGTCGTGGAAAATACGTTTAAAAAATTACTTTCAAGCTATTAGGGGCTAACCCAACTGGATACACCCCACACAAAAAACGGCCCCGTATTGGAAGGCCGTTTTTAAATTCTTTCTCTTCGTCACCCTGTGGCTTGAGCACAGGGTCTACTTACTTAGCGATGAGAGCCCGCGATCAAGTCGCGGGATGACGCTTAGATAAGCTTAAGCCGCTTTCGCTTGCTTAGCCAATGCATCCGCTGCTGTTTTCGCAATTGCTGCAAAGCCTTTTTCATCGTGGATGGCGATTTCGGAAAGTGCCTTGCGGTCCAATTCGAGGCCAGCCAATTTCACACCATTCATGAATGTTGAATATGTGAGATCATGCAAACGAGCAGCCGCATTGATACGCTGGATCCACAATTTGCGGAAATCACGTTTCTTAACGCGGCGGTCGCGGTAAGCGTACTGACCGGCTTTTTCAACAGCCTGCACCGCGGTGCGGAAACAGCTCTTGCGACGTCCGTAATAACCTTTTGCGGCTTTGATAACTTTTCTATGTCTTGCGTGGGCGCGTGGGCCACCTTTTACTCGTGCCATTATTCAGCTCCTCCGTTTTTAGCAGCAGCTTTCTCGGCTGCATTCTTCTTTTTCTTGCGTGAATATGGAAGGAAAAAGCCCAAGACTTTACGGGCATCGGGCTCCGCCAATGTCGTTTGTCCTTTTGCTTTACGCTTCATGGATTTTGGTTTGTTCATTTGCATGTGGCGCATTTTGGCCTGTTTGACCTTAACCTTGCCACTGCTGGTAACGCGGAAACGCTTCTTCGCGCCCGACTTGGTTTTCATTTTCGGCATTTGCTGTCTCCTTAAAAGGGTTATTATTTTGATGGCTGAGGCAGCCGTACTCGCCAAGCCATCACATAGTGCGTGGTTTATACTAATAATATGACGGGGAAAGCAAGCAAAAAACACTTGCGCGCGGCGCATGGCTTGCTACCTATTAAATATGGTTAGACCCAATGCATTAAAAGACGTTGAATTTAAGGGGCTGCGCGGCATCGTTGCGGCATTGATCGAGCGCGCGGCATTCTCGCATTTTATCACGGCGGTGATCTTGATTAACGCGGTGACATTGGGGTTGGAGACAAACGCCACCATCATGCAAAGCCAAGGAGCATTGCTCCATATGCTCGATAAAATCGCGCTTGGCATTTTTGTGGTTGAGCTGTTGCTCAAGCTGTTTGTCTATCGCCTTTCATTCTTCCGCGCCGGATGGAATGTGTTTGATTTTGTGATTGTCGGCATTGCCCTCATCCCCGCGAGCGGACCTTTGGCCGTTCTGCGCGCTTTACGGGTTTTGCGGGTGCTGCGGCTTGTTTCCGTCGTGCCGTCAATGCGGCGGGTGATTGCCGCGCTCTTGCACTCTATCCCCGGTATGGCATCGATCATGGCGGTATTGTTGGTGATTTATTATGTGTGCTCGGTGCTCGCGACAAAATTGTTTAGCGCGCATCCGGTGGCGGAAATTGCCGAAAAATTCGAATCCATTCCGGCGAGTATGTATACATTGTTTCAGGTCATGACGCTTGAGGGGTGGAGCCAAGAAATCGTCCGTCCTGTGATGGATGTATATCCCTATGCGTGGCTATTCTTCATCCCCTTCATCATCGTCACCAGCTTTGCCGTGCTCAACCTCTTTATCGGCATTATCGTGGACGCGATGAACATCATCCATGAGCGCGGCGATTACATAGGGCCAGAACGCCGCAAAGATAACGTACGCGCACGCGACGAAATCGCCGGACTCCGCAAAGATATCGCGGAATTAAAAGCGCTGGTTGCGAAGAAGTGAGTTAACGACGGAACTCCGGCAAGATGTAAGGGCGTTGACCAAGCTCTGTTGTATATCCCTGCAAAACAAAATCCCGCCCATCATGTGCAAGGCCAAAAATACCTTTTAGGTTGCTAGTCTCATGATACTCCTCGACTCCAGTTGCAAAGGGTAATATCAATTCAAACTTCCCCCCATTATAACGAGTGCCCCATTGTTCAGAAAGAGTTTCTCGTAAAGCTGCCATTTTGCCCGGAGAAAACGTTTGCCCAACCTGAGTGTTCAACGTCTGTCGAGCGCTTGATATAATGTTATTAATTTCTCTTTTGTGGTCTCTATATTGTGGCGCACTGTATCGAGCACGAGATATAACAGCATTATTACCTTCTCCTTCGACGTATCCTGTCGTTCCCTCTTGGAGGATGGGCATTAGATCAGGAATTTTAACACCCTCGTAAGGGTTTTGAGCTTTGATTTCTGACAAAATTTCTGCCCTATGGTTCACCCAGTCTTCATTTGGATTATCTCTAGTAAAGTCAGCTATTAAGCCTTGTTTTGCTCGTTCATATGACTCTTGCAAACGATCAATATGTAACTTGAATGCGAGGTTTAATAGGCTTAATGCATCGCTATTAAATTCATTTTTTTCAGACATGGCTAAGGAGCTCCTTTATACGCAATAATATTACATATAAACATACTGTCGCTTTGTGTAAAGTACCTATCGCTGGCTTCTTATTTTCCGCCATTTTGCGGCGTTGGCGTTGTGCTCTTTTAGGGTTTTGGCAAACGCGTGACCGCCTGTCCCATCGGCGACGAAGTAGATGTAATCATGCGCGGCGGGGTTAAGGGCGGCGGCGATGGAAGCCTTTCCCGGATTGGCGATGGGGCCGGGAGGGAGGCCGGAATATTTATAGGTGTTATAGGGGGAGTCATAGGCCAAATCCTTGCGCAATAAACGCCGCCCGAGCGGGCCTTTGCCGTCATTTTTATGCTGCCCCTTTGTAATCGCGTAAATCACCGTTGGGTCGGTCTGCAGGGGCATGCCCTTGCGCAGGCGGTTGATAAATACGCCCGCGACTGTGCGGCGCTCATCGGCTTTAGCCGTTTCCTTTTCGATGATGGAGGCGAGGGTGATGGCCTCCTCAATCGTATCAAAGGGCAGATTTTCGGCGCGTTGCGGCCATAGCTCGGCAATCGCTTCTTCCATCGCTTGAGACATGCGGATGATGATTTTGCTGCGCGCCTCATTCAGCTGGTAATCATAGGTTTCGGGCAGGAGCGAGCCTTCGGGCGGGGTGGCGGCAATCTCTCCGCTCAACCCTTCAAAACCATTGAGCAGCCGCGCAACTTCAAAGCTTGTAAGCCCCTCACGCACCGTGACAAAACGCCCGATAATATCATGATCGCGGAGCTTCTCGGCAATCGCTTTGGCAGTGATGCCGGCGGGCAGGGCATATTCCCCCGCTTTCAAATCCCCTTGCGCGCCCATCACGCGGACACCACCGATAAAGAGATAGCGGTTTGAAACCGCGCCGATCTCCTCCAACCGCGCGGCAATGGTGTTTAACCCCGATCCACGCTCAATGGTGATAGTAG
>JBOEFZ010000104.1:0-3032 GCA_050633165.1 Alphaproteobacteria bacterium | reverse complement strand
AAATTGACGGGGGTTTCGACGAAAATTTCGATGAAGAGGTCGCCGCGATTGTCCGATTGCAGGAGGTTCATCCCCTTGCCGCGTAGGCGGAATTGTTGGCCGGTTTGGGTGCCGGCGGGGATTTTGACTTGGGATGTTTTGCCTTCGATTGTGGGGACTTCGACATCGCCGCCAAGGGCGGCTTTGGTCATTGGAATCGGGATGCGGCAATAGAGGTTTGCGCCGTCGCGTTTAAAGAATTTATGCGGTTTGATGGCGAGTAGGACATAGAGGTCGCCCTTTGGTCCGCCGCGGAAGCCCGCTTCGCCTTCGCCGCCAAGGCGGATGCGGCGGCCGGTATCGACACCAGCGGGGACTTTGATCTTGAGGGATTTTTGTTTTTGTACGCGTCCTTCGCCGTGGCATGCGCGGCACGGGTCTTTGATAATTTTGCCGATGCCGTTGCAGGTCGGGCAGGTGCGTTCGATGGTGAAGAAGCCTTGTTGTTGGCGGACGCGTCCCGCGCCGTCGCAGGTCGAGCAGGTTTGGGCGGATTGGCCTTCTTGTGCGCCTGTGCCGTCGCAATTGTCGCAGGTTTCATTGACGGGGATTTTGATGGTGGCTTCTTTGCCTTTAAACGCGTCTTCGAGGGAAAGTTCGAGGGTGTATTGTAGGTCTGAGCCGCGCGATGCGCCGCCGCGTCCTTGTTGTCTCGCGCCGCCGCCGCCCATGAAGTCGCCGAACATGTCTTCGAAAATGTCGGAAAAGCCGCCGCCGCCCATGCCGCCGAATCCTGCGCCGCCGCCACCGCCGCCCATAGAGCCGTCGAAGGCAGCCGAGCCATATTGGTCATAGGCCGCGCGTTTTTGTTCATCTTTTAGGATGTCGTAGGCTTCGTTGATTTCTTTGAATTTTGCTTCGGCCTCGGGGTTATCCTTGTTGCGGTCGGGATGGTATTTCATCGCGAGTTTGCGGTAGGCTTTTTTCAGCTCGTCCGCGCTTGCGCCTTTGTCGGCGCCGAGGGTTTTGTAGAAATCTTTTGCCATGTTTATTCTTTATTTTTTACGTGGAGGAGTGGAGTTTCGGAGGTTTTCTCTTAAGAGAAGCGCCGCAGGCAGATGCTACATTTTTTCAATTGTGAAAAGTCGTATTTTATTGTGCCTGCGGCGCAGTAAGAAAAGTAAGCTCCGTTTCTTCGCATCTCCGCGTAGATTAAATTATGCCGATTTTTTGTCGTCTTCGTCTTCGACTTCTTCAACATCGGTGAAGTCGGCGTCGATGACGTCGTCGTCATTGGCGCTTACATCTTCGGCGGCGTCGCTTTCGCCTTCGCCGGCTTGTTCCTCTTGCGCCTTGCGGTAGGCAAGTTCGCCGAGTTTCATGCTGGCTTGGGTCAAAGTTTCAGTTTTGGCCTTGATGTCTTCCAAATCGTCGGTTTCGAGCGCGGTTTTTAGTGCGTCGATCGCGTTGGTCACGGCGGTTTTGTCCTCTTCGGGGAGGTCGTCGCCGAACTCTTCGAGGGATTTTTCCGTGGCGTGGATCATGCTTTCGCCTTGGTTCTTGGCTTCGACTGCTTCGCGCTTTTCCTTATCGGAATCGGCGTTGGCTTCGGCGTCTTTGACCATTTGATCGATGTCTTCATCGGATAGGCCGCCGCTGGCTTGGATGCGGATTTGTTGCTCTTTGTTCGTCGCCTTATCCTTTGCCGATACGTTGACGATCCCGTTTGCATCGATGTCGAAGGTGACTTCGATTTGCGGAACGCCGCGTGGGGCAGGGGGGATGCCGACGAGGTCGAATTGACCAAGTGCCTTGTTATCCGCCGCCATTTCCCGTTCGCCTTGGAAGACGCGGATTGTGACCGCGTTTTGGTTGTCCTCGGCGGTGGAGAAGCTTTGTGACTTCTTCGTCGGGATGGTTGTGTTGCGATCGATGAGGCGTGTGAATACGCCGCCAAGTGTTTCGATGCCGAGGGACAACGGTGTGACGTCGAGAAGGAGGACGTCTTTGACATCGCCTTGTAATACGCCGCCTTGGATCGCTGCGCCGTCGGCAACGACTTCGTCGGGGTTTACGCCTTTATGCGGTTCTTTGCCGAAATAGTCTTTGACCGTTTCGATAACCTTTGGCATGCGGGTCATACCACCAACCAAGATTACATCATCGATTTCGGATGGTTTTACGCCGGCATCTTTGAGTGCCTTTTTCACAGGTTCGAGCGAGCGTTTGAGGAGGTCTTCGACCAAGCTCTCGAGTTTTGCACGGCTCATTGTGACCTGAAGATGTTTCGGGCCGGATGCGTCGGCGGTTACGAACGGAAGGTTCACTTCGGTTTGTGATGTTGATGAAAGCTCGATTTTCGCCTTTTCTGCGGCTTCTTTGAGGCGTTGGAGGGCGAGTTTGTCCTCGCGTAGGTCAATGCCGTCGGATTTTTTGAACTCATCGGCGAGGTAGTCGATGATGCGTGTGTCGAAATCTTCACCGCCAAGGAATGTGTCACCATTGGTGGATTTGACTTCGAATACGCCGTCGCCGACTTCGAGGACGGAAACATCAAATGTACCGCCACCAAGGTCATAGACAACGATTGTGCCGCTGTCTTTTTTATCAAGGCCATAGGCAAGTGCCGCGGCGGTGGGTTCGTTGATGATGCGCTCAACCTCTAGACCCGCGATTTTACCGGCATCTTTTGTGGCTTGGCGTTGGGCATCGTTGAAATAGGCGGGGACGGTGACGACTGCTTTGGTCACTTTTTCGCCCAAATATGCTTCTGCCGTTTCTTTCATTTTTTGAAGAACCATGGCGGAGATTTGGGATGGCGCCATTTTTTCGCCATTCACCTCAACCCATGCATCGCCGTTATCGCCTTCGATGATTTTGAAGGGGGCGGTTTTGGCCATTTCTTGGACCTGCTTGTCCTTAAAAGGACGACCGAGCAGGCGTTTTACCGCATAGAGCGTGTTTTCAGGGTTTGTGACGGCCTGACGTTTTGCGGGTTGACCAACGAGGCGTTCGCCATCCTTTGTAAAGGCAATCATGGACGGGGTTGTGCG
>JBOEFZ010000103.1:0-4317 GCA_050633165.1 Alphaproteobacteria bacterium | reverse complement strand
TAGTCCCAGTTTACCATGTTGTCTAAAAACGCTTCGAGGTATTTGGGGCGGGCGTTGCGGTAGTCGATGTAGTAGGAGTGTTCCCATACGTCGCAGCCTAGGATGGCGCTTTTGCCGGATGTGAGTGGGTTGTCGGCGTTGGCGGTTTTCAGGATTTCTAGTTTGCCTTCGCTGTTCATGGCGAGCCATGCCCAGCCGGAGCCGAATTGTGTTACGCCGGCTTCGATAAATGCGGCGCGGAAGGCGTCGAAGCTGCCGAAGCTATCGTTAATTGCGGCTTCGAGCTCGCCAGGAATAGAGCCTCCGCCATTTGGCTTCATCCAGTTCCAGAAATGTTTGTGGTTCCAATGCTGTCCGGCGTTGTTGAAGAGGCCTTGTTCGCCTTGTTTGTGGGCGGTGATGATGACTTCTTCGAGTGTATCGCCCATGTGGTCTAGGCCTGCGATGATTTCGTTACCTTTAACGACGTAGGCGTTGTGGTGTTTGTCGTGGTGGAATTCCAATGTCTCGGCGGACATGTATGGATCTAACGCGTCGTAGGCGTAGGGGAGTTCGGGAAGGTCGAATGCGGACATGGGTTTTTGGTCTCCTTGAAAAAAATTAAGTATTGAATTTAACCACAGATGGACACAGATCAACACAGATTTTCTTATTTTAAATTTTATCTGTGTTCATCCGTGTTCATCTGTGGTTTTTAAAAAATATGGTTTGTGAGATTTCATATTGTGAGCAGGTGGTGAGGGGGCAAGATGCGGATCGGTATTTATTGTGCCAGTTTGCTCCGGCTGGGCTGCGCCCTGCGTTGTATGCTTTGTTTGCGTTTCATTGTGAGATTGCCAAGACGCGGGATGTGGTGAGTGAGACGCAGCTTGGGTTGATCCGCCTTCAATGGTGGCGGGATGCGATTGGGAAATTGTATTCGGGTGAGGTGTTGGAGTTTCCGGTGTTGCAGGGCTTGGCGCAGGTCATACGGGAGCATGATCTGGATCGGGCGGATTTCGAGGCGTTGATTTATGCGCGGGAATTTGATTTGGAGGATGTGCGGCCTTCGACGTTGGAGGGATTGCTGCAATATTGTGATTATACGGGGACGCCTTTGCTGCGGATGGTGGGGAAGGTGCTCGGGGCGGAGGGTGAGCCGCTCTCGGTGATTGCGGGGAATTACGGGCTTGTGGGTGTGTTGCGCTCTGTTGGCTATTTTGCGCAAAAACGGCGGTGTCTGTTGCCGGAGGCGGTGATGGAGGCGCGTGGGGTGAAGCTTAATCAGCTTTATGACCCGCCTTCGCCAAAGGCTTCGGCGAGGCGAGGGGGAAAGCTGCAAGAGGGGATGGTCGGTGTTATTGAGGAATGTGCGGGGGCGTTTGTTGGTGGCGTGCGGGCGGAGCATCGGGTTTTTAAGGCGATGCAGAAGCTGGCGGAGGTGAATATGGGGCATGTGCGGCGATGCGGGTATGATGTGTTTGATCCGCGTTATACTTTGCCGCCTGCTTTTAAGGTTTTACGGGTTGTTTTAAACTTGTAATACTATGTTAACTGGTGCTATGTTAAACTAATATTTGAAAGCGTTAGGGTATTGGAATGGTTGATCCGGTTAGTGGTTCAGGCGGTATTACGCCAGTTAAAAATGTTAGCAAAGCAGTTGCGAAGCCTTCGGAGGTTGAGGTCGCGCGTGATGTCGATGCGGTGGAGATTTCCGATGAGGCCGTTGCCTTGGTGCAGGCGGTTGAGGCGCGGGGGCAGTTGGCGGATGCGTCTGATGTGGTTTTGAGTGATTCTGCGCAGGGTGTTGAGAAACTTCTTTAAATAGCGATGCTTTTTACGAAAATGCCTTTGGCATTTTCTAGTTTTTCGGGCTTCGCCCGCCTCGCACTTGCTCGGTACAATTTTTGATGCGTGGCATCAAAAATCACTATTCGAGAATTAAGCAGCTTTTTGTTCTGAAAGGTTTTTCATCCATTCTTCCAGATCCGCTTTGGCGCGGGTGGTGTAGGCTTTTTTGCGGTCTAGGCCTTTTAGTTTTTTGCGTTTGCCGTTGGGCATGATTTTAAATGGGTTTTCGGGTAGGGGGAAGAGGCCGAAATTTACGTTCATGGGTTGGAAGGTTTCGGCGTTTGCACCGCCGGTGACGTGGTTGAGGAGTGCGCCGAGGGCGGTTGTTAGCGGTGGGGTTTGGAAGTTTTGGCCTAATAGTTCTGCGGCGGCGAGGCGTCCGGCGATGAGGCCGATGGATGCGCTTTCGATGTAGCCTTCGCAGCCGGTGATTTGTCCTGCAAACCTTATGGTTTGCTTTATGTTGCCTCGCGGCGCTGGCGCGCCTCCGGCGGGGCGAGCGCATGGGCGCTCGAGGTCGCCGTCGCGACCTTTGAGGGATAAGTCAGGGTTTAGAATTTTTGGGGAGTTTATGAAGGTGTTGCGATGCAAACCGCCTAGGCGGGCGAATTCTGCGTTTTCCAGGCCGGGGATGGTGCGGAAGACGCGGGTTTGTTCGCCCCATTTCATTTTGGTTTGGAAGCCGACGATGTTGTATAGCGTGCCGAGCGCGTTGTCTTGGCGGAGTTGAACCACTGCGTAAGGTTGCTCATCTTCGCCCTTGTGCGGATTGGTAAGGCCGACGGGTTTCATGGGGCCGAAGCGTAGGGTTTCTGGGCCTCGGCTCGCCATAATCTCGATAGGCATACAGCCGTCGAAATAGGGGGTGTCTTGTTCTTGTTCGGCGAGGGATTTGCTGCCGCTCGGTAGCTCCCATTCTTTGAACAGGCCATATTCGGCGGATGTGAGTTCGGTGATGAAGGTTTCGTATTGATCCTTTGTCATGGGGCAGTTGATGTAATCTTTGCCTGTGCCTTTATCATAGCGGGATTGGAACCACGCCACGTCCATGTTTATGCTGTCCGTATGGACGATGGGGGCGAGGGCGTCGAAGAAGGAGAGCTCATCTTCGCTGGTTTGTTCCTTGATCCATGCGGATAGGGCGTCGGAGGTGAGGGGGCCGGTGGCGATGATGGTGTTTTGCCAATCATCCGGAATTGACGTGATTTCGTCGGTTCGGATTGTGATGTTGGGGTGATCGTGGAGGGCTTTTGTTACCCCTTCGGAGAATTGGTGGCGGTCGACGGCTAGTGCGCCTCCGGCGGGGACGGCGGCTTTGTCACCTTCGCGCATGATGAGGGAGTTTAGTTTGCGCATTTCATAATGGATGAGACCGACGGCGTTATGCTCGTCATCATCCGAGCGGAAGGAGTTGGAGCAGACAAGCTCTGCCGCGTTGCCCGTTTCATGGGCGGGGGTTTCGCGTTTGGGGCGCATTTCGTGGAGGATGACGGTTGCGCCCATATTGGCGGCTTGCCATGCGGCTTCGCTGCCGGCTAATCCTGCGCCGATGATGTGGATGGTGTTGTTCTCGCTCATGGATGGGGTTTTAGCAGGGAAGCGCGGCTAAGCACAATTGAATTTTCGTTTCTTGCGTGGAGTGTGTAATCGAGTCATAGTATCTGCATCTTTTCACATTATGGAGTTTGTCATGAAAAAGTCTCTTCTTCTTGCTGCGTTGTCTTTGTCTGTTGTTATGCCTGCTATGGCGGGGAATGTTGCGCAGGATATGGAGAAGAAGGAGATGGATGGTGGCGTTGTTGCTGCCTCTGATATGGTTCTTGAGCAGCCGAAATGGGGGTATTTCGGGTCGCTGGGTGCGGCGCGTTGGGGCGGGCTTGATCCGGCTTATACGGCGTGTGGTGAGGGGCAGGCGCAATCGCCGATTAATATTAACAAGTTCAAGCGGGCGGGGTTGCCTGCCTTGGCGTTTGGCTATGGCGAGCGGCCGCTTACGGTTTTGAATACCGGATATGGTGTGCGGTTGGATGCCTCGGGCGCGGGGGTGTTTAGTGCGGGGGATGCGGATTATCGGCTGCATCATGTTAGCTTTCATACGCCGAGCGAGCATTATATTGACGGCGCGCCATACCCGATGGAGGCGCAGTTCGAGCATGTTTCGGATACGGGCGGCTTGGCGATTGTTTCGGTGATGCTGAAGATCGGGGCGCATAATCCGGTTGTTGAGGGGATTTGGCAAAATGTACCTAAAGCGGGGATGCAGAAGGTGGTTGAGGGCGTTGTTGTGAATCCGGCGGATTTGTTGCCTGAGGCGCTTGGCTATTACGCGTATGAGGGGTCGTTGAGCGTTCCGCCATGTTCCGAAGGGGTGAAGCGTTATGTGATGAAAACGCCGATTGAACTCTCGGAGAAGCAATTACGCGCGTTCCAGAGCGTTTTTGCGGTGAATGCGAGGCCTGTGCAGCCGATTAATGGGCGTGAGGTTTT
>JBOEFZ010000102.1:0-1902 GCA_050633165.1 Alphaproteobacteria bacterium | reverse complement strand
CGTTCCCGCATCGCGGCATATTTCGCCCGTTTCATGGAATCAGGGGCTTTGGCGATAAAGTCACTCAAAACATTATCCAAAAAGCGCATAATATCTTCGATAAATTGCGGATTATCCTTCCACTCGTCATATTTCTCCAAGTTCAGGGAGGACAAGCAACACACGGCCGTCCGGTCATTACCCAAATGATCCCGCCCCGTCGGCAAAGTGATCTCGGAACAAAGATTAGACATCTTCACATTCAATCCCGCCATTTTATGGTGCGCCGGAATTCGATCATTCACATGATCAATATAAATAATATAAGGCTCGCCCGTCTCAACACGCGCGGTGAGAAGGCGAATCCAGACATCACGCGCGGAAACTTTATCAACCACATGGTTATCTTTGGGGGAGCGAAGGGCATATTCCTCATCATTCTCAACCGCCTTCATGAATTTATTATCCACGAGCACACCATGATGCAGGTTAAGCGCCTTACGGTTCGGATCGCCACCGGTTGGGCGACGAATCTCGATAAATTCCTCAATCTCCGGATGCCAGATTGGCAAATAAATCGCCGCAGAGCCACGACGAAGCGAACCTTGCGAAATCGCCAGCGTCAAGCTGTCCATAACCCGAATAAACGGTACAATACCGGAAGTTTTCCCATTGCGGCCAACTTGCTCGCCGATTGAGCGGACATTCCCCCAATAAGACCCGATCCCGCCACCAAGCGAAGCAAGCCACACATTCTCATTCCAAAGGGAAACAATATCCCCGAGGCTATCTTGCGTCTCGTTCAAGAAACAGGAAATTGGCAAACCGCGCGATGTCCCGCCATTGGACAGGACAGGGGTAGAGGGCATAAACCAAAGCTTGGAAATATAATCATACAAACGCTGCGCATGCTCGGAATTATCGCCGTAATACATTGCCACCCGCGCAAACAAATCCTGAGGCTCTTCTTCGGGCAACAAATACCGATCTACCAAAGTGGCAATACCGAAACTTGTTAGATTTTCATCACGGGACCGATCAATTTCGACACGGTTGCCCCGCTCCATTTGCGCAACGTCAAACATAGAGCTTTACTCCTACTTTCTTATACAAGATCCGCGCCTCTTCAGGATGTAACCCCTTCGCGAACCATTTTATTTTTGGGATGCCGATTGTATGCGAGACACAATCTGTAGCGTTTCAGTAAAAATAAGCTACTACATCTCGTGGTATCCGGCAATACGATCATATTCCTAAAAACCTGCCTGATTTTAAAAATATGATGCGGTATCAGCATTTTATTTCCTTTATCCCCGTCCATATCCCCAAGCATTTTTTTCAAAAAGCCATAAAATTTCAACAATCATACCCTATATATGGGGTGCTCGGGTTGCGGGCTTCAAGGATACAAAAACCATGATTGAAAGCCTACGACATACCGCCTTTTCATGGTATAATTTCTTATGAACAGACAAACAAAAATCCTCGCCACCCTCGGCCCTGCCTCGGAAAATAAAGAACAAATCAAAGCTTTGCTTGAGGCGGGCGCGAATGCTTTTCGTCTGAATTTCAGTCACGGCACACATGATGATCACGAATCAAA
The DNA here is from genome assembly GCA_050633165.1 of Alphaproteobacteria bacterium. GTDB lineage: Bacteria > Pseudomonadota > Alphaproteobacteria > Micavibrionales > Micavibrionaceae > TMED27. The sequence continues at coordinate 320 of JBOEFZ010000102.1, read as the reverse complement.
ACTCAAAATCATCCGCGAGCTTGAGGGCGAGCTAGGCCATCCCATAACGATTGTCGCGGATATGCAGGGGCCAAAGCTCCGAATCGGCACATTCAAAGGCGGCGAAATCATAGCCGAACGCGGCATGATGATTCGATTCGACTCAAACCCCGGGGCCGGCGACGAATCGCGCGTATACATGCCGCATCCCGAAATTTTCCGCGCGCTTCAAAAGGACGGTTTATTTTTCATTGATGATGGCAAGGTACGTTGCCGTGTGCGTGAGATAGGCAAGGATGCCCATGGGGATTACTTCATCGCCGAAGTGCGGGCAGGGGGCA
>JBOEFZ010000101.1:0-1485 GCA_050633165.1 Alphaproteobacteria bacterium | reverse complement strand
TTCCGGTTTCAAAAACCCACCCGTACTTTGATAATATCGAAGAATATAGCGACCTACCGCAAATCCTCCTCGATCAAATCGAACATTTTTTCACCCATTACAAAGACCTCGAAAAAGGCAAATGGGTAAAAATGAAAGGCTGGGAAGGCGCTGCACGTGCCAAAGAGCTCATCCAAGAAGGCATCGACCGCGTTAAATAGAAAATTTATCCAATACGATAATATTCTCATACCCAAGGCCGCCGAGATATTCGGCGGCTTTTACACTGCGAACATTCCCCGCACACACAAACGCGAGCAATATATCTTTCGGCAATTCCTCATGCCGCGCGGGCACGGTTGAAACCTCCATATGGATCACATGCTCATTCGGGATGGGATCTCCCATAACCTCCGCATCCGTGCGCACATCCACAATAACATGCTCCCGCCCCTGCAAATCCGCAAAACTAATCATATCAATCATCTTAAGTCCCTTCCTGATGCCAAAACGGTTTGTCGATAAGAGGAGTCGAAGCGCTCGCACTCTCCTGCGGCGCAATGATGCCCGCTAAATATGCCTCGCGCCCCGCCTTAATCGCGCCCGCAAACGCCCCCGCCATCGCCGCCGGATCCCCCGCCTTTGATACCGCAGTATTCAGCAAAACCGCATCATACCCCATCTCCATCGCCGCCGCCGCATGCGACGGCGCACCAATCCCCGCATCAACAACCAACGTTTTGCCCGCAAACCGATCCCGCAATAGCTCAAGCGCATAAGGATTATTCAACCCCCGCCCCGACCCTATCGGCGCGCCCCAAGGCATCAAAATATCACACCCCAAATCCGACAATCTATTGGCCAAAATCAAATCATCAGTCATATAAGGAAAAACCTCAAACCCCTCTTTTATAAGAATTTCCGCCGCCTCCAACAATCGATACGGATCGGGCTGTAGCGTATAATCGTCCCCAATCACCTCCAGCTTAATCCAATTCGTCCCGAACACCTCCCGCGCCATCTGCGCCGTCGTCACGGCTTCTTGCGCGCTCGCGCATCCCGCCGTATTCGGCAAAACCGGAAGTTCAAACCCCTTAATAATATTCCAAAAATCCTGCCCCTTACCGGCCTTACTCTCCCGCCGCAAAGACACGGTGAGCAACCCCGGCGCCGCCGCCTCAATCGCCTTTCCCAAAGCATCCGGCGAAGGATACCCCGCCGTCCCAAGGAAAAACCGAGATTGTAAAATCACATCTTTAATCGCGAGATTCATCCCTTACCCCCCCTGCATCGGCGCAACAATTTCAATATCATCACCATCCTTAACCGCCGTTTCACCATACGCCTCTTTCGGTACAAAAACCCCGTTCTGCGCCACCGCAATCATCATACCGATCATATCCTCTTGCTCCAAAATATCATATAAATTAAGCGGCGCGCTAAAGCTCTTAGGCTGCCCGTTTATGATCACCTTCACGATCGCTCTCCTTCATCAATAAAGGCGCA
>JBOEFZ010000100.1:0-3232 GCA_050633165.1 Alphaproteobacteria bacterium | reverse complement strand
TCTTATGTATAGTGCGTAGCATGAGAAAACTAGCCCTTGCAGCAGCATTATCGGTTTCCACAGCGTTTGGTGGAGCGGCGGCGTATGCGAATGATAATGTTTATGTGCGGGCGGAGAGTTTGGATGCTTTGGTAGAGTTTTCTGTTGAGCGTGGGAAAGTTGGTTTTGTTTATTATGCTGAAGACAATTCTGAAGGGCATTTAAGGGCGCAAGCCATTGCGAAGCGAATGTTTGAAATGGGTGGTGGCATGTTTCATGAGCCGCAATATATTATTTCTTTACCGTTTGAGGGTGCACAGGCAGGGGCTATTTTAACGGTTAATAGTAATGGAATTGGTAGAGTTTTAACGCCGGCACAAGTTTTAAATGATGATGAGATTTTTGCGACTTTGCTTGCTGATTCTCCTCAAAAATCGAATGAACGCGAAGCACGGCTTGCGCGTATGCAAGATGTAGGTGAGCGCTTAGAAGCACATATAGAGTGTTTAGAAGACGGCGGTGATGTTTTGGATTGTCAGCTTCGTTATGGCGATTAATCATTACATAGATAATGTATGTTCAATTTGTGTTTTTTGTGATTCAAGTTCTTCAATTTTGTCGTAATCTGCGCTTGTTTTATAGGTCGTATCTATCATTCTTTTTAACTGAGCAATGTTTTCTAGAGCGTTTATCGTGTCAGTAGGGAGGTCTTGATGTGTTTCTTCTAGATTGCCATTGGGGGTAAAGAATTTTGTGTATATAGCTTCAACGTAATCTTGATCAGTTTCTAAACCTTGTAGTTCCAGTTCGCTTAGTTCTTTAAGGGCAATTAATTTTATGTTCCATGCGTCATTTTCTAAATCGTTGGTAACTATTTGCACGGTATCCATCGCCTTCGCATTAAAGGTATCGGTTAGGATGTTCCGTGGTGTGGGTGGTTCGTAGGAGTAGGAGTAATCCACATCCGGTTGCATTTCTTTTTGGGCGGCGATGCTGGTGGCGCGTTGCATTGTGGTACGCCATGCTTGTGCGCTTTGTTCGTCGCCGTGTTTGGCCATGAGGTCGCCGAAATCCTGACTAACCTCGATGACGGAGGCGATGGCGAATTCGGCGATCATGCTGGCGATTTCGCCGTCGCTTTGCATGAAATCGCGGAAGAGTTCGGATAGCGCCTCGCCGTTTCCGCGATTATCGGTGAGGCCGGGGAACATCATGAGTAGCTCGGTCAGGGTGTTTTGTTTCAGGCCTTCTTTTAATCTATCCATTTGTGGAGCGATTGCATTTTGCAGGGCGGCGGTGTCGCCGGATTTGATCTGACCGTAGATTTCCTCGGGTGTGCCGAGCGCGGATAGGGCGGGGTTGAGCGCGGGGTTTTCGTACATATCGATGAATTGCACGGGTGTCATTGTGCCTGCGGCGGTGATGAAGTCTTTTGCGGTGAAGCTGGCATCGATTAGCATGTCTTTATAGTCATCGAGGCTTACGCCCGATCCGGTCATATCCAGCATCTTTTGGATTTCTTCGGCGGAGGTTGCGAGGTTTGGGTAGCGTCCGCGATATTCGGAAAATGGCTCGCCGGATTGCAGGTAGGTATACCACCCGATAAAATCTCCGATTGCGTTTGGTCCCTCTGCCCCAGACATGCTTTATCGTAAGGGTAGAGGGTAAGTATTATGTTAAATTTATTGGGTGTGTTAAAGGTTTTTCTTCATTTTCCGGCGTTGGACGGAGGAGCCTATGCCTAAGGCTTCGCGGTATTTGGCGACGGTGCGGCGGGCGATGTCTATGTTTTCGCTCTTTAATATATCGACGATTTTGTCGTCGGAGAGGATTTTCTTTGGATCTTCTTCGTCGGTTAGGGTTTTTATGCGGGCTTTTATGGATTCGCTGCTGTGGGATGCGCCGCTTTCGCTTATCAGAGCCGTGGAGAAGAAGTATTTGAGCTCGAACAGGCCGCGGGGGGTGCCGATATATTTGTTGGTGGTGACGCGGGAGACGGTGCTTTCGTGCATTTCGATCTCCTCGGCGATATCGACGAGTTTTAGGGGCTTTAGGAATTCTATGCCGTAATTGAAGAAGGCGTCTTGTTGTTCGACGATTTCGCCTGCGACTTTGAGGATGGTTTGGGCGCGTTGATCCATCGCGCGGACGAGCCAGTTGGCGTTGTTTAGCTGCGTCGTGATGTATTCTTTGTCTTGCTTGTTGGTGGCGGATTTGGCGACGGTTGTGTAGTATTCGTTATTGACGAGAACGCGGGGGAGGGTGTCGGTGTTAAGCTCTACGCGCCAGCCACCGCCGAGATGTTTGGGCAGGCGTTTCATGATGACATCGGGGATGGCGGTTTGGACGATGAGGTGGTCAAACTCGGCGGCGGGTTTGGGGTTTAGGGATTTTATTTCCGCGATCATATCGGCGAGGTAGGTTTCGTTACAGCCGCAGATTTCGGCTAATTTTTTATGGTCATAATTGGCTAATTCTTCGAGATTATCGAGGAGGGCTTGCATTGCGCCGTCAAGCTGGCCGCGCTCATGGAGCTGTATCGCTAGGCAATCGGCGAGGTCGCGGGCGAAGATGCCGGCGGGGTCGAAGCCCTTCATCAGGCGGAGGAGTTTTTCGAGGCGTTCGGGTGAGCAGCCTAAGGTTTCGATGAGGGCGGCGGGGTCTTCGCGTAGATATCCGCTTTCGTCCAGACGATCGATGAGGAGGCCGCCGATCATGCGGTCGCGGGGGTCACTGCAGGCGATTTGGAGTTGGTCGGTGAGATGTTCGCGCAGGGATTTTTCGCTCTCGAGGCGGTTTTCGAAGCTTTCGGCGCTGCCGCTTTCGAATTTGCTATCGCCGCCTGCGCCTATTTCCGCCATTTTTGATCCGGCGTCGAAGTCGTTATGGGAGTCTGGAGTGTGGTTGGGTTCGGAATTGTTGGCGGCGTCGAAGGTTTCTTCGATATTATCCTTTTCAACCGAACGGTCGGTATCTTCGTTATGCGCCGTGTCAGGTTCGACTTCGGCCTTTTCGAGGAGGGGGTTTTTCTCTAGCTCCTCTTCCACAATTTCGCCAAGTTCCATGTTATTGAGCTGTAGCATTTTGATTGCTTGCTGCAATTGCGGTGTCATCACGAGATTTTGTGATTGGCGGAGGTCGAGGGATTGGGAGAGTTTGTTCATGGGTTTATTTTAGCATGAATCGTGTTTGGTGAAATAGCTTTAAAGTCTAAAGCCTTCGCCCAGATAGACGCGTTTTACGTCTTCGTTGT
>JBOEFZ010000099.1:0-7663 GCA_050633165.1 Alphaproteobacteria bacterium | reverse complement strand
CACCATTTGACACCACATATAGGCCAGTGCGACCAGTGCGAATTGGCGTAGGTAATCGACACTCGCTGCGCCGGCTTCATCGGGGTTTTTGAGGCCCTTTTGCGCCGTCATCGCGGTGGCTTGTTGCAGCTTGGCAAAGGCTTTTGCGAGGGGGAAGACGAACTCCTGCATCTGCTCATTCGCTTGGTTTTCCTCAATAAATTTTTGTACCGGATGGAAGAAACGGCGGAGCAAGCGCCCGAAGCCCTCGCCCATTTTCCGCCCAACCAGATCGAGCGCCTGAATCCCGTTTGTGCCCTCGTAAATCTGCGCGATACGGGCGTCGCGGACATATTGCTCCATCCCCCATTCGGCGATATAGCCATGCCCGCCATAGACTTGCTGCATATCGGTCGCAATCTCATACCCCATATCGGTCATATAGGCCTTCACGATGGGCGTGAGCAGCGCGACGAGATCATCGGCCTCTTGCGCCTTTGCCTCATCCTCATGTTTGTTCGCGATATCGAGATTCATGCCAAGCAGGTAAGCCAGCGCCCGCCCGCCTTCGGTAATGGATTTTGCCTTTAATAACATGCGGCGGATATCGGGGTGGACGATGATCGGGTCAGCGGGTTTTTCCGGTGCTTTTGTCCCCGTCAGGCTACGCATTTGCAAGCGATCCTTGGCATAAGCAAGGCCGTTTTGATACGCCACCTCGCAAATTCCCAAGCCCTGCATCCCCACGCCAAGGCGCGCGGCATTCATCATAATGAACATGGCTTTTAGGCCTTTATGCGGCTCCCCCACAAGCTGCCCCCACGCGCCATCGAAATTCATGACGCAGGTAGAGTTGCCGTGAATGCCCATTTTATGTTCGATCGAGCCACAAGCCGCGCCGTTCCGTTCACCAATATTACCGTCCTCATCCGTGCGGAATTTGGGTACAACAAAGAGTGATATGCCCTTTGCCCCCTCCGGCGCATCGGGCAATTTTGCCAGCACCAGATGGATAATATTATCGGTTAAATCATGCTCTCCGGCGGAGATGAATATCTTTGTGCCAGTGATGGAGTATGCCCCCTCTTCGCCGTCAACCGGATCGGCCTTGGTTTTGATAAGGCCGAGATCAGTCCCGCAATGCGGTTCGGTCAAACACATCGTCCCCGACCACACCCCTTCGATTAATTTGGGGAGATAGAGCGCCTTTTGCGCCTCCGTCCCGAAAGTATGCAGCGCCTCGTAACAGCCTTGGCTTAGCCCTGGATACATGCCAAAGCTCATATTCGCCGAGCAAATCATTTCCTGCATCACGGTGTTCAGCAGCACCGGCATCCCCATCCCGCCATATTCGGGATCGGAGGATAATCCGCACCAGCCACCTTCCGCAAAGGTGTCGTATGCCTCTTTAAACCCTGTCGGCGTGGTGACCTCACCATCGTTGAAGGTGCACCCTTCTTGGTCACCCGATTGGTTGAGGGGGAATAAGACCTGCTCGCAAATCTTTCCGCCTTCTTCGATAATCTGATCCATGAGATCGCTCGAAAAATCCTCATATCCCGATAATTCCGAAAGGCTTTCGGCCTTTAATACATCATGTAAAATGAATTTGATATTTTCAGCGGGCGGGGTGTAAACAGGCATGATCTCTCCTCTATGCTACTTCTAATAGTATAGCGCAAAAAGGTTAAAATGTGATGGTTTTTATGGAGAGTTTTTTACTTATCTTTGTTATCCAGCATCCAGCGGAGCTCATCCAACATACGGCCGGAATCAACATTTTCGAGCTGCTTTTGCGCTTTTCGAATTGGCTGACTTTCCATGTTTTTCATGATTTCGGTGATTTTCTGGATCGTCTCTTCACCCAGATTTTCACGGGCGGCACGGGCATGAGCCAGCGCCTCGGCGCGAATTTTGTCACTAGAACTGCAATTCGAACCTAATGGTCGCTGGCCCTCTCTCCCCACACAACTCTGACTTTGAGGCCGTTTGTCCGTGTTTTCCTGTTTTGTTTTATTTTTTTTATTCCAAAACATATGATTACAATACGCTACGTATCTTAAAATGAAGTAAATAAGAGATTAACCAACCGTAAAAATTAGACGGCATTTTAGGCATTTAGTCAATCCGCAATCCGGCCCTAATTCCGCAACGGTTTACCCTTCGTCAACATATGCTCGATCCGTGCAAATGTGCCTTCATTGTGCAGGAGGTGCATGAATTCGGAGAGTTCTAGCTTTAGCAAATCATCCTCGCTCAAAATATCCGTGTAATCCGCATCGCCGCCCGATAGGACATTGGCGAGGCGTTCGGACACCACGCCGTCATAGGGGGTGGCCTTGCCGGATTTTTGTAAATCGCTCACCGCGAGATCAAGTGCGGTTTTTCCGCCCGCACCGGGGAGGCGAATGTCTTCTATTTTTTCCGGCGTTTCGTAGCCATCCGCCAGTTTCAATGCGCGCGCCTTGGCATCATAAAGCAAGCGGTCGCGGTTCATGCTGATGCCGTCGCTATCGCGGAAATAGCCGATATCGATGGCCTCGAATGCGCTTTTAGCCACTGTCGCGACGCCAATGGTTTCGAAGGCTTTGCGCGTTGCGCCCATGGGTGTTGTATCGGGGGAGAACCAAACCGCATCGCGTCCGAATGTTTCAATCGTTTTGCTATGCGCGGCTTTCTCGCGCTCTTGGAAGCGCAATATCATTTCCTTGCACCCGCCCCAACCGGGGATCAGGCCAACGCCAACCTCGACAAGGCCGGTATAGGTTTCGGCATGTGCCTGCACCGCGTCGGAGGATAGGAGGATTTCACATCCACCGCCCAATGCCATGCCTGATGGTGCGCTCACAACAGGGAAGGGCGCGTATTTCAGGCCCATAAACACGCGTTGTCCAGTGGCGACGAATTCCTCAACTTGCGGGTACATCGCCAGATTAATCATGAACATCGCGAGGCCGAGATTAGCCCCTGCGCTGAAATGAGAGGCCTCATTATAAATCACGAGCGCCTTATAATCGTCCGAGCCTTCGATCGTCTTTTGTGCCTTGACCAATAGCGCAAAAATCGCCTCATCAAAGGTATTCATTTTCGAGGTTTTCTCGAAACACAACACCCCATCCCCGATATCCCAAACGGAGGCAGAGCCGTTTTTCATCACAGGTTCGGAAGAAAGCTTAATATCGCGCAAAAGAAGCACACCGTCGGGGCGCACAACATCACGGTATTTGCCGTCGGTGCCAAAGAATTGGATACTGCCATTTTCAATTTTGTAGAATGTACCGTCTCCAACATCTTTGAGGATTTTCGGAACGGTGATGCCATCCTCGGCAAGCTTTGCGGCAAACCAATCCGCGCCGAGCGCGTCGATCATCTCGAACGGGCCTTTTTTCCAGTTATAGCCGAGCTTCATCCCCTCATCGATATCATGGATGGTTTCTGCAATCTCGCCGACAAGCGAGGCGGCGTAGGTCAGCGTATCGCGCAAAACCGCCCATGCATAACGCCCACCCGCACTGTCTGTTTCAACAACGGCGCGAAGGCCTTTGCGCCCCGCCGCAACGGCCTTATCTGCTGCGGCTTTTTTCTTAATGGAGGCGCCATATTGTGCCTCTTCGAATGAATCGGCGTTAATTTGCAAGGCTTGCTTTTCCTTCACGCCCTTTGGCGCGTCGGGGTTGAGGCGGTAAAAACCACCCTTGCCTTTGCGCCCCGTATAGCCCGCATCGATCATGCCATGAACGAATTTATGATCCACGAATACATCGCGATAGGCGTCATCTTTGGGTAGGGTGCTGAGCAAGCTATCGCTCAGTTTGGGCATCAAATCGATCCCGACAAGATCGATGAGGCCGAAGACCCCTGTTTTGGGAATGCCGACCGGTTTGCTCATCACCGCATCAGCGAGCTCGATCGGGACATTTTGTTTGATGGATTCATTCACACCGGCGGTGAGCCAGAAGACACCAAGGCGGTTGGCGATGAAGCCCGGCGTGTCATGACATTGCACCACGCCTTTGCCGAGTTTGACATCGCAAATCTCGCGGATGGTTTGAGCTGCTTTCGCATCGGTTTTTTCACCCACAACAAGCTCCAGCAAGCGCATGTAACGCGGCGGGTTGAAGAAATGGGTGATCATGAAATCTTTGGCGAAACTATCGGGTTGCCCTTCGATGAGTTTATGCAGCGGGATGGTGGACGTATTTGAGGATACGATCGAGCCCTTTTTGCGCGCGGCCTCGATCTTGGCGTAGGTCGCATGCTTGATCTCGAGCTTCTCCAGCACAACTTCGATAATCCAATCACAATCGGCAATCAGGTCGAGGTCATCATCGATTGTGCCGCAGGTGATCATCTTTGCATTGGATTTGCGCATAAAGGGCGCAGGGTCGGTTTTAAGCATCTTGCCCACCGCATCGGCGGCCAAATCTTTGCCCTCCACCTTAATATCCAAAAGAACAACCGGAATACCCGCATTCGTTAGCTGGGCAGCAATTCCGCTCCCCATAACCCCTGATCCAATAACTGCGACTTTTTTGATTTCAGCCATTAAATCGCCTCCAGAACTGTTGCCACACCCTGCCCGCCGCCGATGCACATGGTGGCGAGGGCGTATTTGGCGCCTTCGCGGGCGAGGAGGCTCGCGGCTTTTCCGGTGATGCGCGCGCCGGAGGTGCCCAAGGGGTGGCCGAGGGCGATAGCGCCGCCGTCTAAGTTTACCTTATCAATATCCGCGCCGAGCGCCTTAATCACGCTAAGCCCTTGGGCGGCGAAGGCTTCGTTCAGCTCTATAATATCAATATCGCTTAGTTTCAGGCCAGCGCGCTCTAACGCTTTTTCGGTTGCCGGAACAGGGCCGATGCCCATGATTTCCGCGCCGCATCCGGCGACAGCGATGCTCTTGATCCGTGCCAATTTCGGTAGGCCGTTTTTATCGGCATATTCTTCGGAACATACCAACACCGCCGCCGACCCATCGGTGAGCGGGGAGGAGGTCGCCGCCGTCACGCTGCCATCGCTCAAGAAGGCAGGCTTTAAGGTTGCGAGTTTTTCGGTCGAGCTATCGGGGCGGATTGTTCCGTCCGTCTTCACATCCCCAATCGGTACAATTTCATCATCGAATTTCCCATCCTTCGCCGCCGCCGCCGCCTTATGGTGCGAGGCGACTGCGAATTCTTCCTGGTCCGCCCGCGCGATTTCATATTCTTTGGCTAAATTTTCTGCTGTCTCTCCCATACCAATGTACGCGGCGGGGTATTTTTCAAAGAGTTTTGGATTGGGGAGCGGGTTAAATCCGCCCATGGGGATGCGGCTCATGCTTTCCACGCCCGCACAGATAAACGCATCGCCCGCGCCGGAATTAATCGCGCCGACCGCCATATGGATCGCCGTCATGGATGATCCGCAAAACCGGTTCACCGTCGCGCCGCCAATGGTCACAGGAAGGTCGGCATTTTGCACGACGAGTTTGGCGATATTAAAGCCTTGCTCGGCCTCGGGGAAGGCGCAGCCCATGATAAGATCTTCGACATCATCGACATTCACGCCGCTCTCGGCAACCAGTGCCTTTACCACGTCCGCCGCCATGTCATCGGGCCTGACCTTCGCCAAGGCACCCTTATTCGCAAAATGCATGGGGGAGCGTTTAAAACCGCAAATAACAACGGATGTTTGCATGAGGATTGACCCTTTCGAAAAACGATAATGTGAATGTTTATTGTACGCAGGAAATGCTTAAAACTTTCTTATCTTACAATGATATAAAGCGCACACCAAGTGCTTTCCCGATCGCGCCCAGATTTTCGTTTGACAGCTTGGTGAAAATAGGGCAATTCGGGGTTACGAAATTCATTGATTGATCAGGAGATAAAAGAATGAGCGCCAGTGCAGACCCAAGAGGCTTAAAGCGAATTTGTAACGGATGCGGAGCACGTTTTTACGATTTGAACAAACGCCCGATTATCTGCCCGTCTTGCGGCGCTGAATTTACCGGCGAGATTGAGGTGAAAAACCGCCGTGGTCGCGCGGCGGCGGCTGAAGGGCAGGTTGAGGAGAAAACAGCGAAAGAGGCCGTGGAAGAAGAAGGCGAGATCGAAGCCGTAGATGCGGTGAGCCTTGATGACGTTGAAGAAAAAGACGGCGATGAGGAAGACGAAGTTGCCGGTGATCTTGACCTTGATAGCCTTGAGGGCGGGGATGATCTGGATGAAGATGGTGATGATCTTGACGGTCTCGAAGGGGATGTCGACCTGACGACAGATAGTGATAAGGATTAATTCTGTTCGTCATGGCGCGGGGTGATGTTATTGTAATTTTATGATCAGCTTCACCTCCATTAAACTGCGCCTTCCTGCTTCCTTTAAAGAATCGAATATTGCGCAGCTTGCCGAAGGTATAGAAGCCTCCTCTTTTACTGCAATCCGTGATGATAATGACAATACTGCCGCTTGGACGGCGGATTGGTTGTTTGATGATGCGCCCGCGCTGGATATGGTTAAGGCGCGTATTATTCTTAATGCCGAGATGCATGGCTTGGCTTTACCCGACCCGCTTGAAATAAAAGAGGTGGAGATCGAGGATCGTGACTGGCTTTCTTATTCCTATCAACAATTCCCGGCCTTTAGCGTGGGGGAATTCTTTATCCACGGATCACATGATGAAACGCCGCCCCCTGCGGGTGCTTATACGCTGCAAATTGATGCCGCGACCGCGTTTGGATCGGGCGAGCATGGCACGACGGCCGGATGCCTGAACGCCATGGCGGATATAAATGAGCAAGGCGTCTGCCCGTGGAATATCCTCGATATGGGGACGGGCAGCGGGATTTTAGCGATTGCCGCATGGAAGCTTTGGAAAGCGCCGGTTTTGGCGGTTGATAATGATGAAGAAGCGGTAAATGTTACCGCGCGCCATGCAAAGGCCAATCATGTCCCGACCAGCAAAGGCAACCTCACTGCCGCGCATGGGAACGGATTTAATGCGCCGATTGTGAACGAAAAAGCGCCTTACGAGCTTATCATCGCCAATATCCTTGCGGGCCCGCTCAAAGAAATGGCGGCGGATATGGTTAAGGTTTTGGATGATAATGGATATATCATTCTATCCGGTATTCTGGATGAGCAAGCGGATGATGTTATTGCCGCTTATAAGGCGCAAAATCTGACCTTACGTGATCACACGCATCTCAATGGCTGGACGACATTATTGCTGCATAACGCGGCGGCGTAGGATGATTAAATATAGTAGCACAAAATAAAAGAGGTATAATTCTTCAACCTCGCTTGCGCGGCTCAGCAAAACGATGTCAGCGGCATCCTGCCCTTTATCAATAATTTTCACCAACAAAGCCAGTGCCGCCGTGACCGAAAGAATGGCTGATGGATAAATAATCGTGAATGTTTGCGGCAAAATTTCCGGCTTTATCCGTGTCAGCAAGGGTATAATCAACCCGCCAACAATAACCCCGATCAATAAAATCGCGCGTGGCTTTTGATCGAGCCAGCTAGAGGTATTGTGCAGATTTGTCTCGCTTTGGTCATTCACCTGTTGCCAAAAATCCGGTGTGCCCCATTCAAATATATGCTGCCCCCAGCTAATCTCCTCCACCGCGACATAGAACGTCGCAAGCGCGGCAATCCCGACCCATAGCGTAAGCCATATATTTCGCGCCCTAATACGCATCAAAATC
>JBOEFZ010000098.1:2754-7324 GCA_050633165.1 Alphaproteobacteria bacterium | reverse complement strand
AGGCTTTCGGCCATGGATTGACCGTAGCGCCCGAGGCCGAAGAGGATGATCTCGACGTCTTTTTTGAGTTTGCGGGTTTCGGTTTTTTCTTGCCGGACGGCTTTGCGGCGCTCGAATATGCCAAGGGCGGGTTCAGCGATGCGGTAGAGATGCTCGGACAGGGTGAGGAGGTAGGTGGAGGTGAGGATGGTGATGATTCCGGTGAGGGTGATGATGCCAAGCGCGTCTTGGGTGAGGAAGCCGGAGGTGTAGGCCATGGCGGCGAAGATCATGGAAAATTCGGAGATTTGCGCGAGGGATATTCCGGCGAGGAAGCCGGTGCGTTTGCGGTATCCCATAAAGCCCGCGAGGGTCATGATGATGAGGGGTTTGAAGATGAGCACGAAGATGGAGAGGGCGATGGCGGGGGCTAATGCGCCTTGGATGGCGGTGATGTCGACTTGCGTGCCAAGGGAGATGAAGAAGAAGAGGAGGAGGAAATCGCGCAGCGCGCCGAGGCGGGAGATGATGTTTTCGCGATAGGGTGTGGAGGCGAGGGTAATGCCGGCGAGGAGGCCGCCGAGTTCTTTGCTTAGCCCCAACATATCACAGAGCGCGGCGAGCATGACTGCCCATGCGATGGCGAAGCAGATGAGGAGCTCGCGGTTTTGGGCGGCGAATCGGGTGATTTTTTGCGCGGCGAAACGCATGAAAAGGGCAAGGATGGAGAGGAGGATTATGCTCGATACGCCAACGCGCAGGAGGGAGGCGGCGAGGGTGGTTTCTGTTCCTGTGCTTGATGATCCGGCGCTGATGGTGGCGAGGATGATCATGGCGAGGACGACGGCGAGGTCTTGGACGATGAGTACGCCGAGGGCAATTTGACCGTGGAGGGAATCGATCTCTCGTTTATCGGAGAGCATTTTGATGATGATGATGGTGGAGGAGAAGGCGAGGGATATGCCGATGAGGAGGGATGTTTGTGTATCTATGCCGAGCGTGATGCACAGGGCGAAGCCGATGGCGGTGGTGAAGGCCATTTGTAGCGAGCCGATGAGCGCGGCAGTGCCGCCGAGCTTTTTGATCAGGCCGAGATCGAGTTTCAGGCCGACGATGAAGAGCAGGATGGCAATGCCGAGTTTGGCGAGGAGGTTTAGCTCGTTATCCGAGGTGATGATGCCAAGGGCGCTTGGCCCCGCAAGCACGCCGATAATGATGAAGGCGATGACGAGGGGCTGGCGGAGTAGTGTACCGATCATCCCGCCGATCGCCGCGAGGACGAGCAGGGCGGAGAATTCGTAGAAGCTGGAGCTGTGGAGGGTGGTGAGAAATGATTCCATGGTAAAAATTTACCACGAAGGGGCGAGGGGGCGAAGAAGATTTAACCACAGAGGGCATGGAGGACATAAAGAAAACACAGAGGTTTTTGTCCTTTTATCTCCGTGTAATCTCCGCGCCCTTTGTGTGCTCTGTGGTTAAAATTATTGCGCTTTCCACCTTCGCCAAGGCTTCGGCGGACAGGTCGGCGTGGGGTGTTTGCTTTTTTAACGGTATTTCCTTTGGCTTGCTGGATTACACGGACGAGCCGTGTAATGACGAATTTTTTATAGCGTCATCCCGGACTTGATCCGGGATCTTTCTGCTTATCGTTGAGATCCTGCGGTCAAGCCGCAGGATGACATTATTTGGTGAGTTAATCCTCAATCACATCATTAATGAAGATCGTTGTGACGGCTAGGTTTGAGAGGATCTGGCTGACGTCTTTGGCGGATTGGATGAAGTCGAAGGGTTTGGGGTCGCGGGGGACTACTATGGTGGAGCCTGGGGGGATGAAGGTGGCTTTGTAGTTCCATGAGGAGACTTGCAATGGTTGGGCGCTGCCGTCCGGATATAAGACGAAGGTGCGGTCTTTGTCGGCGTGGAAGGTGAAGCCGCCAGCCTCATGGATGTAATCAAGCGGGGCTTTGCCTTCGCGGAATTGCAGGGCAGAGGCGGATAGGACTTCGCCGTGGACGCGGACGGTTAGGCCGCGTTTGGGGATGTAGAGGCGGTCGCCGGTTTGGAGGAGGAGGTCTAGTTCGGGTTTGACGCTCAGGACGGCGGGGTCGGCTTCGATTGTTATGCGCCCTGCGCCTTTTGCGTTTTCTAATTCTTCGGCGAGCGCGCGGGCTTCGGCGATTTTTCCGGCGTTTACTTTTTCATCATCTTCGTCCAAGGCGCGGGCGATGGCTTGTTTTATGGTTTGGGATTGGGATTTGTAGCGGGCCTCTTCGGTGCGGCGTTCGCTTTGCCGTGAGAAGATTGCGCCATAGGGGTAAGCGTCGGGGGAGAGGCCGCCGGCGCGGGCGATGAGGTCGGAGATTTTATCGCCGTTCATGAGGTCGTAGCGTCCG
Source organism: Alphaproteobacteria bacterium (assembly GCA_050633165.1). Lineage (GTDB taxonomy): Bacteria > Pseudomonadota > Alphaproteobacteria > Micavibrionales > Micavibrionaceae > TMED27. Next base: position 4,952 of record JBOEFZ010000098.1, on the reverse strand, counting down.
GGGTTTTGAACCTCGCCCATTAACAGGACGGAGTTGTCTTTGATTTTGTCGAATTTCTGGTTCACGCGGATGGAGGCGCCGGATTCGATGATGACATTGGCGGCAGGTGTGTTGGCGAGGTTGATGGTTTCGCGGTGTTTGTTTGCGCCGTCATGGGTTGTGGTGACTTCGATGTTGGCGGTGTTGGCTTCGAGGGCAAGGCCGCCCGCGACGGCGAGGATGGAATCGAGGGTGATTCCTTCGGCGAGGGGGTATGCGCCGGATTCGCGCACCGCGCCACGAATGAAGGCGCTGCGTTCCTTAAGGAAGGAGATGAGGACGGGGTCGTCGATGAGGTCGCCATCAATGGGGTTGGTTGAGCCTTGGGCGTTTGGTAGGGCGGGCATTTCGAGGGCGGCGATTTGGGTGTTGGAGAAGAGGTGGATTTTATCGCCATCCTCAAGGGTGCGGTCATATTCGCCGTTGATGACGAGAGTTAGGGGGAAATCGAGGAAGGTTGTTGTGAGTTGCTGGGGGTCTTCGCGTTCGATGATGCCGATGAGGGGGTAGATGTCTTGTCCGAGGATGGTGTTGCTTGATAAGAGATCGGAGAGGGTTTTGTGTTGTGAGAGGGCATAGAGGCCGGGGCGAAGGGTGTGGCCGGTAAGCTCGATTTGTCCGGCGCGTTTTTCGCCGCCTTTGGAGATCATGAGGATTGAGCCGTCGGAGAAGGTAGGGGTGAAGGCGTCTTCTACTTCCTCGACGGATTCTTCGCCGGATTGGGTGATGGCGAGTTTTAGGAAGCGGTTTGCGCCGGGGGATAATGTGCCGCCCGCGAATTCGAGAATTTGGTTGAGGGTTAGCTTTTCGGCGTTTTTGTGCGGCTCGTGCCGCATGCCGCGACGGGTGGGGAGAATTTCATAGATGGCGGGGCGTTTGGCCTCGCCGGCTACTGCGATTGTCGGGCCGATGGCGGGGACGATGATGCGATCACCGTCATGCAGGCGCAGGTCGACATTGCTTTGCCCGTGCATGAGGAGGGCGTAGAGGTCGATAATGGTGGAGCGCCCGTCGCGGATGAGTTTGATTTGGCGTAAGGATCCGGTTTTATCGATGCCGCCGGATTCCATGAGGGCATCAAGGACGGTGTGGAAGACGGTGAGGTTTTTGCGCCCCGGGCGTTTGACATGCCCGATGACGAGCGCGCCGATATGCCGGACGGAGGCGAGGGAGACGTAGGCCTCGGTATTATGGAGGTTTTGGGCGGCGGATTGGATGGAGATGCGGACTTGGCCGATGCTGCGCCCCGATGCGGGGATGGGGGGAAGGTCGGGGATGATGAGGCTGCCGTTATTGTTGATGGTGTATGTGCCGCGATCCCTGCGCTGGCCTGTGAAGAGGATTTCAAGCTCGTCGCCGCTGCCGAGGATGAAGTCGTCTTGTACCGCGCCGCTTGGGGTGGTTTTTGTGTTGCCTAGTGCGGTGCGGGTTTCTTCGCTTGGTACGCCGAACATGTCATAGCCGAATTGGCTGAGGGGCGTGAGGATGCGGGCGGCGTACATTTGTTCGATGGTAGACGGTAGACGGTTTTCGGTAGACGGGGATTGGGTAATGGGTGTTGGGGTATGGATGGAATTTGGTGATTCCGGTTTTGTGTTTTGGTAGGCGTATTGTTGGGGGTGTGGGGCGGTGGTGTTTTGTTCCAATTGGAGAGAGCGGAAGTTTTTGTATTGGCGGACATGGTCGGATTCGTGCATCCATGGGGCTACGTCCTGCGCGAGGCTCGGCAAGGCGGTTAGGAGGATTAGCGCTGTTATAACTAAGTGTCTCATTGAACCTGAGGGCGATATTTTGTGTTTATAGTATATTCCTAGTTGAAGTCATACTATCGAATTCTTGGCTTTTGGTCTTTTTAACCACAGAAGGCGTGGAGATAAAAAGAAATCACAGAGGTTTCGTTATTGTGTTAGATCCCTCGATTTTGCTCGGGATGACAAATAGGGAGGGGTGCGTTATATGAATATTATGGCAGTGCATTTGATTAAGTTGATTGTTGGTGCGGCGGATTTGGAACAGTACGCACAGTGGCAGGCGGGTGAGGTGATGGATTATCACGGCGCGGCGGCTGTGCCATGTTGGACGCGGTATAGGCCGAAGCGGGCGGATGAGATTTTGAGCTCTGGCGGGTCGCTGTATCGGGTGTTGAAGAGCCGGATTGT
>JBOEFZ010000098.1:0-2573 GCA_050633165.1 Alphaproteobacteria bacterium | reverse complement strand
CGCTTGTTGTCGTATTTTTTCGCGTTATCTAGGATTGTGTAGGCGAGGGAGGTTATGTAGCTGTTTATGCGTTTATAGTCGCGGATGATGTCTAGGTGTAGGGAGCTGGTGGCTACGGTTTGGGGGTGGCGGTCGCTGAGGCGGGCGAAATGTTGGCGGGAGCTTTCTAAGGCTGCGCCGGTGATTTGTTTCTTTTGATCGATGAGTTGTTGTGCGAGTTGCGGGTCTTCGGAGAGGAAGATGGCTTGGGCCATTGACATGTTTTCGACGACCTCGGCGTGGAAGGCTTTGATCTCTTCCCATCCTTCGTCGGAGAAGTGCTCTTTTTTCTCAATTTTCTTTTGTGCCATTTTCATGAGGCTTTTGTCGATGATGTCGCCGATATGTTCGAGATTCGTGGCGAAAGTTATGATTTGGAGGTAGCGGTCGGCTTCCTTCGGGTCGAGAGATTCTTGGTTTAGGCGGGTCATGTAGATTTTAATTTGGGAGTACAGGATATCGACCGTGTCGTCTTGGGTGCGGATGTCATTGGAGAGGCCGGGGTTGTTCTCCTCAAAAGCTTCAATGGTTTTTTCCAGCATATTTTCGACCATCTCGGACATGCGCATGGTTTCGCGCCCTGCGCAGGTAAGGGCGAGGATGGGGGAGCTTAATGCTTTATCATCCAGATATTGCGGGTGGTGCGGGGCGGCGGTTGTTTTTGTGTTGGCGGGGAGGGCGGCTTCGCATATTTTTGCAACTATTGTGACGGTGGGGATAAAGAGGATTGCCAAGGCTATGCTGAAGCCGACATGAAAGTTAATGAGGTGGCGTGCGGTTTCGAAATCATAGCCCAGCATGAGGTCTTTTATTTGCGGTAAGAATATGAGCAGTAAGGCGGATGTGGTCAGGCGCATCATGATGTTGCCTGTTGTGATTCGGCGGGCAGTTGTGCCGTCTTTAAAGGTTACGGCAAAGGCGATGAAGGCGCCGCCGATATTTGCACCTATAATAAGTAGAAGTCCGAGATCGAGGTCTATGATTCCGCTGCTGGCTAGGGCGGCGAAGAAAAGCACGGCGGCGAGGGAGGAGTGCATTGCCCATGTTAGGAGCGCGGCGACGATGATTGCGATGGCAGGGTCATTATGAAGGGGGCCGAGTACGAGGCGCAGGGTTTCTGATTGGGTTAAGGGTGCGGCGGCATTTTTAATAAGGCTTAGGGATAGTAGCATAAGCCCGAGTCCAATGATGGCGCGGGCAATGTGGCGTTTGCGCCCACCATGTTCATTTGCCATGTGTCCGAGGATGCCGATAATAAGGAATGTCGGGGATAGCCATGAGAGGTCGAATATCAAGAGTTGGGCGATGATTGTTGTTGCGATGTCTGTGCCAATGACAACGGCAAGCGCGGCGGCGAGGGGGATGGCGCTGTTTTTTACGAATGAAATGAGCAGGAGTGTGGTCGCGGTCGAGCTTTGTACGACCATTGTTACAAGAATTCCCGATAGGCACGCGATGAAGCGATTTGATGTTCCCTTTAGTAGGGCTTTGCGTAGAGAAGTCCCATAGGCGCGTGTGAAGCCCATTTTTACTGTGCGTGTTCCCCATAAGAGAAGGCAAACGGCACCGGCGATGTGGAGGAATATTAATGATGCGGAAATGATGTGGCTCCTTGATTGGTATATGTGTTGATATGATGCCTTGAAGGGGCGTGTGGGGCAATAGGGGAGGTGCGCGAATGGCGCGGAAATATTATTACAATATAAGTGTGTTTTTGAGTCTATTCCTACGTCTTGCGTGTGAAAATGCTAAAAACCAAAGAAAATTAAAAAAAATGCAAAAAAGAGTTTGACGGTTATGAGCAACCTGCGTATACATCCCTCCACGCACTGAGGAGACGCCGACAACTGAGGTACTTTTCCACAGAGCCAAGAGTTAGAAAACCTAGGGTTTTGAAGCTTTTTATTGCTAGATAAGAATGTGAAAAAAATTCTTTTCAATTAATAAAAAAAACTCTTGCCAAGCAAAATGATGGTGGTTATAAAGCTCCATCTTAACTGGGAGGGGGCATTAAATAGAGTAGTTCTCCACAGTAAGGAGAGTTTAAAAGCTCTAGAGTTTAAAAGGTTTTTATTGACCGATAAGCATATAAGGATTATATTCTTTTCACTCAATAAAAATAACTCTTGCGAATTAAAAAAGAAGCAGCTATAAGGCTTCTTCTTTCTTGGTTCGGATCTGCCTGTAAGGGTGGTTTGAAGTGAGAGCGTTCTTGAACATCGTGAATAGGAAAGAAGAAATACGCAGGTGACAGTGTCTTAATCCGCAAGGAGTGCATTGAGTACATAAGACAAAGAAAACTGTTGTCAGCGTAATTCTGACGCAACTTTATTGATTTAGGATGCTTTGGCATTCTTAACGGTAAAGTGTACAAACAAGCAGTTTTCTGAAATCGTGTCGTTCGCGACACATATACTTCAGAAAAAGTAATAAAATGTCAGTTCTGTTATCACTTTATGTGATGACAAACTATAATGCACTGTAGCAATACAGTGCCCATAGATTCTTTTGATGATGGATTCAAACTTAAGAGT
>JBOEFZ010000097.1:0-836 GCA_050633165.1 Alphaproteobacteria bacterium | reverse complement strand
AAATGGCTTTACCCGTTTAAAGCCGCAGCAAGGCCGAAGGGCTGGAAAGGATGCAAAACAATGAAACACCGCATCAAACAACGTAAACTAAACCGTACAACCAGCCACCGTAAGGCAATGCTGGCGAATATGGCGGCATCTCTTATCAAGCATGAGCAGATCGTAACAACCCTGCCCAAAGCGAAAGAGCTTAAGCCATATGTAGAAAAACTCATTACCCTTGGTAAGCAAGCCGCTGCGAACCCTGATAAGGCGCTCGCAAAACGCCGCAAAGCCATCGCCACAATGCGCGATGTTGAGCAAGTGAAAAAGCTCTTCGACGTAATCGCTGAACGCTACGAAGACCGCCCCGGCGGCTATACACGCGTTCTTAAGGCGGGCTTCCGCTACGGCGATGCCGCCCCAATGGCCGTGATCGAACTTGTTGACCGCGATATTGAGGCCAAAGGCAAAGACTCCGGCCCAACCCAATTCATCGAAGATGACGCGCCAGTAACAGGTTCCGAAGAGATGAAAGAAAAACAGGCTGAAAAAGCTGCTTAAGAAATATAAAAATCACTGAGAATAAAGGAAGCCGCAGAAAAAAACTCTGTGGCTTCTTTTTTATTCTGGGCTTTCTGTGGTCCTATTATCAATCAGCCGCGTCCCGCCAACCCAAGCCGCCGCCAAAACCCGCCCCCAACGCTCTTCGATATAATCCACCTTATCAAACCCAGCCGCAAGCAACCCTTCCGTCATTGCGAGGAGGTCTTCAGGCCGACGCGGCAATCCATCACCTGCACTATCGGTAACAGCAGATGCCGGATTATTTCGCGAATGTTTATGCCCTCCGGGTA
>JBOEFZ010000096.1:0-2958 GCA_050633165.1 Alphaproteobacteria bacterium | reverse complement strand
CCAACGTAATCCCGACATCTTCGGCGGTGTGGTGACCATCAATGTGCAAATCACCATCCGCCTTAATACTCATATCGATAAGTGAATGTTTGGATAATTGCTCCAGCATATGATCGAAAAACCCGATCCCTGTTGCGATATCGGACACGCCTTTTCCATCAAGATTTACCTCGATTTTGACCGATGTTTCTTTTGTCTTGCGCTCAATTTTACCAATACGGCTCATCACTTAATACTTTCTTTTATCGCAAAATTTCGTCATGCTTTCGCATATATGTACCGACAAACTACACGATTTCTGCTCCTTTTTCCATGCTTGTTTCTCATAAGCTGCGCAGAGCTTGTCGTGAAACAAGTTGATTACGCCAATACCATCCAAATGCCACATGACGCGAACCCCACGCCGATTGAGTTTACGAACATCCGCTACCTCCTCCCGCCCGGTATGGAGATTGGCCTTGAAAGCGGTATGGGGCCAGAGTTTTTGGGTGGATTTTGTAGCTGGCAAAACTACCCCGTTTCCCGCCGTGTTATCTCTCGCAAATTCGAAAAACGCTTCCTTGATATGGCCTTTGAAGATGCGTTGGAATCCATTGGCTATGACGTTACAAACGATATCGACATTGATTTTCAACGCGACGACGCCAAACAACGCGCGGAATATTTTATCTCTGTCAAAGTTACGGATGTTGATCTGGATATGTGCGAACGCGGGCGTTTCACGACCTTTAACATCTTTAACACTGCTCCTCGGGCTAAAGGGAAACTCTACGCCAGATTTGAGTGGAGCGTTTATAATGCGCTCCGCCGGACAACAGTTTATAAAACTACTACCGAAGGTTACTCCCGCCGTGATTACCCGAATTTAGAGGCGCTGCAGCTTCTCTTTATGGATGCGTTTGATATGGCGGCGCATAATTTGGGCACGGACAAGGATTTTTACAATTTAATCGTCCTGAAAAAAGCGCCGCCCAAGGTTGATAAATCTATCTTCGGGCGTAAGGATGATGGCAATTATCCGCGCAAATTCCGCAGTGATGAAGAGGTTGCAATCCCCACACCGCCGCTTTCTAAAACCCCGTTTGATACCATCGCCCATGACGCCCGCAAAGTCGCCGTCATGGCACAAAAACGCGGACACGGCAGCGGCGTCTTCATCACCCGCCAAGGCCACATCCTCACCAATTACCATGTTATCGGCGATTCCCGCCGCATCCGCATTGTCACGGGTTTTCGCAAAACGGGCATCACCGCCGAAGTCCTGCGCGTTGATAAGGTTCGCGATGTTGCGCTCCTTAAACTCGAAGAAATCCCCGACTGGCTGGATATGGATAAAGTCATATTGCGCCCTACTCGCCTCGATTGGCCGAAAGTCGGTGAAACCATCTATGCCATCGGCGTACCCAAAGATTACAAAGCCTACCGCAACACCGTCACCAAAGGTATCGTCAGCGCCCACCGCAACTACAAACGCCACGGCTCCTTACGCCTAAACTTCATCCAAGGTGATGTAGAAGTACACCCCGGCTCATCAGGCGGCCCCGTAGTAGATGAAAACGGCAACCTCATCGGCCTCGTCGTAGAGGGCGAACCCTTCACCAACGCCAACGGCTCCCGCATCGGCATCGGCCTCAATCTCTTCATCCCAATCCAAGAAGCCCTCGACGCAGTAGATGTGAGCTACGAATGATCGAATATCTCCCCGCTATCGCCCTTCTCCTAACTCTCGGCTGCCTCGGCGGCTTTCTCGCCGGTCTTCTCGGTATCGGCGGTGGCGCAGTGCTCGTCCCCGGTCTTTACTACCTGCTCAAACATTTCGGCTATAGCGAGATTGCCATGCATGTCGCTGTTGGCACATCGCTCGCCACCATCATCTTCACTGGAATATCCTCCGCCCTCGCCCATCATAAAAAAGGCGCAGTCGACATCCCCATGCTCAAAAACTTCCTCCCCGGGGTACTCATCGGCGTTGGCATCGGCACATATCTCGCCGACATTCTCCCTACACAAGGCCTCAAAATTATCTTCGCCGGAAGCCAGCTTGCCTTCGGCAGTTATATGATCTTGCGTACCAACAAAACCAATCTTGTTGATCGACTTCCCCGCCAACCCTTCTTATCCATTTTCGCCGCCGCGAATGCAGGGCTAGCCACCCTCATGGGTGTTGGCGGCGGCGTGCAAAATGTTACCTTTATGACCATTTGCAACGTTCCCATTCACCGCGCCATCGCCACTGCCGCCGCTATTGGTCCTTTCATCGCCGCCATTGGTACGGTTGGCTTTATCTGGATAGGATTAAACAACACAAACCTCCCGCCCTACTCAATCGGCTATATCAACCTTGCTGCCTTCCTCACCATCATCACAACCAGCATCGTTTTCGCCCCCCTTGGTGCAAAAGCCGCGCATGCCCTCCCTGTCCCGACCTTAAAAAAAGCTTTCGCCATTTTTATGCTCCTAATTGCCGCAAAAATGTTGCTCGAAATTTTTGCTGATTATTCTTTGATAGGCTAAGTGGAGAATATTTCTTCAACCTTAGATATTTTCTTTTGATATTTATTATGCTATAAGTTGTTGTAATTCCACAGCAAACTGCGTTTATGAAAAATTTTACTTGCTTTTTTGGTAAGCGATCTTTATGACAATAACCATCGCCTTACGGAAAATTAGTCGCCGCCTTAATGAGCAACTAAGCCGTAAAGCAAAACCGTGTGAATGGGAGAAGAAACATGAATACACAACAAAACCGTGTCAAAACGGCACATGAAATTAACCAAACTTTTGATAACCTACCCGGCTTGGGCTATTTGAATGATGATATTCAAATGCAACTTACCGAAACCGCGAAAAGCATTGCACAAGATGTGATTGATTTGCTCGCCGATCAATATAAAACCGCGCGCGGCCTACGCACCATGCCGGAAAATATCTGGAAACCTTTACGAGGGCGCGCCTATA
>JBOEFZ010000095.1:0-2533 GCA_050633165.1 Alphaproteobacteria bacterium | reverse complement strand
GATCACCAAAACCAGGCGCCTTCACGGCTGCAATCTTAAGACCACCGCGAAGCTTGTTCACAACCAATGTCGCAAGCGCTTCACCTTCAACATCTTCTGCAACGATCAACAATGGACGACCGGATTGAACAACCGCTTCCAAAATCGGCACAAGCGCCTGAAGATTGGAAAGCTTGCCTTCGTTCAAAAGGATGAATGGATTTTCCATCGCAACCTGCATCTTCTCGGCATCGGTGATGAAGTAAGGGGAGAGATAACCGCGATCAAACTGCATCCCTTCAACAACTTCGAGCTCATTGTCGAGGGATTTTGCTTCCTCAACCGTGATAACACCTTCGTTACCAACACGATCCATCGCCTCGGCGAGCAACTCACCAATCTCGGCTTCACCATTGGCGGAAATCGTACCGACCTGCTTGATCTCTTCATTGCCCTTCACGTTCTTACCGCGAGCAGCCAAATCTTCGATCACTTTGGCAACCGCCAAATCAATCCCGCGCTTAAGATCCATCGGGTTACGACCCGCAGAAACCGCCTTCGCGCCTTCATTAGCAATGCTCTGCGCAAGCACAGTCGCCGTCGTCGTACCGTCACCGGCATGGTCATTCGCCTTTGACGCCACTTCCTTAATCAACTGCGCACCAATATTTTGACGTTTATTAGAAAGCTCGATCTCTTTCGCAACCGAAACACCATCCTTCGTCGTGCGTGGCGCACCGAATGGCTTCTCAATCACAACATTCCGGCCCTTTGGCCCGAGCGTCACTTTAACCGCATTGGCAAGGATATTAATCCCCTCCAACATTTCTTCACGGGCATCTTGGCCCAATTTTACATCTTTTGCAGACATGGTTTTATTCTCCTATTTGTATGTTCTTATAATTAAGCAACGATACCAATTATATCGCTTTCCTTCATCACCATCAGCTCTTCGCCATCGATAGTAACTTCCGTACCGGCCCATTTGGAAAAGATAACGTTATCGCCTTCTTTCACATCAAGAGGACGCACATCGCCGTTGTCGTTCACGTGACCGGAACCAACTGCAACAATTTCACCTTCCATGGGTTTTTCGGACGCAGTGTCAGGAATGATAATTCCCCCTGCTGTTTTGGTATCCGCTTCAACGCGGCGGACAAGAACGCGATCATGTAGAGGACGAAATTTAGCCATTTCGACTTTCTCCTTTTTCTAGTGTTGATAACAAGCAGGTTTTCAAAGCTCCACAAAGGCAACCCCAAAAACCCCTCCAACGCCCCCCGAAATATAGTGCAAACTCTTATTCAGAGTCACATTCGCGAGACATGAGTAGATATAGAATAGAGTCGAAATTATTTCAAGTTTTATCGTCCAACATCGACCACCCCATCACAAAATAGCACCCACACGTCATTTATGGTAAAATGGAAGGATAAACAAACCTTAGAACAAGGAGCGCTTTATGGCTGATTTAACAAAACAATTAGAAAACTACCGCCTCACCACGGCACAGATTTTTTATCACATGCCCGATTACGAGCAAATCTTGCAAGAATTCATCTGGCAAGAATACGACCTCGCCCCAAAATTCCCGCAACTCTTCAAATTCCTGACATTCTGGGAAAAAGAAATCGAAGGCGCACTACACTCCGTCTACGTCGCCGACACCGAAATCATCACAACATCCGATTACAGGAACGCGGAATGGATGGGTACGTTGCAGTGATTAAGGCAAAGAATGTTCACGTTTCTGTACTTCAGAATGCAATGTCATTTCTATTTGTTGTCTAACCGTGATATTTGGACATAACTGCAAGCCAGCTGACTGATTTCCTCTTGCCATGATGCGGTAAAGCGCCACTAATCTGGAAGAACTTGGCTCTGCTATGTTAAGTGATGCTGTATTTTCTATCACCTCTGCTTTTTTGCCTATTAACGGCTTTCTATCTAGGCTAATGAAATCACCGTTGCCTAAATCTAGTACATCATTATTGCTCTCAGGATGAATATCATATGCGTAATACGTTATTGCTTTTACTAATGTTTGTTTTACATCTTCATTCTTGGCAAAGCTTAGCCATAAGCTTAGAAAAGATGCAAAACCACCAGCACCTTTAATCATTTCCACAAAAACAAACTTTTCCCCTGTTTCCAATCGATCGAATATTTGTTGCGGTGAAAGTTTTAAACTTTCAAGGTATTGCCCATATTTTCTAACTTCTTCTGAATCTGGTTTCCAGCCTTTACGAGTTTCAAACCGTGTAATGGAATCGTTTTTATCAAACTGCCTTTTTAAGAAGCCCCCCGTAAAAGGGCAAAAAGTAACATCGGCATCTTTACCACGCATTTTTCTAATTTTTGAAACGCAGCGAATAATCCAAGATGGAGATTGTCCTATTGAAATCAAATGAGCATCAGGAAATTTTTCTTCTAATTGGTAAGCCCAATCAATGATTTGCTCTAAATAAGCTTTGTCACGCCACCAATTATCCATAACCCTACCTAAAGGGAATTTACTCATTATGTCAACATTTAATCCGGATAAACAGCCAAC
>JBOEFZ010000094.1:0-11485 GCA_050633165.1 Alphaproteobacteria bacterium | reverse complement strand
CGCACTTTCTTGGCATCGGCAAGTAAATCACCCGCAATATCGGCACCGAATGCAGAGGCCTCGACTCCCCCCTCAACAGCCAACGCACCATAATCCACCGAGCCTTCAAACTTCGCATCAATATCGCCATATTTTGCATTCGCATTCAGCGCAATCCGCTTACCCGCCGCATCCAAAACACCGCTTTTTGCATCAAACACGACATCCTGCCCACCAAACACCAACGCACCACTGGCATCAAACGGCCCTTGCAAAGACTTCGCCTTAACCTTCAGATTAATGTTAGAAATTTCGGTTTTATCAAACGCAAATGCCCCATCTTTAATCGTAATACGGTCAAAGGAAACCTCCGGCGCTGCACCACCTGCTTTAGGCTTATCCGCCTTCCCCGCACTCATCACCTCAATCTCCGGCGAAATCCAATTCCCCTTCCCATCCTTATCCGTAGCAAGACGAATATCGGGCTTCACCAGCGTGACCTCGCTCACCTCAACCCGCTTGCTCAACAACGGCATCAAATTCACGCTCACCGATAACGCATCAAACGACGCAAACGCCTCCGCCGACACCGCCGGGTTAACAATCGCAACTTGCTCCGCCTTCACATGCGGACTAGGCAAAATCCCGAAAGAAAAATCCCCGTCAATCGTCACCTCATACCCCGTAAACGCCTTAACCTGCGCCAAGCCCTGATCCTTATACTTGCTCACGTCAATAAAACTAGGCGCAACCAAAAACCCGACAATCAAAAGGGCAACAACCGTAAAAAATCCAATAACAAAGCGCATAGCAACCCCTTTTAAATTCTGCTAAAATAATACGTAATTAGTATTTTATTAACATTCAACATTTAGAATGAAATGTGAACTGCTAAAAACACATATAAATAGTTAGTAGCACAGCATTAAAGGGCAAAAGAGGGTAAAATGACATCAATACAAAAAACACAACGTGGCTTTACATTAATTGAACTGTCCATTGTTTTAATAATCATCGGCTTAATCGCCGCCGGTTTTGCCTCTCAATATAAGCAATATCTCTTCAACAAAATCGAAGACACCCAACAAGAAAACATGAAAAGCATCCGCGATGCGCTTGCCTTTCACTCCATGAGCGGCACACGAAACGCCCGCGGAATTGACTGGAACGGCGATGGCGACTTCAACGACACTGCCATTAACGAGATTAGCTTCTCCGGCGTACAAGGCCTTAAACTTGTCGAAAAAATAGACGCCAACAACGATGGTGATTTCCAAGACCCCGCCGACACCGTCCAGGTTATTCCCAATTATGGCGCACAAACAACCGGCAGCATCGTCGATGAATATATCTACACAACAACACAAAGCCACAATATAATCCTTAGCGGTTACAGCCTACCATGTCCCGCACCATTAAATGTTGCGCTTCACGATGGTGGAGAGCCCATAGACGATGGCAACCGCAGCCCTGCTGGTGTTCCGGCGACCGTACTCAACGCTATCCCGAACGGCGCCAGCATTGATTGTGACAATAACAGCCTGACACTTGGCTTTAACGCTGCCCAAGGTGTCTATGTTGTACAAGGCCACAATGGAGGCCGCGTCATTATTGGCGCAGTCCCTTACCGTGCCTTAAACATTCCTGCAGACAAAACAATCGATGCTTATAAAAACAAAATTTTCTACGCCGTAACGGGAACCACCACAACCGCAGGAGCAATGGACGGTTCTCCACCAGCCGGCGGAATTGAAGTCAATAACGGCACAGCACCCCCAATACAAGCACAATTCCTTATCTTTAGCGCAGGGTCCGACGGCGCCGGCGCATGGGCCGCAACAGGCATACAACACGGAACACCTTGCCCCGCCGCCACTACACAAGGGGAGAACTGCGACTTCACAAGCATAACAAACACAAACGCCGCAACATTCACAATTCAGGACTATGTGGATAGAGATGATGCAACCCGCTTTGATGACACCCTCGCCTTCACCTTCACCGACGGTGAAGAAAGCGCATTTTTCACACGCGGCGCATCAACATCCGGCGCGCAATTTGACATCATTAACAAAAACCCGGGTGACATGGTCCTCTCCAGCTCACTTATCGCAAATCGGGATCTCGAGGCCAAATCACAACTCCGCGTTGGGGATAGCACCGTACCAAGCATCAAAGCCGACATTGCAGGCGAAATAAAAATCGGCAACACAAGCCTAGCCTGCGACAGCAGCATAGAAGGTGCCATGCGCTACAATTCCACAAACAAAACCGTAGAATTTTGTAACGGTTTAATCTGGGGAAACATAAACCCGAGCGAAACATGCCCTTCACAAACATTAGGCTGCCAAGACCCGCTATATCCTACTTTTTGCACAGCCGAATCAGGTATCGGCATATTGGGACAGATAATAGAAAGAAACATAAACACACAATACGGCGGATACCAAGCAACTGATAAATATATAGCAACCTGCACGACCAATGGTTGGGTGGTAAACTACTGCCTTTGCAACATAGTGGGACACTAACGAATTATCCCCAAACTGATACGCAACGAAATACGGTTAGGTCAATCCTGAACAAAAGGAACTACCCCATATACTGCCCGCCATTCGCATCCAACGTCGCGCCTGTAATAAATGCTGCCTTCTCGGACGCAAGGAAACCAACAAGCGCCGCAATTTCCTCCGGCCGCCCCATGCGTCCTGTCGGGATCTGCCCAATAATCGCATCCAGCACCTCGGGCTTAATCGCCGAAGTCATATCCGTCTCGATATAGCCCGGGCAAATCGCATTCACCGTAATCCCCTTGCGCGCCGTCTCCAACGCCAACGCCTTCGTAAAGCCCAAAATCCCTGCCTTCGCCGCCGCATAATTCGTCTGCCCGAACTGCCCCTTCTCCCCATTGATCGAGGATATATTCACAATCCGCCCAAACCCGCGTTCCCGCATCCCGCCAACAGCCGCGCGGCACATGGAAAAACACGACGTCAAATTCGTCTCGATCACCGCATGCCAAGCCTCCTCTTCCATCTTATGCAGCACACCATCGCGCGTAATCCCGGCATTATTAACGAGCACATCAACCGGCCCAAGCTCCGCCTCAATCACGCCAACCGCATCCTGACACGCGCCAAAATCCGACACATCAAATTGCACCGCATACCCGCCTAAATCCCGAAACTTCTGCGCCGCCTCCTCATTGCTACGATACGCCGCCGCGACCTTATACCCGTCCGCAATCAAACTCTGCGAAATCGCCAAACCAATCCCCCGCGTTCCACCCGTTACCAATGCTACTTTTGCCATGCTTTTATCCTTTATCTTTCAACTGTCAGAGCGATACCCATACCGCCCCCAATACACAATGTCGCCAAGCCCTTGTTCACATCCCGCCGCACCATTTCATGCAGCAAACTCACAAGCACACGAGCGCCCGAAGCCCCAATCGGATGCCCAAGCGCAATCGCGCCGCCATTCACATTCGTCTTTTGTGGATCAAACCCCGCCTCACGCATCACCGCCAAAGACTGCGCTGCAAAGGCCTCATTCGATTCCACCAAATCCAGATCATCAACCGACCACCCCGCCTTTTCAAGCGCATTAGCACTCGCCGGAATTGGCCCGGTCCCCATAAGCGACGGATCAACCCCCGCCACCGCATAAGACTTAACCGTAGCAAGCGGCGTCAAACCACGCTTATCGGCCTCTGCCGCAGACATCAGCACAACAACCGCCGCCCCATCATTAATCCCCGACGCATTCGCCGCCGTAACGCTGCCATCTTTTTTAAACGCAGGACGCAATTTCGCCAGCCCCTCCGCCGTAACACCAGCACGCGGAAACTCATCCGCATCAAACACAACATCCCCTTTGCGCGTAGAAATCGTCACCGGCGCAATCTCGTCCTTAAACCGCCCCGCCGCAATCGCATCTTGGGCCTTTTGCTGCGACGCCGCCGCAAACGCATCCTGCTCCTCACGGCTAATCCCAAATTTTTCCGCAATATTCTCCGCCGTAATCCCCATATGATAATCGTTAAAGCTATCCCAAAGCCCATCAACAATCATCGTATCGCGCAGCGCAGCATCACCAAACTTCACACCCTCACGCATCGCCACCGCATGCGGCGCATTGCTCATACTCTCCTGCCCGCCCGCAACAACAATATCCGCATCGCCGCACATAATGCTCTGCGCGCCCATCGCAACCGCACGAAGGCCAGACCCGCAAACCTGATTAATCGTAATCGCCGAACGCTCAACCGGAATTCCCGCCGCCACGGCCGTCTGCCGCGCCGGATTTTGCCCCGCGCCGGCCGTCAAAACCTGCCCCAAAAT
Organism: Alphaproteobacteria bacterium; assembly: GCA_050633165.1. Classification (GTDB taxonomy): domain Bacteria; phylum Pseudomonadota; class Alphaproteobacteria; order Micavibrionales; family Micavibrionaceae; genus TMED27. The sequence goes on along the minus strand of JBOEFZ010000094.1, from coordinate 7,163 downwards.
CACATCATCAACATCGCCCGCATCAACACGCGCATCCGCCAACGCCGCCAAGGCCGCTTGCGCACCAATCTCATGCGCCGAAAGCGCCGCCAAACCGCCACCCAAATTTCCGATTGCCGTCCGCTTTGCTGCAACTATAACCACTGAACTCATACATCACCTCATAATTGAATCACAAAAAAAAATCTAACCACCTAATGCCCGAGAATCCAATCCCCAATCACATCCCAAACATCTTTTTTCGCCCGCCGCCCCGCAATCATCCCGATATGCCCGCATTCTGGGTCAATCAACTGCGCATCCGGCAAAGCCTCCGCCAACGCCCGCGCACTATCGTATTCAACCAACCGATCCTTGGTCGAGGCAATCACGAGCGCAGGAACATCAATCTCCTCCGGCACGATGCCCTGCCCGCACACACGCCAACCTCCCCGCATCGGCGCATTACCAAAATACCAATCCTGTATCACCGCCCGCGCGATCCCCTGCGGCAACGCAACCCCGTCATTCAACCAATCCTCCACCGCCACAAACAACGCCGCCTCATCACTCCCCTGATCCCCACGATCACAAAGAGCCGCAAAGCGCGCAAATTTCTCCACACCCATGCTTTCATCCAAAGAGCTAAACAACATCTGCAACCAATCCACATCCATAAAGCCTTTGTCGGCCATGGACGGCAAAATACTCAGCGACCAAAACTTCACCCGCTCGCTCAACGCACCATGATAAAAATCCCAGGGCGCAGCAATCGTAGCCAGTCCCGCAACATCATCCGACAATCGCGCCGCCGCAACCGCCATCGTCCCGCCCATGCAATACCCCACCAAATGCACAGGCCGATTATGCTGCGCCCGCAGCGCCGCAATCGCGGGCAACAACCGCCCCGCAAACAACACATCAAAATCCGCCAAACCCGCATCCTTAATCGCCTCCCCCCAATCCAGCAAATACGGCTGCAACCCCGCCGCATAAAACGTATCAAACATCGAACGTTCCGGCATCAAATCCAATATCGCAGAACCATTAATCATAGAAGGGATAAGCAACACTGGCGCACGATCCAACGCCGCACCGCCCTTACTAAAAACCCGCACCTCGCCGGCCGCATAAACAACATCATAATCCGGCTCATCCCGCACATAATCATGCGCCATATACGCCTGTATGCCGCGCATCATATTCGTCGCATCCGCCTGCACACCTGCCGCATCCTTCTCCCCACGCGCCATCGCGCCCTGCCAATAGCTCCCCGCCATCGCCATGTGAATCGGTAATATCCTCGGTGATTTCCGCATACCGCATTTATACCCCCAAAAACGCAGCCCAGCAATTGATGCTTTTCACTCGCGTAATTTTGTGCATATATATTGCAATAAGAACGCAACATTTTTACAATTGGAGATGCAGCAATGGCCAGAACAAAACGCGGCGCGGATGAGCCAACAATCATCAAAAAATACGCAAACCGCCGCCTGTATGACACAGGCCGCAGCAGCTACGTCACCCTCGACGACCTGTGCGAAATGGTCCAAGAAGGTCACGATTTCGTCGTTCAGGACGCAAAATCCGGCGAAGACCTAACCCGCTCCGTCCTCACCCAAATCATCGTGGACCAAGAAAGCAAAGAGGACAGCGAAAACCTCCTCCCCACAAACTTCCTCCGCCAACTCATCGGCTTTTACGGCGACAATGCTCAAGGCTTTGTCCCGGGCTATCTTGAAAAAAGCATGGAAATCTTCATGAAAAACCAAGAACAACTCCAAGGGCAAATGCAAACCATGTTCCCGCAAATGCCCAACATGATGGGCGGCATAAACGGCGTCCCCGACGCAAAAGCCCTCGAGGAAATGAACCGCAAAAACATGGAAATGTTCGAGCAAACCATGAACCAAACCATGAAAATGTTCAGCAATTTCGGCGCGGCGCAAACCAAATCAAAAGATTAAGAGCACGCCCCCACCCATAAAACCCTCATTACACGGCTCGCCCGTGAATCCGACACTCCAAAGACAGTTCATTAATAAAGAGAAATGCGGCGAAAATAACGTATTTCGAGAACCGGCGCCCCACGTTCTATCAAGCGTACATTTCGTACGTGAGCACCGGAAGCGCAGATATACGTTATTTGCAGCCCATTTATCGCAATTAACGAGCTGTCTTTAAGAGTCAGCCCCATCAACAAGCGTAGCAAAAATCCGGTCCCGCATCTTCATCGCCGCTTCCATATCCTCGGCGGGGACTTCATGCGCCACAACCGTGAACACACCATCCATATTATAAAACACTAAGGACGCCGCAGAAGCCGCACCGCCGCCCATACACGCGACCTCGTAACTATCCACGCGCATCGCGCCCGCCTGTCTGGAATCCTCCGGCACAATCGCAAAATCCCCCGGGCAACGCGATTGCGTCTTCACCAGATAATCCTTAACCCGCGCATCAAAACCGACCGAAGCCGATAACGGCGCTTCCTCGCTCGATCCATAAACATTATCCGCCCGCCATTGATAGGCCATAACGCCACCCTTTGATGCCTCCGGCACAGGCTGCAACACGCCATCAATTCGGATATTCGCCAACGCCAAAACATTCCCGACAGCCGAAGACACCGCACTTTGTGCCGCTTCCTCATCCATCGCCTCAACCACGGCAACGGTTTCTTCCGTCGCATCCTCAACCGCCTTAACGGTTCCAACGACTTCATCCGGCGCAGCAACCTCAATCTCCGCAAACGGGTCTTGGCTCATTCGCATCTCGACCGCCTCCCCCTTCGGCGTGCCTTCCGTAACACGATCAATCACCGCATTCAACGCCGGCTCTACCTTATCCGCCGTATCCAACACGGCACCCTGAATAAGCGCCTCTCTATTTTCAACCGCACGGCGCATCTGCTCCTCATGGATTTGCGCTTGTGACATATTTTGATTCATAAATTGCTGCGCACCATCATCCGCAACCAAAACAACACTGCCCCTTGATGCCGCACGACGAAGCGCCTTTGCACCCTTCGCAACCTCACCCGCAACCGCACGAATAACACCTTTATTCGCCTTCCGCGCAGGCGGCGTAGGCTTGCGCATCGATGCCACCGCCATCACAACCGAATCCACAATTTTCTTCGGCGAAGCCCCCGCCTCAACCACAACAATCTCATCTGCCGCTACACTCGCCGCACCCGCCGCCGGTTCCATCGCCGCCAACTGCGCCGCTATATTCGGCTCGGACGCAGGTTTCTCATCCAACGCCGCCGTCACAAACGCATCAAGCTCGCCCTGCAACGCCGCCTTCCCCATCTCGGCCTGCGCCAATACAACATCCTTCGCCTTCAAATCCTCCGCCATAGCGGTAATTTGCACCTGCGCACCAATCAACGCCGTTTGCAACTTCGCATTCTCGGCCTCCAACGCCGCCAATTGCGCGACACCATTCTCCGCATGCGACATCTGCGCCTTCAATTCGCTCGACAACGCAACATTCTCCTCCTTAAGCTGCCCAATCACCGCGCCTTTTTCCGCGCTCTCCGCGCTCTGACTTTCCACCAATCCCGCAAGTTCGACATTCTCACGCCGCAACGTTTCAATAATCAACGCCCCTTGCTGCGCATCACCATCAAATTTCTGCGCCAAAACAACATTCTGCTCGGCCAAAGCCGCATTCTCCGCCCGAAGCACCTCAACCGCCGCTTCACTCTCCACTTTCAACGCCGCAATCACCGCCTCATGCTCCGTATTTTTCGTCGCCATCTGCTCGGATAAGGACACATTCTCGCTCTGCAATTGCGCAATCAACGTCTCGTTTTCAACATTCTGCGCCTCCAGCTTCGTCACCAACGCCAAATTTTCGAACTTCAACGCCTCGAGCTGATCCTTATTCACACCGACACCAGCCTCTAATTGCCCGACCAAGCCCTTATTCTCGACCTCCAACGCCGCAATCAAAGTCGTATTCTTCGTGCTCTGCTCTTCCAATTGCATCGCAAGCGTTAAATTCTCATGCTTAAGCGCCTCAACCAATTCAGAATTCTTCGCATTTTCAGCCTCCAGCTTCTCCGCCAGCGCAATTTTCTCCGCTGCCAAGCCCGCCGCAACCGCATCTGCGCCTGAAATCTGCGCAACCAACGCCTGCTTCTCATCATTCAACGCTGCAAGCTGCATCTCAAACTCAGCACTCAACGCGACATTCTCCTCACGCAAAGCAGCAATTTCCGCCATATATTGCTCAGCATCCCCGTCTAGCATTTCCGCTAATTCCGCCAACTCAAGATGCAAAGACGCAACAGTAGAATCATATGAAGCCGCTTGCGTCTTCATTTCACCGCTTAACGCCGCATTCTCTTCACGCAAGCTTGCCATCACGCCATCACGGTCCGCACCTTCCGCATCGCGCGCCTCTAACACTTGCGCCAATTCAACATTTTCCGCCCGAAGCACATCAAGCTGCGCCGTTAACTCCTGTGACAATTGCGCATTTTCATCCCGCAAAGCCGCGATTTTTTCGCTCTGCCCCGCCTCAAGCGCCGCCAGAGCTTTCTCATTCTCCGCCGCCTGCGACTCCAGCATCCCTGCCAACTCCGCATTCTTACCTTGCAAGGCAGCCAATTCCGCAACCGTCGCCTCATCCTGTCCCGCCGCGGCAAGCTCTAACTTCTCATTCTCCGCACGCAATTTTTCAATCAATGCAACATGGTCCGCATTCTCGCCCGCCAACTTCGCCGCCAATTGCATCTTCTCTTCACGCAATTGCTCGGTTGCTTCATTCGCACGCTTAATCTCGCCATGAAAGTCACGAAGCTTATTCTCCGCCTTCGCCATAATCGTGTTATTCCGCTCACGATATTCCGCGACCTCGGACTCAAGCTTCGAAACCTTAATCTTAAACTTGGAATTTTCGGCCTTCGCAACCTTCAACGCCTTGTTATTCGAAAGCAACTGCGCATTATCTTTCTCCAGCGTCGTTGCATAAAGCTGCAGATTATCAAGCGTCTCTTGCCCGACCTCTGCTTGCGCCAATTGCTGCTCCAACGCGCCCTTTTGCACGCGCAAATTATCCAGCTCAACCCGAAGTTGCGCAAGCTCCGCCAACTCCTGACTCTTCAGCAAATTCTTCTCGCGGAGCGATGCAATAACACCCTCCAAACGCTGCGCTTCTTCCGAAGAAACCGCGTCCATACCCGCATCCTTCAACGCCGTATTCTCACGCTCGACACGCGCCAATTTATCCCGCACATCACGAAGCGCAACCTTACTATGCTCCGCCCGCTCCAATGCCGCCTTCATCTGCGCATTTTCACGCTTCAACGCCTTCGCATCGCCATCCGTCGCACGCGCCGTCTCCGCATAGGCCATCTCCAACTCCGCATGCAGCGCATCATTCTCGCGCTCCAACTTCGAAAGCTGCTTAACCAAAACCTCGCCATCGCCCGCCGCCTGCGATAATTCATCAATCTGCCCCTGCAACACCGCATTCTCGGAACGCAACTCCACAAGGCTCACTTTCTGTGCATCACTAAAACCACCGCTTTCCAACGAAGCAGCTTGCTCCAAAAGAACCTTATTCTTCTCCTCAAGCCCCGCGACCTCCGCCCGAAGCTTCTCGACCTTCTTCGCAATCTTTTTGCTCGCTGCTGGCTTTACCGAAGGCTTCACAACCTCCATCGCCGCCGCATCACGCATCACACGATTTTCGTTCCTAAGCGCCGCAACATCCTGCCGCAACTTTTGCACCGCCGCCGTCTCGGTCAATACACCGCCATCCGCATTATCAAGCTGCGCAAGGCATGAGCTAAGCTGTATCTTCCCCGCATCAATATCCGCAACATCAAAAACATAAGCATCGCCCGCCACCTCGACGCGCAACTGCCCCGTATGTTCGAGCGCATCCATAAACGCATCATCGCGCCCCAACTTCACCACAAACGCATTCCGCGAAACAGGCGTAACCTGATCCTTGCGCTGCTCCCCCGCACCGGGGTCAAGCGTCACCGCAACCGCGCCGGAATGCGGCAAACGCGGACTTTGGAAATCAATCGCTAACGAATTTTCATCATGCTCATTCCGCGCAAATGTCAAAATCGCGTTCGTATCAAAACGCCGCGCCGCCGCACAATAACCATTATCTTTCCCCGGCTGCCCATCCACCTGCGTAATCGCCCATTGCGTTCGCGGACTGGACAATTGCCCCTTTTGCGCAAACGCATCACCGGACGCAAAATGCAAACCAGTTAAAATAGAAACCGCACTGACAGTTAAAAGAAGTGGTGTTTTAGACATATCAAACCTCGAACGAGAAAGCTTAAAAACAAGAATTGCAAAAGCAGAAAAAAGCCCGCAGAACACGAGCATAAACGTGAATCACACACAAAGTGTGCCACATCGAAGTGATTCGAACAAGGATATGGGGATAAATATGTGGATTAAATGAAAGTCACTCATCCGAAGAGGCAAAAATCGTCAAACGCTTCCGCCCACTCTCCGGATCAATCTGCAAATGCCCGACAGGACGAATAGCCTCACGCATATAAACATCCAAAAGCCCCGCCACCGCCGGCGCAAACGCATCGGCGGAATCATAATTTGCACCAATTTTATAATTCACATCGGCATCCCAAACAAACTCGACACCTTCACGCTCCGCCCAAAGCTGCAAAACACTCCGCAAAGTATTCCCCTTCCGCGCGCTCCACCGTGGCGCAAGGGCATCAACTTTAACAATCTGTGGCGCAACCTCATGACGTTTCACCACCACCTCGTCACGCGGCGCGGCGTAAGCAATCAAATCCTCAGGCGGCATCCCCGCATCCCCAACGGGCGCAACGGAAACACCTTCCTCAACGACGACCTTTCGCGCCGGCTCCGGCACTTTCACAACAACATCCTCAATCCCCTGCGGCACAACTGCCACGACCTCCGGCTCACGCTCGACATGCGCAATCACACGCGGCGCCTTGCGCACCACTTCACGCACCTCAACCGGCGCAGGCACAGGCTCTACCACCGGCATCGGCGCAGCCACCCTCACCGGAGGCGGCATAGCATAACTTAACTGCTTCAATGCCATCGCCCGTAACTGCTCATCCGAATAACGCGGCTCTACCTTCTCCACAATCTTCACAACCGGCTTCGCCCGAACAACCGGCACAGGCTCCGGCGCTCTCATGATAA
>JBOEFZ010000093.1:0-1248 GCA_050633165.1 Alphaproteobacteria bacterium | reverse complement strand
ATTCGAATAATCCGGGTGGTGTTGATACATTCTCTTACACATTGACGGATTTTGATGGCGATAGTGATACGGCGGAATTGCGGATTACGGTTGCGCCTGATGATGTACCAGAGAATCTTCAGAGTGAAGATTTGGTTACGGACGAGACAGACCTTAACCCGACGGATAGCGACAGCGGCACTGTTACGGCCGACTTTGGCAATGACGGGCCGGGTACGTTTGGCGCCACATCTGCTGGTGACTTTAGCTTTGGCGGGTCAGCGCTTGGCGGGAATTTGACGTCGAATGGCCAGCCTGTGAGCGTTACGTTGAGTGGTAATACTTATACGGGTTCTGCGGGTGGTCAAACGATCTTCACGCTTGAGATCCAAAGCAACGGTCAATATACGTTTGATTTGATTGGTACGTTGGATCATGCGGATGCTTCTAATCCGAATGATATTATTACGCTTGATTTTGGTGTTCGTGCGACGGATGCGGATGGCGATAGTGCGGATAGTACGATCCGTGTGAATGTTTTGGATGATGTTCCTGTTATCGGGGATAGCGCGGGTGATGTTGACGAGACGAATTTGGATCAGGGTGATCTGACGTATTCGGATACGATCTTTACCGATTTTGGATCGGATGTTGCGAGCATTGTTCCTGGTGGCGTGGCGCAGGCGGAGGTTAACGGCTCTGCGATTGCTTTGACCTCTGGTGGTCAGGCGGTTGTGATTGCGGCGACGGCGAATGGTTATGAAGGAAGTGTTGGCGGTCAGAGCATCTTTACGCTTACGATTAACTCTGCGACGGGTCAGTATGACTATGTTCAATCTGCGCCATTTGATCATCCGGATGCTACGGATCACAATGATGTTATTAATCTTGTGTTCCCGGTTGCGGTTGCGAGTGTTGATGGTGACAGTGATACGGGCATCATCACGATTGCGGTTGCGGATGATGGTGTTGATGCGCGGGACGACGTGAATGGGGCCGAAGAAGGCCAGACGATCACGGGTCAATTGGTTGCGAACAGCGATGATGTGAGTGAAGATTTGCCCAATGAGGTGGTCAATGTACGCTTTGGCGGCACGGATTACGGTGTTGCGGCTGGTGCGCCTGCTGTGATTACGACGAGCCTTGGTGTTTTGACGGTTAATCAGAACGGTAGCTATACCTTTGCGGCGACGGATCTTGGTGATCCTGATGGTATTGTTGCCTTTACCTATACGCTTCGTGATGGTGATGGCGATACGGATACGGCGC
>JBOEFZ010000092.1:0-5665 GCA_050633165.1 Alphaproteobacteria bacterium | reverse complement strand
GGGGCTAATAGTCCCTACTTCCCGTACATTTTCTCAAAGCCTTGCGTGACCTTGGCGACATAGGCCGGATCTTTATCGCGCCAGTATTTCGGGTCGCGCATCATGGATTGCAGGTCAAGTTCGCCCATCTTAGACGGGTTATCGCTTCTTTTTTGCAAAGTCGGCTCACCGGAATGCATCATGTTATGCAGGGCGATGATGCCTTCGTGGCTGCTGGATAGGTTATCGAGCACGTCGGCGGGGAGGTTTTTTTGTCCGAATTTAAGGAGCTGTGGCGCGATGGCTTTCCATGCGTCTTTACCGCCGAAATGGTTTTCGATTTTTTCCAACTCGCGGTCGGCGTTATAATCGCCGGCGACTTCGTTGATCATGGGTACGATTTTTTCGGCGGCGAGGTCGTAGACTTCCTGCACTTGCTCCTCGTTCATCCCTTTGGCATGTAGGCGGGCGTTGATTTCAGGGTCAACTTCGAACAGGCCGTGATCGCAGTTGACGCAATATTCTTCCGCGCTTGCAGGTAGCGCAGGGGCGGATGGTTTTTCGGAGAGTTTTTTCTCCAGGGCCGTGTAGGAATTGAGCAAGGCTTCGACATTTAATTCGCCTGTCTCTGCGTTTTTGAATTTTTCGGGAATGGCCAATGCTGGCTCTTCAGGGGTTTCGTTTTGTGGTGTTGGTTCAGTCATGGTTTTCTCCTTTTGGAATGTTAGACAGTTTCAGATTTAATAAGATCACTCGGTACACCTAGCGCCTCACCTAAATATTTCGCGGCGGCGGGGAGGTCTATGCTCTCTTGTGCGCCAATGGCGAGGGTGGAGTTGATCCAGCTCAATGTGTTTTGCACGCTCGCCTTGCCCTGATTGCGGGCGATGGGGGAGCGGTAATCGATCATCACCATGCGCCCATCCAACTCGATATCCGGTATTTCACCGCGCCGTTTTAGGATGGCAAAAGCGCGTTTGATGAGCGGGGTTAGAAGCTCGCTTTGCAAGCGCCCATAGGTCGCGCCAAGGATGAGGGCGACTTCGGCGCTGCGCTCCAATACTTCCGTCGCGGTCATGCGTCCGGCATTTACAGGGCCAAGGCGATCGGCGAGAAGCGCGTGACGGATGCGGGATTGCAGGTTTTCGAGGACGAGTTGCGAGAGGTTGAAATCGCTTGGCATATCCAATGGCTGCAGGCCTTTTGAACCGACGGCTTTTGGAATTATGCTGCCGGGAACGAGTTCGATATTGGCGGGGTTGAGGACGCCGTCATCATCGGCCTGCCAAATTCCGGTGACGGAGATGGAGGCGTTCTTGAGGACGAGCTCGACAACTTTATTGGCGGTTTTGATGTCCGGTAAGGCCTTCATCACCGGAGAGCGGCCATAGCTTTCGCCCGGGGCTTTGCTCCATCGGAAATTAATAACGGGGGATTGGTCGAATTGCCCTTGGGTAAGAAGCTGTGCGTCCTCGCCCTCCTCCATCAAAATCGCGTGGTATTTCGTGCTTAACCCTTCGGGGATGAAGGCTTCGAGAATTTTGAAGCTGCTTTGCGGGTCTTGGGTGGCACGTTTTATGATGGCAGGCGGGATGAGCGCATCGGGGTAGCGGGATGTGAGTTGTTCATACGTCAATTTCATCTCACGGAAGGCGGCGTTAAGCGCGCCGTTTGCGCCCTCCTCCAGCACCATATGCGTGAGGGGTGCGGCGGTGAATTTGAAGGCGGAAAACTCGCCGACCTGCGTTTCTTCGAAAAACAAGCTGGCTGTGCCGCCGACGACGAGGTCTAGGAAGCATTGATGGATTTCCACGGCGAAGTTGGAGCGGTCGAAATGGTCGTTGATGATTTTGCCGGCTTTTTCGAGGGCGGGGGCGAAGGTTTGCGCATCTTCCTCGCTCATCTCCGGCCCGGGTTTTAGGCCGAACCACGGCGTGAATATGGGGGTTAGATGCCCCATGAGGCTGGAGGCGAGTTGATCCGCTGCGTCCATTGCGGTGGCGTCGTAGATGTCGTTGGTTTTATGTTCGCCGCTAACGGTGTCGTAGAAAAATCCGCCGCGTTGGGGGAGTGCAAAGTCATAGCATTCTTCCCATAAGGTTTCCCACGCGCTGCGTTTCTTTTTCGCCGAGGCATAGCGGCTTAAGAGCGCATCAACCTTTTGACGCACTTCGTTGTCTTGTATTTGTTTCATTGGTTTTCTCCGGAATTTGGGTATAGAGCACCGTCATCCTGCGGTTTAACCGCAGGATCTGCTTGCTTATTGATGAGATCCTGTGGTCAAGCCACAGGATGACAGCTTAAAAAAAAAAGCGTTACTCCCCAAGCAGGGTTTTGCGTTGCTGGGTGTTATTCAAATTTTCGACCAAACCACGGAAGGAGGTTTGCACCGTTCCTGTGCGTCCGCGATCACGTTTAAGAAGGCTGGCCTCGCGGCTTTCCGATGCGGATTCGCTGCTGGATTGTTCGGTTGCGCTTGAGGTGGTCGTGCTTGAGGTCGCGTTCGTTGTCGTTGTTGTCGGAATGCTTTGATACACGACCGTTGTGCTTGGTACAGATGGTCTGGAACTTATACTTCCCATGCTAATTCTCCTGTGAAATCTGGTATGGTGGTTTTGGGGTCAAAGGTGCTTTTGGTGTTTTGCTTTTGCAAATAACGGTAGAGATTCCATGGTGTCAGCATGAAATGTTTGTGAATGCCCAAAATACGTTTCACCGCCTCGACACAGCTAAACGGCATCCATGGCGCTTGTTTTTCGGGGCGGAGGATTTCGGCGGGGAGGATCGTATGTCCCCGACTTTGCATCCATCGCGGCAGATCAAAATCGGCGGGCATGTTATGGACGCTGACATCTGTGTAATTAGAGAGCGGGTCGACGCTCACCCAGTGGTTTCCGTCATTAAGGATCACATAGCAATGACGAAAACCCGGCTTTAGGAGTTTGAGCCATAGCAGGTCGGCTTGACCGCTAAATACTACCCATGCTTTTAGCGCCGGTGAGTCTTCGATGTTGGTTTGTGGAATTCTGATGGTCATTATAATGCCTCCCCGTGTCCGTGTTGTTTGCTCATGCGGTGGTTTTCGTAGACGAAAGCCTCTTTGTGCCAATTTTCATTTTGTTCGCGGCGGGGTTCGATGATTCCCTTTCGCTCCAAAATCGGTGCCATGCGCTCCATCGCTTCGGCCCAAAGCTGAAAGGCGCGAATCTCGTTATTGCGCGTGGGATCGGGGGGCATATTGCGCTCGCCGTAATGTTTGAGAATATAAAAATGATCACGAACAAGGCGGCGATTACGGTACAGCGTATCCACCACCTTCAAAATATCCACAGGTTCGCACGGGCGGGGATAAAGGCTTAATCCGGCGGTGAATTTTGCCTGATCGTTTTTCGCAGCTTGCGCAGCAATGAACCAGAACCATGCCTCTTCCGTATCCATGAAAGGTACGGTTTGCTTATCATTATGGCGGTTTTGGTCATTTATTTTTCGTGATGGCATCGGTGGCGACTTTCTTTTTTTGGCTGATTTTAGATATAAGTGTTCCCTTTGTGTTCTCATTTATGATACAGTCTTTTAACGATGTCAAGGATAAAATAAGATTTTATTCCTATTTATTTTTGCGCGGGATAATGGGATTGTCGTCCTAAAGTTGTTTTAGTTTAGAATTTGAACGCCTTCGAAAATGAAGTCGTTCGAGAACCGCACCGCAGCGTACATTTGGTACGTGAGGCGCGGAAGCGTGGGACGGCTTTATTTGCAGAACGTTCAAATTTTAAAATGAAATGACTTTTCTATGCTTACACATACACAAATCTGGAATGCCATTGACGCGCTTGCCGCCGCAAAGGGGTATTCCGCTTCTGGTCTTGCCAAGCAGGCAGGGTTGGACCCGACTTCCTTTAATAAGAGCAAACGGCATAGCCCCGATGGAAAGCCGCGCTGGCCATCGACCGAGAGCATTTCCAAGATCCTTGATGTGACGGATATGAGCATGGAGGGGTTTGTGAAATTGATTGGTGATGGTGTGCCGCGCTTTACCTCTTTATCACGCAAGGAAATGGCGCTCGATGCGGCGAAAATTTTGATTGAGACCGAATCGGTTTTGTTTAACGCGAAGGAGCCGTTTACGTTGAAATCAGGGCGGCAAAGTCCGGTTTATATTGATTGCCGCCGCCTCATTTCCTTTCCGGCGGAGCGGGATCGGCTGATGGATTATGGTGCGCAGATTTTGACGGATGAGGTTGGCGCGGATAATATCGACGTGATGGCGGGAGGGGAGACGGCGGGCATTCCGTATGGTGCTTACCTATCCGATCGTTTGAAAAAATCGATGATTTATGTGCGCAAAGAGCCAAAGGGCTATGGCCGTATGGCGCAGATTGAGGGCGCGTTGAGCGACAAGGGGAAGCCAAAGGCCGTATTGATCGAAGATTTACAGACCGATGGTGGCTCGAAAAAAATCTTTATTGATGCGTTGCGCGATGCGGGGGCGGAGGTGAAGCATACTTTTGTTGTCTTCCATTACGGCATTTTCAAGGCGAGCGAGAAGAACATGAAATCCATGGGTGTGAAATTGCACTCCATTGCGACATGGTGGGATGTTTTGGCGGCGGCGAAGGAACATGGGTATTTTGATGATGAAACGCTTGCTTCAGTCGAGGCGTTTTTGACTGCGCCGGATAAGTGGAGCGCGTGACGTTAAGAGGGGTATGGATTTTTTACGCGAAGACGCAAAGCTTACCTTTTTTGTTGCAAGATTGCAGCTTTCGCCAAGAAAATTTATCTTAAAACTTTCAATTCTAAAGTGTCTGCTGCGCGGTTAGAGAGGTAAGCTTTGCGTCTTTGCGTCTTCGCGTTTATATTACAGTGATACATTAAAGGCACATTGCTCACCACAATAGTGAAAAACTAAATTATGGATATTTCATTTTACGCCGCCAGCCATAAACCCCGCGCGCAGCAAGCCTTGGCGGAGATTAAGGGGCTGTACGGGCATGTTGAGCCAGAGAAAGCCGATGCGATTTGCGTGCTTGGCGGGGATGGGACGATGCTCCATGCTTTGCATGATTTTGCCGATTTTCAAGCGCCGATTTTTGGGATGAATCTCGGCACGCTCGGTTTTTTGCTTAATCCCTTCGCGCGGGAGGATTTGGTGGAGCGGATTGAAAAAGCCAAGCGTTTTGACATTCATCCGCTGCGTATGTTTGCCACGGATAAAGACGGGACGGAGCATGAGCTTATTGCCTATAACGAGGTTTCCGTTTTGCGGGAGACGCATAACGCCGCGAAGATGAAAATCTATGTGGATGATGTTGTGCGCCTGCCGGAAATGGTCTGTGACGGGATTATGGTCTCGACCCCTGTGGGGAGCACGGCGTATAATTCCTCGGCTGGTGGGCCTATATTGCCATTATCTGCGAATATCATGCCGATTACGCCAATTTCGGTCTTTCGCCCGCGTCGTTGGCCGGGGGCGTTGGTGCGCAATGATAAGAAAGTCAAAATCGAGATTTTAAAACCCGTTGAGCGTCCGGTGAGTGTGACTGCGGACTCCAAGGAAATCCGTGATGTGCGGGAGATCAGGATTGAGGAAGCAGCGGATATTACCAAAACATTGCTATTTGATAACGACAACACAATCGGTGATCGCATCTTCAAAGAGCAATTCGCGGATTTTAGTATTTAG
>JBOEFZ010000091.1:0-5298 GCA_050633165.1 Alphaproteobacteria bacterium | reverse complement strand
AGCGGGAAGCCCCCTTCAATACCAGGACTCCCTATCAGAACCGTGGAAGACCACCACGTTGATAGGCTGGATGTGGAAGCTCGGTAACGAGTGAAGCTAACCAGTACTAATTGTTCGATCGGCTTGAATTTATATTATGCAATGGCTTTATACAGGCCATTGGTCACGCGCAGCGGTAAGCCCGCTTAAGTGATGTATAAATGAGAGATCCAGTTTTGAATGATTATTAGAGATCAAAACGTCTTTTCATCTTAAATGAGTTTGAATGATCCGGTGGTTATAGCGAGAGTGAAACACCCGATCCCATCCCGAACTCGACCGTGAAACCTCTTAGCGACGATGGTACTGCATCTTAAGGTGTGGGAGAGTAGTTCGCTGCCGGATCTTTCAAGTTCATTTAAGATTTTCAATCCTATTCACAGTGAATTTAAAAAGCCGTCCTTTGGGGCGGTTTTTTTTGTTGCTTATGCGTGCACGGCTTTTCATTGACATAACTTTACATTTGTTCTTTATTGGCATCATGAAAAGTAGAGCTTTGCGTGAAAAAGAAGATATTGAGGCTAAATTAAAGGCTGCAGCTCCCTCTTGTGAACAATTTTTGTATCATGGGACAAGTCACCCATTTGAGCTCTCTAGTCTTTTTCCAAGGTCGAGCGAGACAATTGTTCAAAAAATTAAAGGGGATTTTGTTTTTGCAGCTGATAATGTTCTTATGGCTATGGCGCATAGTGTAAAGCTTCCGCAGAAATATAATGGCAATATTATAGGTGTGAATGTTTTTCGAAGTTTTACAGGAGCTGCTGGAAGTGGGCGTGCGGGGCAGAGTAACTATTATGCTATCATTCCTCTTTTAGAGCGTTTTGAAGCAGCGTATTCGCATGGCTATGTTTACGGTGTTAAGCCTGATAATTTCATTGCTCGGGGAGCGGGGGAGTATACGGCGAATGTCTGTGTTGAAACTGAATATTTTTTACGGATTAATGGGCTTAATACTTTGATGGCGGCGGGAATTCAAATCTTTGCCTTGCGTGATGAAAGGGATGTTGATGAGTTTTCGTATAATTGGCCTGATTTAAGGTGCGATAATGAGCGTGCTTTTATTCTTGATACGGAGAGTAAAAAGAGCAGTGGTTTGTTTCGATGGATGAATAAAGAAGAGGGCTATGACATTCCTGAGGGGCCGATGCAGGACTGGAGTTAATTAAGCTTCGAATTTTCTTGCACCTTGTGGATAAATGTGGGCATTATCTTTTTAACATCTTTGGACTACCTTACTTCTTGCTTTTATTTTTTTCGAATTGGCCTGAATTGACTACCCCCAAGGACTAAATCGAAATGTGCGCAATTATGCGCACGATATTATAAGCGAAGGAGCTTACACATGGCTGAAACAGGCACAGTAAAATGGTTTAACCCAACAAAAGGTTTTGGATTTATCGTTCCCGATAATGGTGGAAACGATGTATTCGTTCACATCTCTGCAGTAGAGCAGGCGGGTATGAGCGGTCTTGATGAAGGGCAGAAGGTTGAATTTGAACAGCAAGAGAACCGTGGCAAGATGGCCGCTGTTAATCTTAAGGCTGCTGCTTAAGCTTCGATAAATGCACCGAGAGTGTCATGTTTTTGCGCTTTTAGTTTCCTTCATGGAATGAAAGGCAGTGCTCACGCACCCAAAAGTACGCTGCGCGCTGGTTCTCAAAACATAAACCTTTCGTCACATTTCTCTTTGCTTGAAAATTTCTAATTAGATTTTATTAAAACCGCCTTTCGGGGCGGTTTTTTTGTGTGTTAAGTTGAGTGCAGCCAAGCCCAGAGCAAGGGAATCCAGATGAGGGAGGTTGTTAGCGTCCCTTTGATCGTTTGGTATGCGATCCAGATCCAGAAGGCTTTTTTGCCGGATGTTTTTAATTTTTTTATGTTGGCTATTTTTAGCATTGTTATGGCTTTTACATCATATTTTTGATGGTTTCATTAAATATTTTTCACTATGTGTGTGAATTGACGGGGGTCAATTATTTTGTATTTTTTTGCGGGCATGTTGATAGCATGGATGATTGTGTCACCAGTGTAGGGGATTTGCAGTATGGCGCGCTTGTGCAGGGATATGCTGAGGTGTGTTGTGATGCGATGCAGGCCAATCGGGATCGATTTCCGTTTAAGCAGATTTTAGGGGCGGCGCGGGATGCGTTGCGCTCTGATCCGGTTCATGTTGTTGTGAAGGGGCGGGCGGCGCGTGAGGATTATGTTTTTTGTGTGAGTGCAGAGGGGATTGTCGTGCGGGCGCATGGGGATTGCCCGTCTTGTGAGTGTGTGCGGTCGTGGGTAGCGGATGTTGATTATTTGCGGGCGGTTGTTGAAGATTCTGAAGGTTATGTTGAAAATCCGGCGCGGTTGAATTGGGAATGGCTCTATGATGCTTGATGCATTAACCGATGTTTGATGTTGATAGATCTTTGCAGGGGAATTCAGTTGAGCAGGCGCTGCAGGAATATGTTCTGAGTTGGTCTATTGTGTCCATTTCGATGGAGGCGCCTTTGACACGGATGCCTGTCTTTTCGCGGAGTTTTGTCAGGGCGCGGGAGAAGGTTTCGGGCTGCATGCCCAAGCGTGAGGCCATGAGGGTTTTGTCGTAGGGGAGGTGGATTGTGATGCTTTCTGTGTTGCGCTGATCTACTAAACGCAAGAGAAAACAGCCGATACGCTGCGGCGCGTTTTGGATTGTTCTATGTTCGATTTCCTGATCTTGTTGGTGGCGGTAGCGGGACATAGAGGC
The DNA here is from genome assembly GCA_050633165.1 of Alphaproteobacteria bacterium. Lineage (GTDB taxonomy): Bacteria > Pseudomonadota > Alphaproteobacteria > Micavibrionales > Micavibrionaceae > TMED27. The sequence goes on along the minus strand of JBOEFZ010000091.1, from coordinate 2,525 downwards.
CAGCATGTTGAGCGCCAGTGTGTTGTTTGTTTCGATCTCTTTTTTTAGGGCAGAGAGTGGCGCTTTTATAATTGTGGCGTTTTCGACGATTTCGGCGGTGTAGGGGTAGAGGTTATTTTCAAAGATGCAGGTCTCCCCGAAAATATGTCCGACCGTTACGATGTCGACGATGGATTGTGTGCCGTCGAGGGTTTCGCGGTAGAGTTTGACCCATCCTTTTTTGACGTAGTAAAAATGTGTGGCTTGTTCCTCGTGGATGAAGAGGATTTTTCCCTTGGGGCATGTTTGCTCATGCGCTTCGGTTTCCAGTGTTTTGAAAAAATCGTCGCTTGCGCCTGTGAATAATGGTGAGTTTTGCAGGGTTTTCATCTTGCTTACATCTATAGCGCTCATATTTGACTTTAGTCAATGAGCAATCGCTGCGTTTGATTCATTGTTGCCCTGATATATTGGAATAGTTTTTATATGTTTTTTGCGCAGTGCGTTTCAGATTTTTCTTTGGCCTATGGGTTGCCGCTGAGTTTATTCTTGGCGGGGCTTGTCGGTGGATTTACGCATTGTTCGGGGATGTGTAGCCCGTTTGTGTTTGCGCAGGTGGATCATGTTTCGCAAAAAGGTGGCGAAACGAAGGGGGCGCGATTTTTGTCTATGGCGTTGTTGCCGTATCATTTGGGGCGGATGACGACGTATGTTGGTTTGGCGGTTGTGGTTAGCTCTGTTGTGAATCTGGCATTTATTTCTTCTGAATTGCGGGTGTTGATTACCGCGCCGATGTTAATGCTGGCGGGGGTTTTGTTCTTGGTTAGTGCGTTTCCGGCGTTGTTGTCGGTGTTTCCGTGGGCGGGGCGGTTGCGGTTTGGTTTGCCGGAGGGGGTTGTGAGTAAGGTGAGTGCGGCGGGGTTTAAGGTTGCGAAAACGCCAACGCTTTTGCGTCAATATATGACGGGTGTATTGCTCGGATTTTTGCCTTGTGGGCTTGTGGTTTCTGCGTTATTAGCAGCAGCGACGGCGGGGCATGTGGTTTCGGCGGGGGCTGCGATGGCGGCGTTTGCGGTGGGGACGATGCCGGCGCTTGTGCTGGTTGGGTTTGGTGGTGCGGCGCTTCGGGCGAAATACCCTAAGGCATCGAAGCATTTGACGCAGGGTGCGATGTTGGTAAGCTGTGGCTCTTTATTTTTTTTGGCCGGAAGTATGATTTTTAAATAGGAAAAGTAGATATGGATAAAGTTGACTATAATTATGATGTTGTCAGAAAATTTACTCTGGCGACGATTTTTTGGGGGATCGTCGGGATGTTGGCGGGCGTTTTTATCGCTACGCAAATGGTTTTCCCCAGTTTGAATATTGAGCCTTATCTAAGCTTTGGGCGGTTGCGTCCGGTTCATACGTCCGGTGTTGTTTTTGCCTTTGGCGGGAATGCGTTATTTGCGACGAGTTATTATATTGTGCAGCGTACATGTGGTGTTCGATTGTGGGGCGGTAAGTTGGCTGATTTTACCTTTTGGGGGTATCAGGCTTTTATCGTTATTGCGGCGCTTGGTTATGTTCTCGGCGTGACGCAAAGTAAAGAGTATGCGCAGCCGGAATGGTATGCGGATTTGTGGCTGACGGTTGTTTGGGTTGCTTATCTTCTTGTTTATTTGATGACGTGTATTAAGCGTAAAGAGTCGCATTTGTATGTGGCGAATTGGTTCTTCCTTGCGTTCATTGTGACGGTTGCGGTTCTTCATTTAGGAAATGGTTTGGCTGTGCCTGTTGATTTGACGGGTGCGAAGAGTTATTCCGCGTTTGGTGGTGTGCAGGCGGCGTTGATTCAATGGTGGTACGGGCATAATGCGGTTGGATTTTTCTTGACCGCGGGTTTTCTTGGTATGGTGTATTATTTTGTGCCAAAGCAAGCTAATCGTCCGATTTATTCCTATCGTTTGTCGATTGTTCACTTTTGGTCGTTGATCTTCATTTATATCTGGGCGGGGCCGCATCATTTGCATTATACGGCGCTTCCTGATTGGGCGCAGACATTGGGGATGACATTTTCTATTATGCTCTGGATGCCGAGTTGGGGCGGGATGATTAATGGCGCGATGACATTGTCGGGCGCGTGGCATAAATTGCGCGAAGATCCGGTATTGCAGTTCATGATTATCTCACTTGCCTTTTACGGGATGAGTACGTTTGAAGGGCCACTTATGTCTATTCGTGCGGTTAACTCCCTCTCTCACTATACCGATTGGACGATTGGGCATGTGCATTCCGGTGCGCTTGGCTGGGTCGGTTTTATTACCTTTGGCTGTTTGTACAATCTTGTGCCTAAGCTTTGGGGGCGTGAGAAGCTTTATTCTACGAAGCTTGTATCCTTGCATCTTTGGGTTGCGACGCTTGGCATCGTTTTGTATATCACGGCGATGTGGGTGTCAGGCATTATGCAGGGTTTGATGTGGCGTAGTTATGACGAGCTTGGTTTCTTGGAATATTCATTCGTTGAGAGTGTGATGGCGATGAAGCCGTTCTATGCGATCCGTGTT
>JBOEFZ010000090.1:0-12520 GCA_050633165.1 Alphaproteobacteria bacterium | reverse complement strand
TTTTATGAGTCCGCTACCTAGGCTTGGTAGCGATGTGTCAAGAAGCCGCCTATACAGGCCAAGTTGGACTTTAATTTCTTTTTTGTCCTCAGCACTTCTTGCCAGTTTTGCATCTGCTGGCTGGTATTTTCCTCTGTCGTGACGGAGAAGGAAATCAGGGTAGCCAACAATTCCTGTGTTCTCATCAAAAAGCTGTGCTTGATAGATTACATCTATTCCGGCATCCATAAGCTGTTTTTACGCTCAGGATGCAGGTCTTTAGGGATAGGAAAACGGTAATATATTGTGACGAGATAAAGTTAAATAATTCGGTAGTGTCATAGCGATGCCTCACTTTGTGACGCACCTAGAAACACTGCAGGGCTATGTATATGATATACAAATGGAATTTAGGAAAATGGTGGGTGGTACTGGGATTGAACCAGTGACCCCTTCCGTGTCGGGGAAGTGCTCTACCGCTGAGCTAACCACCCTCACCAAATCGAGATGGAATATGCGTTAACTCCTATTTAAAGTCAAGCCGCCAATAATGTTTCAACCTGCTCAACCAAATCATTAAGATGAAAAGGCTTCGCCAAAATCTTCGCCTGACTTTCATCAAAATCATCATGCCCGACAGCCACCGCAGAAAAACCGGTAATAAACATGACTTTAAGATCAGGCTTCAAAGCACTGGCTTTTTGGGAAAGCTCGATACCATCAATACCCGGCATCACAATATCGCTCAAAAGAAGGTCAAAATCCTCACCGCCCTCAATATGCTGTAGAGCATCCGCCCCGTTCCCCTCGGCGGTTACATCATGCCCCGCCTTTTCCAAGGCCAGCTTGATAAAACCAAGCATGGATTGATCATCTTCTGCCAACAATATTTTTGCCATCACCTTTTCCTTCAGACCAGACTTTTGTAAAAGCTTACCCCCATAAATGCAATGAGATTATAAACGCCAAAAACATCTATCGCACCTTATTCCGCAGCCCGTCCTCATACTGCTGCGCCGCACACTCCCAGCTATGATGCTCTTTAACATACGCCGCACGTTGCGCCGCACTACCACAATTCAGCGCCTTTTGCGCCGCAATCCCCAGATCACTTTCATGCAAGCTCCCCAAACACCCCTCGACAATAATATCCTTCGGCCCTGTCACATTATACGCCGCAACCGGCAACCCAGACGCCAGCGCCTCGACAATCACCATACCGAATGTATCGGTCCGAGAAGGAAACACAAAAACATCCGCAGAGCGATAGCAAGCCGCCAGCGCCTCTCCCGTACGCGATCCTATAAAATGTGCATCCGGATATCGCGCCTCCAATTCTTCACGCGCAGGGCCATCGCCGACAATAACCTTCGCCCCCGCCCATTCCATATCCAAAAAGGCCTCAATATTCTTCTCCACCGCAATCCGCCCGACATAAAGCGCAACAGGCGCCTGCAAATCCTTAAATTCACCCTTATCACCCTCATCCCCGGCAGGATAAAATATATCCAGCTTAGCCCCACGGGTAAGGCGATGCATCGGGTTTTCAAACCCCCATCCGCGCAAAGTCTGCTCCAAACTATCTGTCGCAACCATCATCGCGCTCGAAGCACTGTGGAATTTCCGCACCATATTTTTGCCACGCTCATGCGCCCAACCATAAAGAAAAGGAAAAACCTTCGCCACGCGTTTGGCAACATAATCAGGAAATTGCGTATGATAGGACGTTGAAAAAGAACGATCATGCTTCAAACAATATTTCCGCGCCGCCCACCCCATCGGCCCTTCCGTAGAAATATGAATCTTATCCGGCGCATACGCCTCAATCATCTTTCGCAAACGCCCATACGGGAAAAGAGCCAGCTCAATCTCGCTATACCCCGGCATCGCTATACGAAACGGAAAATCAGCCGGACCAATAACCTTAACCCTATGCCCCTTTTTCTCCAACTCCTCTATAAGGTTCTCATACGTCCGGACAACACCATTAACCTGCGGATACCAAGCATCGGTAATGATTAAAAGTTTAAAGGGTTCAGCCATCAGCATTATGTGGCATAGACTTTTGATAGCGTCAATCATACACTATTATACTATGAGATATATTACCCTCCTCACCGCCGCCCTCCTCTTCGCCCCGCCCGCGATGGCGCAGCAATGTGCAACCACCCCCGAAGCCATCATAAAATTACGCATACCGGAAATCGGCGCGTTTAGCCTATGGGAAAAAGAATACGGCAAACCGGAGTTCGATGAACAATTCACCAGCGGCTTCGCACGAAAAAACGGCCACGTCATCGCCGCCGGAGAGCGTAAAACAGCCGATAAAACACACCTCATCATCGCCGAGCTCGACCAACGCGGACGCAAAGTATGGGAAGCAGAGCACACCCCCAAATCATTACAACGCGTCGTAAAAACATTCGCGCATAAAGACGGGTTCATCATCCTCGCCGCACAAAAAGATGCGGCATGGATCGGCATGTTTGATTTTGAAGGGGCGTTAAAATCACAAAAACGGATCGCAATCCCAAACATGAGCATAACACCCCACGATCTCGTCCCCGCCCCGCGCGGCAAAGGATTTGTCATGGCCGCAAGCACAACGGGACAAGACGGCGCGCCTTATTCTCTTTTCATCCGCCTCAATACAAAATTCCAACGCACCGCCAAACGCAGCTACCAAACCGGACTAGCCAACGAAGTTCTACGCCTAATCCCGCATGAACATGGCCTAATCGGCGCCGGATACATGAAAGACGACCACGGGCGCGAAACGGGCTGGCTCTTACGGTTCGAAGAAGATGGCGCCATCGGATGGCAAAAACAATTCCCGCGCGGAAACGGGGCAAGATTAAATGGTCTAAAAAAATACGAAACGGATCGTATTATTGCTTACGGCGAAGCAACCCCCGCAGGAAATGGCGATACAGCAGGCTGGATTATGCTCACCGACGCGGATAGCGGAGATATCCAATGGCAACGCTATTACACCAGCAAGAAATACGCCTACCGCATCACAAACGCCGACATCAACAATGACGGGTTAATTTCTATTCTACTGGATGGGAAAACCCATAGCGATAAACAATCCGGCAATGATGTCATCAAAGACCAAGCCGGAAGAGCATTGGGCAACCGAAGCGATTACGTACGCCTCATGACATTAAACCCGCGCGGCGTGATATTTGATTCCATGCATTTCTTCCACGGCGAAGGCGCAGATGCCTCAACCCTCATCCGTGGCAAAAAACAAGAACGCATTTTAATCGGCGCAAGCGATATACACTACGAAAACGCCATAAAAACGATTAAAAGCCGCGAAGGTTGGATTGTCGCCGCACCAGCACTTGAGCCGTACACCGATCCGTGCGAATAAAGCCCATGGATAAATATAATTACATCATTGAAGAAGAATACGCAGGCCAGCGCCTCGATAAGGCATTAGCAGGACTATGCAATGATTTATCCCGCGCACGCATACAAACCTTAATCGCAGACGGCCAAGCCCGCATAAACGGCATGACCTCCGACAACGCATCAGGGAAGGTAAAAGTCAAAATCGGCGATACCATCACCCTCAACATCCCCGCCCCCGTCCCCGCAAAACCCGAAGCCGAAAACATCCCGCTGGATATCATTTACGAGGACGCTGATTTATTAGTCATCAACAAACCCGCCGGATTAGTCGTCCACCCAGGGGCAGGCAATTGGAGCGGAACACTCGTCAACGCCCTCCTCCACCATTGCGCAGGGGAACTATCAGGCATCGGCGGCGTAGAACGCCCAGGAATAGTCCATAGACTTGATAAAGACACAAGCGGCCTCATGGTCGCCGCAAAATCCAATCGCGCGCACCAAGGCCTCGCCGCCCAACTCGCCGACCGCTCCCTATCGCGCATCTACCACGCGCTCGTCCTCGGCGTCCCCGTCCCCATTAAAGGCGCGATCAATATGAGCATAGGCCGCGACCCACGCAACCGCCAACGCCAAGCCGTCAATGTACGCGGCGGACGCGACGCACGAACATTTTACCATATGCGCGAAAATTACGGCGACGCCTGCTCGCTCGTTGAATGCAAATTGGAAAGCGGGCGAACCCACCAAATCCGCGTCCATATGGCGGCCCTAAAACACCCCCTTATCGGCGACCCGCTCTATGGCCCGCAACCAACCGCCGTGCGCGCAAAACTAGCCAAAGCCGGCATGGAAGAACCCGACATCGAACAAATCCTGACCTTCCCCCGCCAAGCCCTCCACGCGGGCGCAATCTCTTTCATCCACCCCGTATCCGAAGAACGCATGAGCTTCAAAGCCCCCCCACCGGATGATTTCACCGCAACTTTAAAGAAGTTAAGCCCTTTAAAGAAATAAAACCATTTAAAATCAACATCTTATAAAAAATTCAATAAAATTTTAGATAAATCTATTGATTTTACATAAAATTTTATGTATTCTAAGATTATAGGGTTAAGTAAGAAACAAAAGCGGACAAACGCGAAAATAGAAGAGTGTATAAAAAGACAAAGACGAACCGTGAATTTTACGTCTTTGATAAGAGGAATTAAAGGTTTTAAAGTTTTAAGAAAGTATTCAACATTTCATCCGATCTGGTACAAACTGGCCGTCTTAAGAAATTAAGACGGCCTCTTTTTTTGTAATTAGGGCGTGTTAACACTACAAGCATCGCGCAGCGAAAATGCGGGTTTTCAAGAACCGCATCGCAGCGTACATTTGGTACGTGAGAAGCGGAAGCGCAGGAAATCCGTATTTGCAGCAAGCAGGGCGCCGTAGTGTTAGCACGCCCTAGTCACGGAGAAGATCATTAATACTCGTCTTGCTCCGCGTTTGCGCATCAACACGCTTCACGATCACCGCGCAGGACAAAGAAGGCCCCGGCGTTCCATCCGGCAAATCTTTACCAGGCAACGTCCCCGGAACAACAACGGAATACGCCGGAACACGCCCATAAAAAATCTCGCCCGTCGCGCGATCAATAATTTTCGTAGACTGGCTAATAAAAACCCCCATCGACAAAACAGAGCCTTCCTCGACAACAACGCCTTCCACAACCTCGGAACGCGCACCGATAAAGCAATTATCCTCGATAATCGTCGGCCCTGCCTGCAACGGCTCCAAAACGCCGCCAATCCCGACACCACCCGAAAGATGGACATTCTTGCCAATCTGCGCACATGATCCCACCGTCGCCCATGTATCAACCATCGTGCCTTCATCAACAAACGCACCGATATTCACAAAAGACGGCATCAAAACCACATTTTTGGCGATATAAGCCGCACGGCGCACAATACAATTCGGCACAGCCCGAAATCCCGCTGCCTTAAACTCCGCCTCACCCCAACCATGAAACTTACTGGGAACTTTATCATACCAAGGCGCTTGATCCGGCCCACCGGAAATCGGTGCCATAGGATTAATCGCAAACGACAAAAGCACGGCTTTTTTAAGCCACTGATGCACTTCCCACTCACCAACATCCTTACGCGTCGCAACACGCGCCTCGCCACTATCCAGCAAGTTCAACGCCGTCTCCACCGCGTCACGCACCTCACCTTGGGTATCAACACTCAATTCCGCACGATTATCCCATGCATTTTCAATCGTTGTTTGAAGATCGGTATAATTGGCAAGTGCTTCTGCTGACATAGCTTAATTCCTCCGGTTTTTAGCGTGTAGAAGGAAACTAAGCGGCGCGATGGATCAAATCAAGCCTAATTTACGCCGCGCAAGCTTTAGCTTCTTAAGATCCGCCGCAGAAAGATCATCAACAAAAGGCGCAAGAACATCAATAACGCCTTGATAATCTTTACGCATAAACGCCGCCGCCGCACGCGTCCCCGCCTCTTTCAACGCCTTTTCATAGTGCGCACGAATACCCTGCTCGATCATTTTCCCACGGATCGTCAAGGCACGATCAACAAGCTTCTCGTTCGGCGGTAAAAGATGCGTCGCATGCTCACGAATATGCGCCGCTAAGACCGCCAACGTATCCACAATAACCTCCGGCTTCGTCAGCCAATTCTCCTCCGCCCCAAGGCTACCATCCTTACGCCGCGCCAAAAGAATATCCTGCAAACTTAAACGCGTAAAACTGTCGGTATAGATAAACATTTCAAGATGATAATTCTCATCCCCGTACAAAATCTCAAGCGCATGCTCCTCAAATTCATAACGCGTCGTCGCCAAAAACGGCTCGTCATAGCTGCGGTTACGAAACGGCGCAATAATCTTATAATTATTCCGGTACTCCACCATACCGGAGAGATAACGATAGCCGTGCTCAAGCTCAAGAAAACGAAACTGCTTTTCGCTTTCTTGAAAAAAACATGTTAAAAGTTCTTTTGAAGACACCCTCAAACTCTCTGTAATCACTGTACTTTATACCCACTCTCTTATGAACTGTCATATTACCTTCAAACCGTTAAAGATTAATGAATGGGAAGCCCGTTATAATCGTGTGCAAAGGGCAAATTTACTACAATCCTACGGCTATGCGCGGGCAATATGCCACCTACAAAAACAACATGCAAAATGGGGCATTATCCACATTAACGGTCAAGAAGCCGGAATCGTCCAGATTTTAGAAGCCAGCGCCTTCAAAAACCTGCTCCACGCAGTTATTTTGGATCGCGGACCGCTATGGTTTGATGGCTACGGCAATAACGAACACATAACCGCCTTTTTCACCGCCTTTAACAAACAATTCCCCCGCCGCATCGGGCGCAAACGCCGCATCATACCGGAAACGCAACTGGATATAGCCCCGCTCGGCTTTAACAAAACCGGCGCAGGCTACCAAACCCTCTGGCTCGATTTACGCCCTGACATCGATGATTTACGCAACGCCCTAAAAAAGAACTGGCGCAGCGCCCTAAAACAAGCCGAAAACCAAGACCTCACCATCATTTGGGATGAAACCGGCGCGCATATCGGCTGGTGCCTCTCCGAATATCTAAAAGACCGCACAGCAAAGGGTTATGACGGCGCGGGCGTACCATTATTAAAAGCCCTGCTACAACATTGTGATTTTACAATCGGACGCGTCGAATCACATGGCAAGCCAATCGCCGGCATTTTAATTTTAAAACACGGTAGCGCAGCAACCTACCAGCTTGGCTTTTCAAGCAATACTGGACGCGCGCTAAACGCACACCATATAGTATTGTGGCAAGCCATTGAGCGTTTAAAAGCCCAAGGCATAACCGATTTTGATTTGGGAGGAATTAATGACGAAACAGCCAAAGGGGTTAAACGGTTTAAAATGGGGCTTAACGGCTCTGTCTTTGCTAATGCCGGCCTTTACCAATAACGCCCAAGCCAGCGACAAATCCCAACAACGCTTCGTCTACGAAGTCTACGCCGGCGGCATCCACGCCGTACAAGCCGACTTAAACATGGACATCACCCCTGGCGGAAACTATTCCCTCGTCCTAAGCGCAAAAACACGCGGATTATTAGGACGCCTTGCCCCATGGCACGGCACATTCGAAAGCCATGGCTGGGCGTTAAAAAACGGTGAACGCATCGTCGAGCAGCACAAATCCACCACAACATGGCGGGATGAAGAAGAAATCAAAGATTACGCCTATACCCGCAACGGCAAATTCAAAAGCCTAACCATTGACGAACATGACAAACCACCCCGCATTGAAGACATCGACGCCGAAATCACAGACAACACAACAGATGCACTAACGGCCGCCCTGCTAACGCTGGAATCATACTTAAACACCCAAAAATGCGAAGGCACATCCAAAGTATTCGACGGCAAGCGCAGCTTTGAACAAAAATTCATCCATAAAGACACCGTGGAATTATCACCCTCGAAATATAACCTCTACGAAGGCCAAGCCGCCGAATGCACGATCGAAGTGCTCCCCCTAAAAGGCAAATGGTACAAAAAACCACGCGGCTGGATGTCAATACAAGAACAAGGCCGCGAAAAAGGCACAATGCCAACATTATGGATCGCCAGCCTCGCCAAAGGCGAACCGGCAATCCCCGTAAAAATCCGCGTCAAAACAAATTACGGCACATTATTCATGCATCTTGCCGAATACCAAAATGGAAGCGAAACAATAATTGCTGAAAATCGCATCACAGAAGAAGAATGAAAAAAGGGGGATGCAAAACAACGCTGCATCCCCCTTTTATCTTTAAAGTCGAATTAGAATTAAAATTCAAACACGTGGCGGATTAAACCACCGACAATATCCGTATCCGAACCCGCTTCTTCGCTACTGCGCCAGCCAAGCTCGGCCGTTGTACCTTGTCCGAAATCATAACCACCCGAGAGCTGGAACAAATAATCATCCGCATCCGCGCCCGCATCATCAATATCACGCGCCGTATAGCCCGCCGTAACATTCCATGCATCATCGATGGTCGTCACAAGGCTAGCCGTGAAATACGTATTATCCGCGCTACCACCTTCGAAATTGTTGATATCAACATATTCAACCAATCCATCAAGGCTCACCCGATCGGAAACCGGAACAACATGGCCGAGCGTCACCGCCACACCTGTCTCATTATCCGTACCCACATCGGCATCACCTTCACTCTGGTTACGATAGGCGAGCTTATAATAAAGATTTTCAACACCCGCGAGATCTTCACCCTCTAATGAAACCACAAAAGAGCTAAAGTCCTCGGTATTGGAAACACCGCCATCGCTCTTATCTGTCTCACCGCGTGAAGTCACAACCGAACGGGAAAGAAATGTCGTATCCGCAAAAAACGTATGCGCCGCCAATGTATGCGCGCCAAAGCCATTCGTATCAAACGTATAACCCGCACCAACACCGATCTTCTCGGTAATCTCGTAATCCTCGGCAAAATCCTCAGACCAGATCCCGCGACCAAAATCCCACGCAATTCCGAAACCCGGATTAAACTTACCGGCCCAAGCCGCCCAGTTTCCGTTTTCGTAGTTAAGCTTCAATTCCTCAACAAACGCACCTTCATTATCAAAGAAATTATCATCACTCGGGTCACGATCCTGTATCGGTTCAAACACCGCCACACCATCAATAAAGAAATTTTCGTTAATCCGAACGGTCGGCGCGACCTCTGTACGGAAGAAAAGATTGTTATACTCATCCGTTGTCGCATCATCGGAATCTGCCGTATATTCATTCTGCAACTCCATAACCACTTCACCGGAAATCACAGGCTCCGCCGCCGCAGGGAAAGCCGCACCAGCAATCAAAACGCTCGTCGCGAGCAATGTATTTTTAATCGTTATCATCGTTAAATTCTCTTTCAAAACAGTAATTGCAAATCATTCGCAGAAACACTTAGAACACCCTCTAAACTGTGTCAACATAACACTTTCAAAAAAACTATAAATTTAACATAAATCAAAACAAAAAGAAGGTGCAGCCCCGCCACATTCGCGATATACTATAAAGATAAACACCCGTCTTTTCTGGGAAAATTCATGCTAAAAATCTTAAAAGTTCTAACAATTATCCTCGCAATAACCGCATCACAGGCGGCACACGCCATCGACATTATTCCGGCAAACGATAGCCATAGCGAGCACATAAACACGGGCGACACGCACCCCCCCATCAAACTCACCCCCGATAAATCCGAGCTAATCCGCCTTGATAAAAAGGCCGGCTCCGTCATCATCGGCAACCCTGAACATATCAGCATTTTGGCCGAAAACGCCAAAACCCTCGTCCTCGTCCCCGGCGCAGCAGGCGCAACCCACATCACCATCCTTGATCAAGATTCAAACATCCTCATGCGCCGCCATGTCATCGTCGCCCAACCAAAGGAACGCTACATCCGCATCCGCAAACCATGCCGCGGCGATGATAAGACGTGCGAGCCAACACGGGTTTATTTCTGTCCCGATATGTGCCATGAAATTAACATGCCGCAAGGCGAACAAAACACCACAACAGACAACAGCGCCGTAAGCAGCACAAGCAGCGCAGGCAACATGCCCGAAACATCCGATGATTCAGAATAAGGCTCATACATCATGACATTTAAACGCATCGCATTTTGCGCCGCCGCTCTGGCGCTAAGCGCCTGTCAATCAACCGGCACCGTCCCCTACGGCCATCACGACGGCAGCAAAGACGTAAAACACCAAATCAACGCGCCTAAAACCGCCTCCCTAAACACATTGGAGCGCCAATATAAACGCAACCCCGATGACGCAGAGATCGCCGCCTCCTACGCCGTCGCCTTACGCAAAAATGACTATATCAACCGCGCCGAAACAATCCTCACCCCCTTCACGGAAAAAGAAGACGTAAACGCCGCCATACACGCCGAAATGGCCGCCATCCTCCTTGAAAAAGGTGATTACAAGGCCGCCGAAAAACACGCCGGAAAAGCCGTCATAAAAAATGAAAACGATTTCGAAGCCTATCACCGCCTCGGCATCGCCCTGGACGCCCAAGCCAAACACGAACCCGCCGAACGCGCCTTTCGCAAAGCCATCAGCCTATGGGAAGGCAACCCGACAACGGTCATGAACAATTTATCCCTCAACCTCGCCTCACAAGAAAGGCTGGATGAATCCATAGAAATCCTCCGCCAAGCGCAAGAGCTTTCCCCTGGTCGCACAGAAATCAAACGTAATTTACGCATCATAACCGCCCTCCAACAATCCCACGCAACCCCCGTTCCAAAACCGGGTAAGAAACCGGAACCCCCACCATCCTCTTAATCATCATTCCGGAGGCGATGCAAAGCATCGCTTAAACATCCGGAATCCATAAGCGAGCTTCGAAGAAGCTCACATCACCAGAACCCCGCTGCTTAAACTTCGCTACGCTGCGCCGCGGAGATGACGCTTAATTCAACCCACTCGCCTGTATCCCCGCCGGCCCCAAAATAATAATAAACAACGCCGGCAAAAAACACAAAATCATCGGCACAGTCAATTTCGGCGGTAAAGAGGCCGCCTTTTGCTCCGCCGCCGCCATCCGCATATCCCGCAATTCATCCGCAATCACGCGCATCGCCTGTGAAATCGATGTCCCGTACTGCTCCGCCTGAATAAGCGCAGTAGCAAAACTCTTCGCCCCGCCGCTCCCCACACGCTTGGCAAAATCCTGTAACGCTTGGCGCCGATCATTAAGCATCGCCATCTCCGCCGATAAAATCCCTAGCTCCTCGGCCAACACAGGCGAATGCTCGGCCACCTCTTCCGCCACCCGCTCCACCGTCTGCTCCAATCCAATCCCCCCCTGCACACAAATGAGCATCATGTCCAGCGAGTCCGGAAACGCCAGCGCAATATCCTGCTGCCGCTTTTGTATCTGGTTCTCCACCAATATATCCGGCAATTTATACCCCGCAACAAACGCCACAAATATCGATAAGAGCTGTATCGTATCTGAAATTTCCTTATCACTCGCTGCAAAAAGAAACATCGCAAAGCTGCAAAATAAAACCGGCAACACTGCCTTCGTAATCAAAAACTTCATCGGCGCCGCCGGATTGCGATTCCCCGATTGCAACAATTTCAACCGCGCCTTCGCCCCCATATCCCCCGCCAATTTCTGTACCCGATACAGCCCCGCCAAAGAATCCCGCGCCGAAACGTTATCTTCCTTCGCCTTATACTGCATCCCCTCCCGCGCCTGCGCATAAAGATCCTTACGCTTCTTCTCAATCACGGCCTTATACCGGTCCCGCCGCTCCGTTCGGTTCAAAAACGGCAAAGCAAACGCCGCAAACGACCCCGCCGCCAACACCGCCGCCACAACCGTAATAATCATCTCATTATCCATTTTTCTTTCCTTATCTTAAATTTTGAAATTGATCATCTGTTTCATGGCAAACACTCCTACCCCCATCCAACAAACCGCCGCCGTCATCAACATCTTCCCCGTGGGATCAGTAAACATCACCGAAATATACTCATACTTCACAAAATACAGCGCGAGCCCAACCAAAATCGGCAAGGCGGCAATGATCGAGGCCGAGGCAATCGCCTCCGACGACAACGCCTTAACCTTGCGCTTCAGCCGAAAGCGCGAGCGAATAACCCCCGACAAATTCATCAAAACTTCGGACAAGCTCGACCCCGTCTGCGCCTGAATCGCAAGGCCCGTCGCAAACATCTGCATCTCCGTCAGCGGCATCCGCTTTGTCGCCTCAAACGCCGCCTCATGCATCGGAATGCCAATTTTCTGCTTATCATAAATTCGTCCCATCTCCTCCCCCACCGGCCCTTCATACTCCCGCGCAATCATCGCCACCGCCTCGGCCACGGGCATCCCCGCTTTAAGCAAACGCACCGTCGCCTCGAGCGCATCAGGGAACTCCTCCAAAAAATGCTTCTGTCGCTTTGCCGCCAACTTTTTCAAAACAAAGCGCGGCAAACCAAGCAAACCAATCACCGCCGCCGCCGCCAAAACCCCTGGCCCTTTCTCCATCGCCTTGGCCACCCCCACCAACGCACACATCGAAAGCACCGAAAATATCCAATATTGCGCAAGACTAATCGACAAGCCCGCCTGCTCGATCATCATCCCGATCGTCG
>JBOEFZ010000089.1:0-5839 GCA_050633165.1 Alphaproteobacteria bacterium | reverse complement strand
ACATTTACGAACAGTTCAGTCCCTATCGCGGCATATTCGGATTTCACATAGCCGAGGCCGATGGATTCTTTTAAGGTCGGGGAATGCCCGCCGGAGGTTAGCGCGCCGATCACCGCATCGTCCTTATTACGGATTTCCGCGCCATCGCGCGCGACACCTTTGCCCGTTAGTTTAATGCCGACCAGCTGATTCTCCGTGCCCTCTTCCCGCTCCCGCGCGATGCGGTCATAGCCGAAATAGCCATCCGTTTTCTTGCTCATCACCCAATTAAGGCCAGCCTCAACGGGGGATGTTTCCATGTTAATTTCATGCCCATAAAGCGCATAACCCATCTCAAGACGAAGAGAGTCGCGGGCGGCGAGGCCAATCGGTTCAACCGCATCATGCGCGAGGAGCTTTTGCGCGATCTCGACCGCCGCATCATTCGGTACAGCGATCTCGAACCCGTCTTCACCGGTATAGCCAAGGCGGTTGATGAACATTGATTTATCTTCGGCAGACCATAGCTCCATATACGCGATATCAGAGAGGTCAATGCCTAAGGTTTCGCGGATAACGCTTTCTGATTTTTGCCCTTGTAGCGCAAGCAGCGCCCAATCACCGAAATAGGTAAATTCGAGGCTATCGGGTAGATGCTGCTTAATCCACGCCATGTCCTTGTCTTTGCATCCTGCATTCAGGACGAGGTGGAAGCTATTCTCGCCCGTGCGGGTGATCATCAAATCATCGATAATGCCGCCTTGCGGATTGGTGAGAACGGTGTATTTTGTGCGATCAATGCCGAGCTTTTCAAATGCGCCGGGGGTGATTTTCTGAATAAAATCAATCGCCTCGCGCCCGCCATCCGGTCCAACGATCATGGCTTGCCCCATATGGGAAACATCGAATAGCCCGCATTCGCTGCGTACCCATTCATGTTCTTTTATCACGCCAAGACCGTAATAAAGCGGCATGTCATAGCCTGCGAATTCGCCCATTTTGGCACCAAGGTCGATGTGAAGTTGATGAAGGGCTGTTTTTTCCAAGGTGATGCCTCCTGCTTATGTCTTTATGAATAGACAGAATAAGGAAGGGTGTCTTAAGAGTCTAGTAGGATTTAAGACAATCAGACTTTTGTAACCAATGTCTCGGCTTTCATAAGCTGCTGATAAAGATTTGTACGATTAATCGGCTTAATCACAAAACCATCCGCACCTGCATGCTTAACATCTAAAATAACGGATTGATCCGTATCGCTACTGATCATGATGACATGCGCCTGAGGATCTAATGTTTTTTTCAAGCCTTTGAGGATACTGTTGCCCTTGCCTTCTCGCAGATGGATATCGAGGAAAAGGACGTTAGGGGCGTGGGTGACATAGGCCTCTTGAAAGCCTTTAACGTCCTGACATGTGATTACGTTACCATAGCCGGATAGCACTTTTTCCATTTGTTTTAAGATCATCAAATCGTCGTCAAGAATAACGATGGAATTTGCGGGGCGCGCCATACGTTTGAAGGCGATATCAGCTTTAAGCTGTTCACTTTTGACATGTGGCTTGATGATTTTTGAAAACACCTCTAGCCCGTCTCGTTCAAAACCACGAGAAAGGACACGTAGCGTCTGGCTGTTGAAATTTTCATAAGCGGCGCGTTCGAACTTGTTAAATGTGTTTTCATCTTCTTTATGCGAAAAAACCAAAAATTCATTCGTTGCGGGGATTTTTAATAAAAAAGCCTTCGCGTTTTGGATATGAAAGACCAAAAACTGCTCAAGCTCGTCAAAGCTCACATCCGTGGTATTTTCACGAATGTGTATATGCAAAAAACGCCAATCTTCCAAATTACGCTTTTGGCATGCGACGTAATATAGGAACGCTGTAAAATCATCGTTGGTGGATAAAACTTTCATAAGCCTCTAAAAAATTCATATATACCACAGGCTGTATTATCTTTTAAATACACCCCTACTCTTTAATATTTATTCTCAATCTCAACAATAGTTATGTTCTTTTAAATATGCGACACATAATGTGTATTGCTCTTCAATCTGCATTATAATTTTTTGTCTTTCTTCACTTGTGGCTTCTGCCATTGCTTGCGCATCACCGCATAAGACGCGCATGCTTTCGGCGCCAACACCGCCCGCTGTTCCTTTTAAGGCGTGAGCCTCTTCTACCCAATCATTATTGACGCCGTCGGTGCAATATTCTTTTAATGCGGTGATTTGCGTTTCGCCCTGCTCTATGAAGAGGGCGACCATGTCTTTTAAAAACTCGTCATCGCCCATGGAGTTTTCGATTAGGTTATCGAGGTTTAGAGGCGCTTCATCATTGTCACTTGCTATGTCGCTTTCTTGTTCTCCACCCTCTTCTTTCTCCGCATCTTCTGCGTCGTCGAAAGATATCCATGGCGATAATTTTGCCTCGAATGTCGACAAATCAAATGGCTTACTCATATAATCATTCATACCGAGTGATAGGCATATTTCCTCGTCTTCTGGCATGGCGTTGGCGGTCATGGCGATGATAGGGATATCGTTTGCCGTATCATCAAGCGCGCGAATATTAACCGTTGCGTCATAGCCGTTCATCTCGGGCATGTGACAATCCATCAATATAACGTCGTAGCTTCCGGTTTTAACTTCTTCGACTGCTAACGCGCCATTTTCAACAATTTTATAGTGCTCGATTTGGAAATAGCTAAAGAGCTTCTCCATAAATTTTTGGTTCATCGCATGATCTTCGGCAACCAGAATACGGACATCTTTAACCGATTTTGTATTTTTGGTCTGATCAAGGTCGGCAGCCGCTTTACCAGATTTTTTCTTTTCTGCAATTCCGTGTGTTACTTCGAATGGAATTTCGAACCAGAATATCGATCCCTCCCCTTCCACGCTGTCAACGCCGATATCCCCGTCCATGAGTTCAACCAGCTCTTTTGTAATTGTTAAGCCAAGGCCTGTACCTCCGAACTGGCGCGTTGTACTGGAGTCTGCTTGCGTGAATTTTTCAAAAATTTTATCAATTTTATTAGCGGGAATACCGATCCCCGTATCAATAACCTCGCACCGGATTTTGATTTGATCGTCGAAAATTTTTCGGGTTGTTATCTGAACCTCGATATGCCCTTTTTGCGTATAACGGATCGCGTTGCTTAACAAATTGGTCAAAATGCGCGTGAAACGCAGCTCATCTCCCAACACAAATAGCGGTTCATCCTCCATGCTCATGGACAAGGACAACCCCTTTTCACTCGCAAGCGGCCTTAGGGAATGCGCGGTATGGCGAATTTTTTGTTTACAATCAAACGCCAGATACTCCAGATGGATTTGATTGGCTTCGATTTTTGAGAGGTCCAGGATGTCATTTACAATCTCCAGCAAGGCACGTGAAGACACTTCAATCATGTTGAAGGTTTCGTTCAAAAGATCATCCATCTTTTTACGATCAGCGATCTGTACCATTCCGATAATGGCATTGAGCGGGGTACGGAGCTCATGGCTCATATTCGCCAAAAATCCACTTTTGGCAACGTTGGCTTGCTCCGCCTCAAGCTGCGCGGTTTCCGCCGACAAGCGCGCGGCCTCGGCCGTTATTTGTGCTGTTTCGGCCTGTTTTTGTGCTGCTTTTAATGCCGTGATGTCGTGGCAATAAGACACTATGAATTTTTCATTTTCCAGCTCAATCGGTACCACTGTTTGTGCGAAATGCGCATCACCAACGCGCAGCTCACGCTTTAAAATTTCCGCACTTTTATCGCTTGCAAAATCTTCTACAAAGCCCTCAAGCCCCTTTAAAAGCAGGTTATCAAACTTTTCTTCATAGATATTCGGGAACAGCTCTTGCGCTGCCGGATTGGCAATTTCAATTTCACCCGACAGCTGGAAACGCAGCGTAGGGTTTGTGTTATGCATTGGAATTTGCGCGATTTTTTGCGCCTCTATATTCGCACGCACCAGATCTTTTGTTTGTGCGTTAACCGTTTCTTCCAAATCTTCTTGACGTTTTTTCAAAAACACGGCGGCACGGTCAATAGGTGCGGCGACGAAAAACCGCGCGTAAATTAACGTCACAAAGAAAACAAAGATACCACCAATTAGGAACAGTCTTTCTCGTAAAATGATATCACGATTTTGCGCTTCAAAATATTTTTGAATGAGAGATACAGCTTGGTCTTGCACTTTTACAGCTTGATTTGCAGAAGCATTAAAGCTTTCCAAAAAATTCGTATTCCACAATTTTTGCATTGTGCCTGTTCCCGAAACCGGTGCCATCAGGGAATACACAGTGTCCCGCACGAAGAGCCATTCATCGCGGGCGTTTTTTAATTTTTGTAAAATAGAAGGGTCTTGAAAGGGTTTAATGACAACAGTTTTATCGCCTTTAGCGCTCAGAATAAGGACACCACCATTTAGAAATGCCTCATAATTTTGATCGATAAATTTTGCATTGATACGCGCACCATTAACATAATTCTGAACTTTTTCTTCATCCCCATGGGCATGCGCGGAAACGGCAAAGGAAATATCTTTGGTAAAGCGTGTGATCAACATGCGTTGCAATCCTGCGGCATTTACCAATGCTGCGTTATGCTTATTATTATCCTGATTAATGTTGAAAAAAGTATAGGACCAAGTCATCAACAATAAAAACAATCCCAAAAGGCAGGTAAGCTGAATAAATATTTTGGTTCCGGATAGCTTTTTTTGCTCAGCCTCCACATCATAGAACTTATCAGATGCCGAATTAAAAGTGCTGCCAAAGCCTGTCATGAGAGACACAGCGAAAATAACCATGCTCATTATCGCCAGAATAAGAGCAAGCATTTCATTATTCTGATCTGCGGCATAACGACAATCAACATGCGGCAGAAAAACCGTCGCATGCATGCCGGTATAATGCATACCGCAAATAGCCAAACCAATGGCGAGCCCCGCGCCAACCTTGAGCAAGCCATGATGTTTAAAGGTTTTATGCGCCAGCAAGGATGCCACCAAAATTCCCGCGCAAGATGCCCCGAATGCGACCAGACAGGAGAATATAAAAACATTGGGTATATAGCGAATGTCAGCATCCATCACCATGGCGGCCATGCCCAGATAATGCATGGTACAAATACCAATGGCGAGCAAGATTCCCGCCCCTACAAGATTGATAATCTTGATGGCCTTAGCCTTAACAATGGCAAGAACAAAATACGCCACAATAATGGCAGGAACAGCCGATAGAACCGTTAATAATAAATCATATTCAACATACATTTCCATCTGGTATGCCAGCATACCGATGAAATGCATGGCCCAAATTCCACCGCCGCAAATTATTGCCCCGACGCAATGGATAAGCCGCGCTTTTTTCTTTTCTTCGGCTTTTACAAGTTTATGGGCCAGATCGACAGTGGTGAAGCCCGCCAAAGATGCGATAATATAGGAGAGTAATATCAGAATAAAATCATAGGTGCCGTATTCTGCATTAGCAGGAATGTCTCCAAAAATAAATATAGTGTCCAACGAAACCTGCCTTTCGGGTCTATTTATTGTTTAATGTTTGGATATATCTTGTGACGCACAAATGATAATGAATCATACGCAAAAGTAGGGGTTTTGTGAAGGCACAAGTTTTGTGTTTAGTTACTATGGCTTCTAACTTTTAGCTTTAGCAGCCTTAATCCCGCGATACCGCGCGGCCCAGCCTTTTTTGATATCGGCTTCACCACGTTCAATCGATAGGGCGTCCGCCGGTACATCTTTGGCCAAGGTTGAGCCTGCGGCGATAAACGCGCCGTTTTCGACCGTGATCGGGGCGACTAGATTAACATTTGACCCGATCATCACGTCATCACCAATGACGGTTTTATG
>JBOEFZ010000088.1:0-7066 GCA_050633165.1 Alphaproteobacteria bacterium | reverse complement strand
GGCGTTGATGCTACTCAATTAGAAAAAAGTCTGGCCCCACGCCAATTCGATACAATAATTTTTCAATTTCCAAATGTAGCAAGTAGAGATCCAAAATACGGACATAACCCAAATCATGTTATGACCCGGAAGTTTTTACGCAGTGCCCTAGATTATCTAGCTCCAACAGGACGGGTTTTTATATCTGCTGTTGATAGCCCTCATTACGAAGGCGTCTTTAAATTTGATGAGGCCGCTGAATTTTCAGGATATGAGACGCCAATAAGTTATCCTTTTGACCCATCAATGTTTTCTGGGTACTCTCATGTTAATACAAAAGATGAAGATAGCGCGCTAGATGAACATAATAAATTTATGACATGGGTGTTTAAAGCAAGAGAATGAATTTACTATTTGAAATCGAAGATCATAAGATGCCTGATATTCGAGGGCTTCAATATATTCCTGACTTTATAACGCAGGGCGAAGAACAGGCCTTAATATCTAAAATTGATGACCAGCCATGGTTAAACGATCTGAAACGACGTGTGCAACATTACGGTTACAAATATGATTATAAGGCGCGCAGTGTAACGCCCGATAGCCATCTTGGCCCGTTGCCAGATTGGCTTAAAGGCACCACCGATAAGTTGTTGTTTCAACCAGATCAAGCGATCGTGAACGAGTACCTGCCGGGGCAAGGTATCTCAGCTCATATTGATTGCGAACCTTGTTTTGATAGCACAATTGCATCATTGAGCCTTGGCTCATCTGTGATCATGCAATTCACACACGCCAAAACAAAACAAAAAGAAGAGCTTTATTTAAAGCCACGAAGCCTCGTTGTTCTATCGAATGAGGCGCGTTATGAATGGCAACATGCCATACCAGCCAGAAAATCAGACATGGCTGATGGTTTCAAAATACAAAGAGATCGCCGTATATCCATAACCTACCGCAACGTTATTTAATTTCTTCATTTTTAACATTAGGTTCAAATACGGGGAGCGATTTGGGATTAAATCATGCCTCATTGATCTTGATCCAAATAACGACAATGACTTCCTAATCCCTATAGAAGAGAGCCAATTTTAAGGTAGGTAGGTGAGAAGGTGTGATAGCCCCATTTATGTTGTTGTTCAGTTGTATTAACAACATTTGGGGCACTTTTTCAAAGCCGCCCATTTTCAATTGTTTTCTAATTGTATTATCAATTACACAGCATTTCCATAGATGTGCTATTTACACTGTATTAACAGTGGGAAACGGCAAAAATCATGCACTTGGAAAACACCTGTTTTCCAGCTGTATTAACAGGCCCTTTGACGCTATTTTTACGCTGTATTAACAGCGTGGGCGGCCTTGTTAAAAATTAGGCCGTTTCCTTAGTTTTTCTTTATTATTAAATAAGGAAAAGTTCAAAACGGTGTTGAGAACCAATATCGAACACTGCCTTTTCATTGAAACTTCTGCTATTCTACTCCCCTACACATAAAAATGTTTTTGAAGGTAAAAAATGTGCCTTATTGAAAATGGGTGAAATATCCCCTTTAAAGAATATGTTATAAAATGCCTATAGAAGAAATAACCGACCCCACGACCGTAGACATCATTTTGAAGTCAATAATCGCTATTATTATTGCTGGTTTCAGTTTCTTGATTGGTCATCGCACAGGGCGAGATAATCTTGATAGAGATGAACTGAGAGCGAAGTATAAAGAAACTTATTCTCACTTAAAAAAAATTAGTTCTTGTTTGAATGATGGATGCACCATGCCACCCTCATCCTTTTTCAAGGACATGGAAAAGGATGGTAGCATCTATATATTACCCAATAGTCTAATAATACGTTTATTAGAAACATCAAAAGAATGGCACAAACTATGCTATGAACTACAACAACTAGTAGATAACGATCTAAAAGACAAAGCTAAGAGTGTTTCTCTAAAATACGAACAGACTTCTAACAAAGTACAAAATGGAAAATCTTACACTCGACTAAGGATTTTAAATTTTGCCTTTATGGATACTGAAACTGTTCAAAATCATATATCTCATTTAAAAAACTCAGACATTGGACTTGGAATAGAACTATCTATACAGAACCCAAAAACTGAAATGTTGTACAGTTTTTCTGCCGTTAACATTGAAAACATTTTAAACGAAATGCACGAGGCCTTCATTAAAAACAAAAACCTCCTTAACGTTAAACAGAGAACTAAAGAGTTCTCAACGAACCTTGATAAACTTGAAACAGACATATCAAGAAGAATTAAAAACCCACATCCGCTTTGGGAAACATTGATAAATTCAATCAAAGATATTTTCCCTAGATAAGCAATATAAAAAAGGAAATAAGATGAATGTAGCTGGAACTTGGAATGGAAAAATTTATGGCACAAACACAGGAAATGTATCAATACAGCTGACACAAACAGGCAATCGTCTAGAAGGTAAAGTTCGACTGATGGATGATGCTTTTGGGGTGGTGGTTTATGATGCAACGGGAGAAGCTAACGATAACGTTAATTTACACTTAAACCCCGTTCAATTTCCAGAGGGTATTGAAGTTAGGGATGTCACGGTAACTGCAACTTTAAATGAACGGGGACATCTACAGGGAGAATGGGAGTCAGAGCTAGGAACAGGCGGAACTTTTCTTACATTTCCTCATGGCAGTGTTAATCAACCAGCTAATCACGCAACAGCACCCGAACAGCTATACAATAAATCCGTTCCTGTAGGTTCTGTTCGCCTTTATGGTGATGACATTGAAAAGCTAATACAAGCCGTACAAAAAGACTTTGTACAGGGAAGAGCCGTTATTACCTATGACTTTCGCGGCCATAAAATCATTAAATATGCTGAAGATTTTCTGAAAGAAATCGTAGAGATCGATAGATTAAAAGCGCTGACCATAAACATACAAGAACCTGAATCTAATGGCATCAATCGATCAGTGACAATTGAATTAGCAGAGTTTCATGGAAGCGTTATAAGAGTGTCTAGTCCAAATGAAACTTGGGTTATAGGCAAAGCTGAAACTTTAAAGAAAATAATGCAAGATTATGAAAGCAGCATAGTAACAAACTATAGAAAATATGGATTAGATTTTAATTTCATTATTTTTCTGCTGATGTTGGTAGTGATGCCTGAAATTGAAAATTGGCCTGAACGACTGGGCTTTGTACTAGGTGTTTTTACAATACTAAGCGCATTATTACTGTTGCACCGAAAATTTATACCAAACACGATAATAAACAAATCAAAGAAAAACACAGGTTGGCTAAAACGAATATGGCCATCAATTTTGTCATGGGTAATGACTACCGGTGGAGCATTAATAGCAGGGCTATTACTACACCTGTTTACTGGCGGTGAAGTATTTGGCCTTACAAACGAAAGTATCGCGAACGGCGTAAAATTTTTGTTTGAAACACTCTCTACATATCTAAATTCCTAATATGCCTGAAGATACTAAGAAGAATAATTTTCAACCCATTCTACTCTTCCGTTTTGGCAAAACAGAGCATGTAAAACGCTTTGTTGAAAACGGAGAAATTTACATGAATCCAGTATCGTATTTTAAGAAAATAGAGGGAGATACAGAACGTTCGGATAAAAATGAGAATATAACAGGCCTACATCAGGCTAAAACAATGAAAATGTATGTAAACGATAAAGAAATTAAAGGACTAACAAACCAGGTTACATTCTATATTCCTCAGCAAGACAAATATATGGCATCTCATATTTTTTGTATGTCCTGCCTATGTGAAGGGGAATCTATACGTGATGATAAGAAAATTTTTGATGACAAGATAAAGGACTTTGGTGAAGCATTTGCAGTTATTGGGCGACTTGATATTTTCGCGGAAAGATTAAACACCAAGCTACAATCCATGTTAGATGACAATGAAATATTAAGAGCGCATACAAAACGTGTAGAATATGTTGATAAGAAATCTTATTCGGGAGAAATGGATATTTTCAAGAAAACTAATGATTACGGGCATCAAAAAGAATTTAGAATTTCAATTACATGCCCTGACCATCTTGATAAACCATTCAAATTTTCAATAGGAAATTTATCTGACATTGCTCACATCATGAAAACTAAAAAATTCAAAAACAGGGTTGAAATCAACGACCAAGGCAATCAAGTGATTAATGTATAAATTAAACTAAAAACCTTCAAACAATGAAAGTTCTGCAATTCTTTCTTTTTCTTCATCAGATATTTCTCGTAACACCCTTTGTGCAATAGCAATATATATCGTCTTCTGATTATCGTGAGCCTGATCAGAGATTTTATATTCATCAGAATGCAGCATATTCATATAGGTTAAACAATTTTTCAAAAAACCTAAGGGATTACATAGGTCTTCAATGTCCTCCCAATTCGACATCTTGCCTTTTGCATGAAGAGAGTTTTGATATTGCTGGTCACAATCTCCCTTGCAAACCACACACACATCTTCTATTTCTCTATGACCATTGCCTCCCATTGGGAAAACGCTTAGGACTATCCCCATTTGAGGCTTTAGCATTATCTCTTTCACCCAATCACACCCACAAATCTCACACTCTAATGAAACATGCTTATCAACGATTTGTTGTATAGGACGCATATTCTCGTATGATTTTGGGAAATAACGACTAGCTAAACGAGAGAACCCAGTATCATAGAAATAACCTGTAATCTTTTTACCGTCATATATTGCAAAATCTTCAATATGAGCGCTTTGTTTTAGGGCGTCTAATCGATCACTCAGTCCTGTAGAACTTAACGTAGAATAAAAGCCAATAAACCCCTCACAGCCATGCTGTTCTAAACGTTCTCTTATATCCGGTTCTTCTTTTGGTCCAACAGATTTACCGCTTGTTGCATTATGTTTACAGCTAACTAACCACCGAAATTTATGCGTTCTTAGCTTTCCTGAAACCTGCTCAGATATAATAAAGTCTTTTCCTCCATCTGCTCCCCTACTAGGGTCTAACTCAATTACGAAGCCAAGTGCCGAAAAAAAGTCTCTCGCAAAAAGTTCCCAATCATCACCATCGTCTATTTCAGTAAAATCAATCATTTTTTATTTTTCTTCTTTGCATTTTCTTGGTAGTTCAGTTCTTCAAGAGAAGGCCATTTCTCTCTATTTTTAAAATCGTCAAAATCCTGAAACTCTTTATTTTCAAAATAATATGTATAGCCATCAAGCCTGCGGCTATGTTCCTCCGTCATGAAATTATATTTTTCAAAAAAATCACTCAATTCTTGTGGCAACACAGGAGGTGTTTCTGGTCTTTTTCTCAAGGCACTCCACGCTTCCTGACAAGTATCATCCGTTGTTTTAGGTACTTGGCTTGCTCCACCGCCAAGAAGAGTCACTCTATACTCTGTTAACTGACAGTCGTGAAAGTCTTGCGATATTTCCTCTATTTCCTGCTCGCTACAACCTAGTTTTCGCAAAGTATCTTGAGTTGATTTTAACAGCTCTCTCGTTTGATCTTCTGGAATACCTCCCCACCAGCCAGATCGAGCTGTATTTGACAAGGAAGATACTGCAAAAATTTTGGCAAATTCCTTAACTTGATCAAGCGTTGCATATGCTTCATCGACGGCTTTTTCTATTTTTGTTTTTAGACCAAAAAGCCCCAATTCACGAACATCATCAAATCGTGATAAAACAGCCAATAATGTCCCTGAAATAAGTAAAAATATGGCTGGTTCTTTTGCAGTTTCAATTATAAAAAATAATCCTGGAGCAGAAACAACGTATATGATGCCTATAGTAAATAACGTTTTTTGCCAGAATTGTGACTTATTGTTTCTGCTCATGAAAAGCACCCTTATTTTATAGTTGAAAAAAAATTATAATAACTAACTCATAAAAAAGACAGCTTTTCCCTCATTACAATCATTCTAGTTTTGCCACTTTGCTTACCATTACTACTTGTACTAACCAGCAACATCATAGTTCCCATATGTAGTTATGAGCACTGAGCGGTAAGATATACTCGACACCTCAATTACTCATAGATATGAGTTGCCCAAAACCTCCAAGCAAGTTAGTTTTGTTGTGTGAGCGCAATTCGTGCGCTTGCCGGGGCTTAGTAACCCTGCTTAAAGCGGTTGATATCGCCGTAACGATGTCGCTTCTCGGCTTATGTCCGGGAGGCGGCGATGTGTGTCCAAGCCTCGCGGCCAAAGATCGTCGCGGTTGTCTTTAAGCAACTTACTAACTCCCGGTCACCAGAGCGCAATGCTTTGGTGGCTTTTTGCTAAGACCGGGGATAAAGGCATGCGCGATGCTTATGAGCAATTTTTTGCGAAAGGCTATATTACAAAACAGCAATTCTTTGAGTTTGGCCACAGCGAAACAATATACGCGCCTATGGATAAAGCAGAGCACGAATGGAAAGCTTTAAAAAATAGAATTCTAAATAATGACGAAGTGTACATCCGCGGATTCGGCAGGGATGCATCTGGAACACAATTATTTATTGATCTATATCGCAGCTTATTCGGCCAAGAAAATGTTACAAAAGACCCTACAAACAACGCAGAGCCGACAAAGATGCTTACCCTTCTAACAGGGTATTCCAAATCTGGAAAAAATGGTTTTGAGCATATCCAGAATTACCAAGTGTCTCACATATTTGGGCGCACTAAGAATATCTATACCTTTACGGCTCCATGGAACATTGCCTACATCCCAAAAATCTTAGACCCCTTCACAGGACATGAGGCCAGAGGAGAAGATGCCAGAGAGTATCGCTCTTTATTTCAGAGACAAGCTTATGATCGTTTCCATCATATGATTGAAGATTTTAATGACCTCATGCAAAACAATAATATATTGCAGCAAAAGGAAAGCTTTCTTGAACTTCTCACACAGGACAAGCAGTTAGATCAGAAAAAAAATGATCGTTTTAAAAGGGCAATTGAAGACGAGCTTCGGCCAATCTCACCGCCAAATTTTTAATCCTAACCATACCTTTCAATCCAACTTCCTTAAATTTAACTGGGGTTTGAAGCGGAAGGCATCTAATCCTTGTACATCTTAGATTAGGTAGCGGACTCATAAAA
>JBOEFZ010000087.1:0-926 GCA_050633165.1 Alphaproteobacteria bacterium | reverse complement strand
GGGATATCAACGGATTGGAAAAGCTTTTGCGTGTCTGTAAACCCAATTAATCTGCGGGCGTGGAAAGCAAAATTAGGTAGCGGACTCATAAAATTCACACCATAGCCTAACGGACGCAATTTTAATCATGGCCATGAAGTTTGTTGAGTATTTATCGTAACGTGTTGCGATGGAACGGAAGGATCTCTTTATCCTTCCAAAGAAACGCTCAACCAAATTGCGTTGTTTGTACATTTCCCTGTCGAACCATGCCGGATATTTTCTGTTTGATTTTGTCGGGATGCAGGCGCTTGCGCCTTGCTCATAAATCATCTCCCGTATCCAGTTCGCATCATAAGCTTTGTCCGCCAGAACGACCTGACCAGGCTGCAGCCCTTGCAACAAAATGCGGCACGGCGGCGCATCATGCGCTTGGCCTTGGGTGAGATGAAAGCGCAGCGGCAAGCCATATTCATTCACAACGGCGTGGATTTTCGTTGTTAATCCGCCGCGTGAGCGACCCATACATCGAAGTGGACTGTTTTTTTAAGCGTTGCGGCAGAATGATGAACCCGTACCGATGTGCCGTCAATCATCACCAGATCATGATTATGAGCATCACTAACAGCATCCATCAGGCGATCCCACACGCCAGCTTTTGTCCAGCGATTAAAGCGATTATAAACGGTTGTGTAAGGACCATAACGCTCCGGTAAGTCACGCCACGCAACGCCTGTACGGAGTTTATAAAAAATACCATTAATTACACGCCGATCATCCACGCGCGCAACACCACGAACTTTATTCGGCAATATCGGCGCAATAAAACGCCATTCCAACTCACTCATATCAAAACGTGACATCTTAACACTCCTTGTAAAAATAACGCTCTGCAAGTGAATCACAATCACCCCACTTTGATAATCAATTTATGAGTACGCTACCTA
>JBOEFZ010000086.1:0-4243 GCA_050633165.1 Alphaproteobacteria bacterium | reverse complement strand
TTACAGTTTTCAGGTTTTGTGCAGTGCTTTCGCTGTCTGTTTTGCTCGCGGGCGCTGTGTCGGCGCAAAATTTGCCGGAGAGTTGCGATTCCGATTTTTATGACGTGATGGAAGCGCGCGGCACGATGGAGGCGGTGCGTGAGATGGAAATTGCGCAGGCGTTGATTTTAAAGCCGGACAGTGTGATGGAATATTCGTGTTTTAGTGATACAGCAGGGGCGGTGCAATCTTGGGCGGATGGTGTTTTTAGTGACGCTATTTTTTCTAGTGAGATGTTTCAAGACCCGCCGGAGATGTTTACCCCAGCGGATGACGCGACGAGTAGCTTTCCGCAGTTTCTGCCGACGATTGATGATACGGCGGTGACGCCGTTTCATTATGGTGGGCAGGATACGGTTATTTTCGGGCCTAATCCTCCGCCGGGATTGCCGGAAATTTTTGGGTCGGGACGGTTGGATATGGCTATGGGTAATTTAGTTTTTCAAAGTCTTGATAGTTTTCATTTTGACAATTTTTTTCATGCTTATGCTGGGGGGGCTTTTTTTCCAAGGCCAGGGAGCGTTGTTCCTAATGTGTGTAATCCCATGGATTTGGTTTGGGAGTTTTTTAAATGTCAGAATTTTAATGCGGCATTTCATGATGCTCATTTTATAAGGCTTGAAGATTTTCCTTCATTTGATCCACGTTTTAGACCGTTGAATATTGCGTGTAGTGACCCGAACCGGAATGCTACGTTGCAGGCTGTTTTGGCGGCTTCGAAGACTGCGCCTGGTGGTGCGGGTGGTGTTGAGGCTGTTGTGACATATATGGATTTGATGGATTCTGCATCGTGTTCATCGCTTGACCCTGTTTTTACCGGTATTAAGGTGTTTAGAAACTCACCATTAGGGATGATCTCTTATGAAGACGCGGTTTGCCCCGCTGCAGGGTGTTATTTTGATCCTGCCGCGGGTGGTTCCGGCGCTTGTTTTTAAAGGGTGCTTGATAAAAGTTTAGGGAAATTTAACGCTCATTTAACTTTTTTGGTTATAATGGG
Organism: Alphaproteobacteria bacterium; assembly: GCA_050633165.1. Lineage (GTDB taxonomy): Bacteria > Pseudomonadota > Alphaproteobacteria > Micavibrionales > Micavibrionaceae > TMED27. The sequence continues at coordinate 3,207 of JBOEFZ010000086.1, read as the reverse complement.
TTGGTGGCAATTTTTTTTAGGGGCTTTGTAATGGTTAAAACTATCAGGAAATACGGTTTTATAGCTTTGGCTCTTGGGATGTGTTTGGTTGTGGGAAGTGTTTCCAATGCGCAGACATCTTCACAGGGGGCATCGCGTAACTCTTTGGGTGATTTGGTTGTGCCATTGACCGTTTTTTCAACGCAGAACCCTTCTTCTCCATCCGGTGTGAGTGTGACGGTGGGTGGTTCTGGTTTAGCTGTTTCCGGTAATGTTACAGGGCTTATTACGAATGCAATTGGTTCTACTAATCCAGAGATAGCCTCTTTGTTGGAGACTGTGGATGAGCTTAATCAAGATCTTCAGAATTTATTGGCGACTGTTTCGGTTGTAGAGGATATTGCCAATGGAGATTTGACGCAGGTTATCCAAAATTTAGGGATTGTGCAGCTTGCTCTGGATCAGCTTTCTGATGGTGGGTTCGGGTTGAATTCGGTTTATGCGCAAAATGCGCTTTTAACAGGGCTTTCTTTAGACGCGCTTACGGGGGATTCTGCGGGATTGCAATCGGTGCTTAATGCGGTGTTAGCGGGGCAGAGTAGTGGGGTAAGGGATTATGGTGGATTGTTGGGAACGCTTGGTATGCCGGCGGTTTCTTCTAGCGATCCGGGGCCATGTGATGATGAGTTGAGGCGTTGGTTGAGCAGCTCTCATGGAGAGTATTATGGCGACCAGCATAGTGAGCTTGCGGGTTGTGCGCGTGATGCGGCTAATCAATTGGGAATTAATCCGTCTGAACTTATGGGGGTTATGATGATTGAATCTGGTGGGTTGCCTGATCGTGATAATGGTATTGGTTATCAAGGGCTTATCCAGTTTAGTGATGCTGCTGCGCAAGAAGTTGGTGCAAGCTCTAATGAATATTTAGCAAGCCTGTCGGTGTGTGATCAAATGCCGTATGTCGTTGAATATTTGAGGCAGCGTGGTGTCGAGGCGGGAATGACTGGTTTGAATGTTTATGCCGCTATTCATGCAGGGCGAGCAGGGATTACGGAACGACGGGATTGTTGTAATGGTTTAAGTACACGACAAATTTATGAGGGGAAAATTAAAGCATTTGTGGATTCTTTTGAAAATAGTATGGATTGGGAGGCTACCCCGCCAGTTTGTCGGCGTCATACCCAAAATAGTTTTCCTATGACGAGGCAGTGTGCCCCCGCAGGTTGGACGCCGACATGTGGTGGTGGTGGTTGTCGAGGTGCGTGTAATTGATGTTAGGTTTTTATAAGGGATAAAGTGATGAATGTTTTTAAGAAATTAATGTGTGGCGCTTTTCTTGCTTCGGCTTTGGTTGTTGGTGGAGAGAGTTTCTCTTATGCCGAGGGTGAGGCGGTGCCACAAGAAGGTTTTAAGCAGGAGGTCGTTACGATTTACGGGCATAAATATACGCTTGATTTTGAACGTTTAGCGAATGTTGTTCCAGCAAAAAACAATGCTTATCCTTGGAAAGGGGTTGGGTATCTTATTCCGCAAATTCTTCCGGGGATTTTGGATGGAGATGAGGTGCATACCCCGCTGGCAACAGCGGCTATTTTGGGTGACTTTGCGGCGCGGTATCGGGATTTGTTCCGTAAGGACGTTGATAAAATTGCGGTGCAGCTTGATGATATGGGGCGTTTGGATATTGTTTTGACGAATGTTGATCCAGATAAGGATATTTTGCGCCTGCATCAGCGTGTTAAAGAATATTTACCCACAGCGGAAAAGGAAGAGCGTGTGAATACGATTGCTGGTCGAATTCATCATTGGTTTTGGAATAATGATTGGGAGACTTATGTCGCGGCATATAATGATCAGCAGGGTGACCTTGTTGTGCCGCCGAGCATGTTTGAGCATCCGCATAAGATGTATAAATATGCCAAAGCGTTGGATTATCTGCATCGCCTTGTCCGGAATAGCGTGGAATATGAGGCGTATGTGAAGGCGCAGGCGGATAAAGAAAAGTAGGGGCTAAACCAACCCTTTCTCCATAAATATCGATAGTCGCTGTGTGAAGGCGGCAGGGTCTTTGACGGGTTCGCCTTGGATGATGCGGGCTTGGTCTAGGAGGAGGTGGGCGGCATCGGTTAGGGTTTCGTCGCTGTCTTTTAAATCACTGATGGCTTTGATAAGAGAGTGATCGGCGTTGATTTCCAAAATCGGTTTTGTTTGTCCGGCGTAGTTTTGGTGGACTTTTAGGACGCGCTCCATGTGCATGTCCACGCTGCCATCCGGTGCGACGAGGCAGACGGGGGAATCCGTGAGGCGTTTGGAATAGCGCACATCGTCGATATCGTCTTTGAGGATGCCTTTGAGGGTTGCGAGGAGTTCGGTGTTTTCATTCTCTTTCTCGCTTGTGTCTTCGTTATTATCGTTATTATCGCCGAGGTCGATATCGCCTTTGGTGACGGATTTGAAGGGCTTGCCGTCGAATTCGGTGGTGTTTTGTAGCCAGAAATCATCGATGGTGTCGGTGAAGAACAGCACCTCTATCCCGCGCGCTTTGAACCCTTCGATTTGGGGGGAGTTCTTTAGCGCCTCCACATTTTCGCCGCTGATATAGTAGATTTCGGATTGCTCCTCACCCATGCGTTCCACATATTCCGCCAAGGATACGAATTTCTCGCCGTCCTCGTGGGTGGAGTGGAAGCGGGTGATTTTGAAGATGGCGTCGCGGTGCTCGGGCGCATCGTAGAGGCCTTCTTTGATCGCCGCGCCGAATTGCCCCCAAAAGGTGATGAAGCCGGGCCAGTCGTCTTGGCTGAGCTTATGCAGGTCGTTTAGGATGCGTTTTGTCACGCTATTGCGGATTTTCGCGATGAGCGGGTTATATTGGAGGCTCTCGCGGGAGATATTTAACGGTAGGTCGCTGCTGTCTATTACGCCGCGGACGAAGCGTAGCCATGGGTACATTAATTCATCTAAGGAATCGGAGATCATGACGCGTTTGACGTAGAGTTTGACGGCGTTTTTGCGGCTTGGGTCGTAAAGATCCCATGGGCGCATGGTGGGGATGAAGAGGAGGGCGGAGAATTCGATCACGCCTTCGGCGCGCCAATGTGAGGTGAGGAGCGGTTCGTCAAAGCCGTGGGTGATATGGCGGTAGAAATTCGTGTATTCCTCATCCGTGACTTCGGATTTGTTGCGTGTCCAGATGGCAGAGGCGCTGTTGATGGGTTGGCCTTCGCC
>JBOEFZ010000085.1:0-12513 GCA_050633165.1 Alphaproteobacteria bacterium | reverse complement strand
CTTTAAACGGGTAAAGCCATTTTGGTTAATTCGGCGCGCATCACATTTATGCCATTACGCGCCGATGGTGGGCACTATACCCTATTAAAAGGTCGGCCTGCAAATTTGGGTGCAGGCCGATATCCTTTTAGAATTGGTTATCGTCGACCTTTTTTACAAGCTCTTCAATGTTCTCAGGCGGCCAGCCTTCGACCTGCATGCCAAGATGCAAGCCCATGATGGCCAAAACTTCTTTAATCTCGTTCAAAGATTTGCGTCCAAAGTTTGGCGTGCGGAGCATGTCGCCTTCGGATTTTTGCACCAAATCACCGATATAAACGATTTCGTCGTTTTTGAGGCAGTTGGCGGAGCGGACGGAGAGCTCGAGCTCTTCAACCTTCTTAAGGAGGTTTTTGTTGAATGGAAGGGCTTCTTCTTCTTCCTTCACGGCCTCGGCTTCCGGCTCATCGAAGTTTACGAAGACCTGAAGTTGGTCTTGCATGATGCGTGCGGCGAAGGCCACGGAATCTTCAGGGCTGATGACGCCGTTAGTTTCGATTTGAAGCGTTAGTTTGTCGTAGTCAGTGATTTGACCAACGCGCGTGTCTTCAACTTCGTATGTAACTTTGCGAACCGGTGAGAAGACAGAGTCGACGGGAATGAGGCCGACAGGGCATTCTTCGGGGCGGTTTTGCGCCGCAGGGCGGTAGCCTTTTCCTGTGTTCACTGTCATTTCCATGGAAAGCTTTGCGCCTTTATCCAAGGTACAGATCACAAGGTCAGGGTTCATGATTTCGATGTCTGCGCCGGCTTCGATTTGTGCGGCGGTAACTTCGCATGGGCCGGTCGCATTCAGGCGCATTTTCTTTGGCCCTTCGGCATGCATACGCACGGCGAGCGCTTTAATGTTCAAGATGATGTCTGTGACATCTTCGCGAACGCCTTCGATAGAAGAAAACTCATGAAGAACGCCATCGATTTGTACGCCTGTTACCGCTGCGCCCTGAAGGGAGGAGAGGAGGATGCGGCGAAGCGCGTTACCAAGCGTCAAGCCGAAGCCGCGCTCAAGCGGTTCTGCGACAACTTTGCCTGTGTTTGGACGTGCGCCAGAAGCGATGTCGATTTTTGTTGGTTTGATGAGTTCTTGCCAGTTTTTCTGTATCATTTTTTAGTTTCCTTCATCCGGCTCTTAACCGGCCTCTTGGTTGGTGGTTGGTTGGTAAAATGTAAAAGGGGACAGTTTCATCAAACCGTCCCCGTTATTTTCTTACACGCGGCGGCGTTTCTTTGGACGACAGCCATTGTGCGGGATTGGTGTGATATCTTTGATGTTTTTGATCACAAAACCGATCGCAGCAAGACCACGAAGGGCGCTTTCGCGGCCAGAACCCGGTCCTTTTACGCGAACGTCTACTTCTTTCATGCCGTGTTCTTGTGCCTTGCGCCCTGCATCCTCGGCGGCGACCTGCGCAGCATAAGGTGTGGATTTACGCGAGCCTTTGAAGCCCATCATCCCTGCGGATGACCATGATACAACGTTGCCTTGCTTATCGGTAAATGTGACAAGCGTGTTGTTGAAAGTTGAGTTTACGACAACATCGCCGGCGACGATATTCTTCTTCTCTTTACGTTTTGCTTTACTCTTTGGTTTAGCCATTTTTCAGCCCTCTCTACTTCTTCTTACCGGCGATAGGTCTTGCAGGACCTTTGCGCGTGCGGCAGTTTGTTTTTGTGCGCTGACCGCGAACGGATAGGTTCGCACGATGGCGAAGGCCACGGTAGCATTTCATGTCCATCAAGCGTTTGATGTTCATGGAAACCTCACGGCGACGATCCCCTTCGATGAGGTAGGCGTCCGTGTCGATTTCTGCGCGGATTTGGTTGAGGGTATCTTCGTCAAGCTCACCCATGCGTTTTGTTACATCGATGTTAAGCTTTTCACAGATTTTGAATGCGGTGGTGTTGCCGATGCCGTGAATATAAGTCAGGGCGATTGGCGTGCGTTTTTTATCGGGTACGTTAACCCCGGCGATACGTGCCATAGTTTTTTCCTTTTCTATTTCAAACAAGACCGTTATAGCTCCGCGCGTTAAGCTTTCACTATTCGGTCTCTAAACTACTCCTAATGCTAGGAATGAGCGTATTTATAGGGATTTTTGATGGTGAGTCAAGAAAATAGTGAGTGGTTGTTAGCGGATAGTGGTTAGAGCATCCTCTATCAACTAACCACTAATAGCTAACGGCTCGTCAAGCCGCTTTCGCTTACCCTAAAATCACCTCGATCTCCTTGCCGACCGCCTCGATACTCGCCATTCCATCAACATCGCGGATGAGGCCTTTGGCGGTGTAGTATGGGAGGAGAGGGGCGGTTTGGTCGTTATAGACGGTGAGGCGGTGGCGGATTGTTTCTTCGTTGTCGTCGCTGCGGGCTTGGCCTGATTCTTCGGCGCGTTTAATGATGCGTCCGATAAGTTCTTCGTCATCGACATTGAGGACGATTACGTGATCGAGGTTGCGCTTCATTTCGGTGAGCATATCGTCGAGGGCTTCGGCCTGTGCGACTGTGCGGGGGAAGCCATCGAGGATGAAGCCGTTTTCGCATTCTGGTTGGGCGATGCAGTTAGCGATAAGCTCGATGATAATATCGTCGGAGACAAGCTCACCTGCATCCATGATGGATTTGAGGCGCCCGCCGAGGTCAGAGCCGCTGGCGACTTCGGCGCGGAGCATATCGCCCGTGGAGAGCTGCTTAAGGCCGTGCTTATCCTGCAGGGTTTTGGCTTGTGTTCCTTTTCCGGCGCCCGGTGGGCCAAACATGATGAGGTTCATAATATCTCCTTTACGGCCTTCGGCCTAGTTTTTTCGCGCTATACGCGCGCCTCGCACTTGCTCGGTACAATTTTGAAACGCGGGTTTCAAAATCACTGTTCTTTTATTAACTCAACGTCCCTTTATCTCCGCTTCTTACCCAGCTTTGCCTTTTTCATCAAGCCTTCATATTGATGCGCGATGAGGTGGGAGTGGACTTGGGCGACGGTATCAAGGGTTACGGTTACTACAATGAGCAAGGATGTCCCGCCGAAATAGAACGGCATGTTATATTTCGAGATCAAAAATTCCGGTAGCAAACAGATGAACACCATATAGAGCGCGCCGATGACGCTGATCCTTGTCAGGATGTAATCGAGGTGGTTGGCGGTGTTTTTACCGGGGCGAATGCCAGGGATGAAGCCGCCATATTTGCGCAAGGTTTCAGCATTTTCTTCGGGATTGAATACAATCGCAGTGTAGAAGAAGCAGAAAAATACGATCAACGCGCCGTAAAGGATCATGTAAACGGGTTGTCCGTGCTGTAGGAATTGCGCTAGCCCTGCTGTAAAGTCTCCGCCTTCCGCGCCGGAAAATCCGATGACGGTGAGGGGGAGGAGGAGCAAGGAGGATGCGAAAATCGGCGGAATAACTCCGGCGGTGTTTAGCTTTAGCGGGATGTGGTTTGTTTCCCCGCCCATCATTTGGCGTCCGACCTGGCGTTTTGGGTATTGCACCATGACGCGGCGCTGGCTGCGTTCGATGAAGACGATGAAGGCGATCACGCCGATGATGAGCACGGCGAGGAGGAGAATCTCTGCGCCGCTGAATGTACCTTGGCGGCCTAGCTCAAGCGTGGAGGCGATGGCGCGGGGGAGTTCGGCGACGATACCGGCGAAGATGATTAAGGATATCCCGTTGCCGATGCCACGCGCGGTGATTTGCTCCCCCAGCCACATGAGGAAGACTGTCCCGCCGACGATTGTAATGACGGTGGAGATGCGGAAGAACATGCCGGGGTCTATGACCGCTGACCCGCCTGCTGCGCCGCTTAGGGATTCGAGGCCGACGGCGAGGCCGTAAGCCTGTACCGTGGCAAGAAGAACCGTGAAATAGCGCGTATATTGGTTGATTTTCATCCGCCCGACTTCGCCCTCTTTTTTCATCGCCTCTAGCTTTGGCGACATGGCGGTTGCGAGCTGCATGATGATCGAAGCCGAAATGTATGGCATGATATTGAGCGCGAAAATGGTCATACGCGAGAGCGCACCACCGGAAAACATATTAAAGACATCAAGCAAACCGCCGCCTTGTTGCGTAAAAATATCATTCCATACGCGCGGATCGATACCGGGTATGGGGATATATGTCCCGAGGCGATATACGATGAGCGCGCCGATGACGAATAGCACACGTTTTTTAAGATCCGTTGCCTTGGCGAGTGCGCCCCAATTTGCGTTTTTTGCGAGTTGTTCTACGGCTGATGCCATTTTGTTTTTACCCTTTATAAAGTGAATACTGATTCATAAAGAATGGGGGCGTAAAGGGCAAGGGGGGCTTCGTTATTCTTAGGGGAAATATGTGTGTTTTTTAGCATGAAAGCATGCGCAAGCCTTGCCCCATAAAAAAAGCGTCGCTCGGGGAGGGGGGGAGAGCGACGCTTTAGGTCAGAGCGAACTCCGACCTTGGGTGGTGGACTGTATGTTCTTTTATTTGATCGGCGTTTTGCGCTCCACAGGTTTAACTTCGCGAACGATTAGCTCAATCTTACCGCCGGCCTTTTCGACGGCTTCGGTGGCGGATTTTGTAGCCTTTGTGATTTTAAGGTCAACTTTTGTTTTAAGCTCGCCTTTTGTAAGGAGCTTGATACCATCACGCTTTTTGCTCACAACGCCGGCGGCAACCAATGCATCTTCGTCGATTGTTTTCTTGGCATCGATTTTCTTGGCATCAATGGCAGCTTGCAAACGACCAAGCGTTACTTCGCTTAGCTTTGTTGCGAAACGTGTGTTGTTGAAACCGGATTTCGGCATGCGCATATAAAGTGGCATTTGCCCGCCTTCGAAACCATTAATGGCAACACCAGAGCGGGATTTTTGACCTTTTTGACCGGATCCACAGGTTTTACCCTTACCAGAACCGATACCGCGACCAACGCGTGTGCGATCCTTGGTGGAGCCTTCTTGTGGAGATAATTCGTTTAATTTTGTCATTTTTCACTTCCTTTTATTTTTGCAGCGCGTTGCGGCACTCCTCAAATATGTCTATATTCTACGTCGCTTGCGCCTTCTGCAAAAACAAAATCAAGCGAAAAATATTCCCTATGCAGCCTCATCGATAACTTTCACGAGGTGGCTAACTTTGTTAATCATGCCGCGCACGGATGGTGTATCTTCCAATGTGCGTGTGCGGTGCATTTTATTGAGGCCAAGACCGATCAATGTTGCACGTTGATATGCTTTACGACCAATTGGTGAACCAATTTGTGTTACGGTCACAGTTTTACCAGCAGGCTTCTTGGCAGCAGGCTTCTTGGCAGCAGGCTTTTTCGCTGCTTCCTTTTTAGGAGCGGCTTTTTTAGCAGGTGCTTTGGCTGGCGCTTTTTTGGCTGCCGGCTTTTTTGCTGCTGGTTTCTTTTCTTCTTTTTTATCGTCGGCCATTGTTTTTGTCCTTAACTACTTTTGTAATTACTCTTCTGCTCCGGCTGCTGCGGCGGCTTTTTCGCCACGGTTTGAAACAATTTCAGCCACTTTTTTGTCACGACGTGACGCCACGTGGCGTGGAGATTCTGTTCCCTTTAGCGCCGCGAATGTCGCGTTTACCATTGAATAGGGGTTGTTGGATCCGATTGCCTTGGCAACAACATCTTGAATACCAACGGCTTCGAAAACCGCACGCATCGGACCACCGGCAATGATACCAGTACCTTGAGGGGCGGAACGCATGAAGACTTTACCCGCGCCGTGGCGGCCTTTGATATCATGGTGCAATGTGCGGCCTTCGCGAAGGGGAACGCGGATAATGTTGCGTTTTGCTTGCTCGGTTGCCTTGCGAATTGCTTCAGGCACTTCTTTGGCTTTACCGGAACCGTATCCGACGCGACCTTTACCATCGCCAACAACCATAAGCGCGGCGAAGGCCATGTTACGGCCACCTTTTGTGGTTTTTGCAACGCGGTTGATACCGACGAGGCGTTCCATGAATTCCGGTTCTTCGCGCTCTTGGTCTCTGCCTTTGCCGCGTCCGCCGCTGTTTTTATCGTTTTGTTGTGGATGTGCCATAGTTTTTCCTTAGAATTCTTTTTAGAATTGAAGCCCGCCTTCGCGTGCGCCATCGGCTAATGCTTTTACGCGACCATGATAAATGTAGCGACCACGGTCGAATACAACTTTTTCAACGCCAGCTTTTTTCGCGCGTTCCGCAACGAGTTTGCCAACTTCAGCAGCAGCCCCAGTATTCGCGCCACCTTTTTTAAGCTTTTCCTTTAGGTCACCTTCAAGTGTCGAAGCAGCCGCGAGTGTTACACCGTTGAGATCATCAATGACCTGCGCGTAAATTTGCTTGCCGGAACGGAAAACAGAAAGACGCGGGCGTACTTCACGCTTTGCATTTTGCAAAATGTTAACACGGCGGATTTTATTCCGTGTGCGGAACGTTCTACGCTGCGCGGGGGTTGTTTTAACTTGTGCCATTATTTCTTCTTCCCTTCCTTACGGACGACATATTCGTCAACATAGCGGATACCCTTACCTTTATAAGGTTCAGGTTTCTTGAAGCCGCGGATTTTTGCCGCGACTTGACCGACTTGTTGTTTATCGATGCCGGAAACTTCGATTTTTGTTTGACCGTCCATTTTAACGTCCACACCTGCGGGCACGTCATAACGTACTTCGTGTGAAAAACCAAGGGACATAACCAATGTCTTTCCCTGAAGACTTGCACGAAGACCAACCCCTTTAATTTCGAGGTTTTTGGAGTAACCTTTGGACACGCCAATCACGATGTTATCGACAAGCGTGCGCATCGTTGGCCAGATTTGTTTTGCAAAGCGGCTGTTTGATTTTGGCCCAAGCGTGACGACCTTCTCGGTCTTGTCATCATTCGCAACTTCATCAAGCTTGATCGATACTTCATCATTAATCTGAAGCGTTAGTTCACCAAGTTTACCTTTGGCCTTAACTTCTTGTCCGTTAACGGTGACTTCGACACCTTCGGGAATTGCGACCGGTTTTTTTCCAATACGTGACATTGTTTTATTCCTAACCTAATCCTTTAAAATACCTGACAGAGGACTTCGCCACCGACATTTTCATCGCGGGCCTTGTGGTCGGCCATCACACCTTTTGGTGTGGAGACGATCAAAATTCCGAGACCATTGTAAAAACGTGGCAAGTCTTTTGAACCACGATACGCGCGACAACCAGGTTTTGACACACGGTCGATTTGACGAATAACACCGCGACCTTCGGCATATTTCAATTCGATATGCAAAGATTGCTTATTATTGTCGTTTGCCACAACTTTATATGCGCGAATGAAGCCTTCATCGACGAGAACCTTACAAACATTCTCGCGTAATTTTGAAAACGGGCATTCGATGACGTTTTTTTGCGCCATTTGACCGTTTCTGATGCGGGTCAACATATCACCAAGAGGATCGCTCATTGTCATAGTTTTAGTCCTTCTTTGACCTATCCCGATATAGGGACGGTATCTTCCTTAAATTCTTACCAACTTGATTTCGTTACGCCCGGCAACTCACCACGAGAAGCCAGATCCCGCAATGCGATACGAGAGAGGTTTAGCTTACGGTAGTAACCGCGTGGACGCCCAGTTACGGCGCAACGGTTACGCATACGGATTTTCGAGCTGTTGCGTGGAAGCTTATCAAGCTCCAACATTGCTTGAAAACGTTCATCTGCAGGGATCTTTTGATCCTTGATGATTGCTTTTAACTCTGCGCGTTTCGTTGCGTATTTGTTAACAAGCTTTTTGCGCTTCTTGTCTCGCTCTACCATGCAAACTTTTGCCATTAGCTTTTAGTCCTTCTTTAGTTCTTAAAAGGAAGCTTGAACCCTTTGAGGAGTTCCTTTGCTTCTTCGTTGTTGTTGGCGGATGTACAAATCACGATATCCATACCGCGGATCTGATCGACCTTATCATAATCGATTTCGGGGAAGACGATCTGTTCGTCCATGCCCATTGCGTAATTACCGCGACCATCGAAACTCTTGCCATTGATACCGCGGAAGTCACGGATACGCGGCATTGTAATTGTCACAAGACGGTCAAGAAATTCGTACATTTGCGCACGACGCAAAGTCACCTTACAACCAATCGCCTGCCCTTCGCGCACCTTGAATGACGCGTTGGATTGTTTGGCTTTGTTTACAACCGGCTTCTGCCCAGCAATCGCAGCCATGTCCGCAACCGCATTTTCGATGTGCTTACGGTCTTGTGTTGCTTGACCAACACCCATATTGATTACGATCTTTTCCAATTTTGGAACTTGATGCACATTTTTATAGCCGTACTTCTCTTGAAGTGCCGGAACGATCTCGTTTTCGTATAATTCTTGATAACGTGTTTTAGCCATTGCTCTACTCCACCGTCTCGCCGGATTTACGTGCTACGCGCACTTTCTTTCCGTCTTTTAATGTTTTGTATCCAACGCGGGTTGGCGCGCCGTCTTTTGGATCGGCGAGTGCTACGTTTGAAACGTGAATGCTGCGCTCAACCTTTTCAATCCCGCCAGCCGCCATTTGCGTTGGCTTTTTATGCTTTGTCACGACGTTAACGCCCTGCACCAAAACACGATCATTTTCCGTGATGACCTTAAGAACTTCGCCTTTAGAGCCTTTGTCTTTTCCGGTCAAAACAACGACTTCGTCGCCTTTTTTGATTTTAAATTTTTTGTTAGCTTGTGCCATGACTAGAGCACCTCCGAAGCGAGTGAGATAATTTTCATGAAGCCTTTACCGCGAAGCTCGCGTGTAACCGGTCCAAAAATACGTGTTCCGATTGGCTCGTTGTTGTTGTTGATCAACACACAAGAGTTACCATCGAAAGAGATTTTTTCGCCGTAAGGGCGTTGAAGGCCAAAGCGTGTGCGCACGATAACAGCGCGGCGAACTTCACCCTTTTTAACTTTACCGCGTGGAATAGCATCCTTTACGGATACAACCACAACGTCACCAACACTTGCCGTGCGACGCTTGGAACCGCCGAGCACTTTAATGCACTGCACTTCGCGGGCGCCGGAATTATCGGCTACTTCCATTCTGCTTTGCATCTGGATCATGGTTTATTTATCCTTCTTCTCAGTCTTCTTTACTGCCGGCTTTTTTGCCGCAGGCTTCTTGGCTGCAGGCTTTTTTGCCGCTTCTTTTTTAGGGGCGGGAGCCGTAGCTTCTTCACCCGTTAAAAGCGTCCAACGCTTACGCTTGGAGATTGGCGCACATTCGATGATACGAACACGTTCACCAACCTTTGATGTATTTGCATCATCGTGAGCCGCGTATTTCGAGCTTTTCTTAACGTATTTTTTGTACAAAGGGTGCATGAAGCGACGTTCAACAAGGACAGTAATTGTCTTATCCTGTTTCGTGCTAACAACTTCACCTTCTAGAATGCGTTTTGGCATAGTCTTTTCCTTTTATCCTTCTTTACGCCGCTTTTTCTTCGCTACGTTTGGCGGAGATAAATGTTTTGATGCGGGCAATTGTGCGACGATTTTCACGGATGCTGGATGTTTTATCCAACTGACCGCCGCTTTTTTGGAAGCGTAGATTGAACTGCTCTTTCTTATTATCAAGAAGAAGCTTTTGCAGCTCGTCGATTGTTTTTGTTTTAAGATCTTCAGCTTTCATGATTTTACGCTGCCTCCTGATCTGCGCCAACGCGGGCGACGAATTTTGTTTTTACCGGAAGTTTCATTGCAGCCAAGGCCATCGCTTCACGGGCTAAATCTTGTGGAACACCATCAAGTTCGAACATGATGCGACCCGGCTTAACGCGGCACGCCCAATATTCAGGAGAACCCTTACCCTTACCCTGACGAACCTCGAGAGGTTTTGCCGTTACAGGCACATCAGGGAAAATTCTGATCCAGAGCTTCCCTTGACGACGAAGGTGGCGCGTGATTGCACGACGCGCTGCCTCGATCTGACGGGCGGTTACACGATCAGGGGTCAAAGCCTTAAGGCCATACGCACCAAAATCAAGCTGCGTTCCGCCTTTTGCATTCCCGTGAATGCGGCCTTTATGCTGTTTACGATGTTTAAACTTCTTCGGGCTAAGCATGCCTTACAGTTCCTTATTCAAAAGTGTCAAACACAAAAAATTTCAATCACATGGACTTTTCTTTTCTTGTGAAAGAGAGTCTCCATATGGGTTAACGTGTATCAGACGTTTTATTATTTGGTGGCTTTATATCGCACTCATTTGATAAAAGCCAGTACTTTTTTACAAAAAGTTGGAGCACCTCACTTAGTTGCGAGGAGCGCCGCCCCCTTGTGCTTCGATACGCTTATCACGGGCCATTGGGTCATGTTCCATGATGTCGCCTTTGTAGATCCAGATTTTAACACCGATGATCCCGTAAGTCGTGAGAGCTTCGCATGTTCCGTAGTCAAGATCAGCACGGAATGTGTGTAGCGGCACGCGGCCTTCGCGGTACCATTCTGTCCGCGCGATTTCCGCACCGCCAAGACGACCGGCAACGTTGATACGAATACCAAGCGCGCCCATGCGCATTGCGGATTGTACCGCACGCTTCATCGCGCGGCGGAAGGAAACACGGCGCTCGAGTTGTTGCGCTACGTTTTCGGCGGCGAGTTGCGCGTCGATTTCAGGTTTGCGCACTTCAACGATATTGAGGGAAACTTCACCACCGGCGCGGGAAGAAAGCTGGCTGCGGAGTTTTTCGATATCCGCGCCTTTTTTACCAATGATCACACCAGGGCGAGCCGTGTGGATCGTCACTTTTGTGTTTTTCGCGGCGCGCTCGATAATCACTTTACTGATACCGGCGGGCTTTAGACGCTCTTGCACGTACTCACGAAGCTTTAGGTCTTCGACGAGCTTTTCCGCGTAATCGCGGCCGGCGTACCAACGGGAATCCCATGTGCGGTTGATCCCTACGCGTAGTCCAATTGGATTAACTTTCTGTCCCATTCTTCAAAAGCTCCTTATGCTTCTTGCTCTTTGACGATAATTGTCATGTTGCTAACTTTTTTCTCGATACGTGCGCCACGGCCACGAGCGCGGGCGCGGAAGCGTTTCATCATTACGGTTTTGCCGACGGATGCTTCGGAAATTACGAGGCGGTCAACGTCAAGACCGTGGTTATTCTCGGCATTCGCGATTGCGGATTCGAGAAGTTTTTTCACGTCCTGCGCAATGCGGCGTTTAGAGAATTGTAGGTCGATAACGGCGCGCCCTGCACTCTTGCCGCGAATTGTTTGCGCAACAAGGTTGAGTTTTTGCGGGCTCGTTTGGAAGTACTTGCCGTAGGCGCGCGCTTCGTTCTCTGCCACTCTTCTTTCGTTTTTCTTCTGTCCCATGGTTTGCTTCCTCAGTTAACCTTTATCTTATTTCTTGGCTTTTTTGTCTGCGCCGTGACCGTAATATGTACGGGTTGGAGCAAATTCACCTAGCTTATGCCCGATCATTTGGTCAGAAACCAAAACGGGGATGAATTTTTTACCGTTATGAACACCGAATGTAAGGCCGATCATGTTTGGTAGAATTGTTGAGCGACGTGACCATGTTTTGATCACTGTGTTCTTGCCGGCACTGCGTGCAGCCTCAACCTTCTTAAGAAGGCTTTTTTCAACAAATGGACCTTTCCATACTGAACGTGACATAATTTAATTCCTTCTCAATTATTTCTTACGGCGACGAACGATGTATTTGTCCGTTGCTTTGTTACTACGTGTCTTATAACCCATTGTTGGCTTACCCCAAGGTGTACAAGGGTGACGACCACCGGCGGATTTACCTTCACCACCACCAAGCGGGTGATCAACCGGGTTCATGGCAACACCGCGAACGGATGGGCGTTTGCCCTTCCAACGGGTACGACCGGCTTTACCGTCATTTGTGTTCATGTGGTCGGGGTTTGATACCGCGCCAACCGTTGCGATGCACTCACCGCGAACGATGCGAAGCTCGCCCGATGTCAATTTGATCTGTGCGTAACCTTGGTCACGACCGACAAGTTGAGCGAATGTTCCGGCGGAGCGGATCATTTGCGCGCCTTTACCTGGCTTCATTTCTATATTGTGAATGATTGTTCCGACAGGCATGTTTTTAAGCGGCATGCAGTTACCGGGTTTGATATCAACCTTTTCACCGGCGATGATTTTGTCACCGACATTAAGGCGTTGTGGCGCAACGATATATGTCTTCTCGCCATCCGCATATTCAATAAGCGCGATGAAGGCCGTGCGGTTGGGGTCATATTCGATGCGGGCTACTGTGCCTTCAACATCCCATTTTGTGCGCTTCCAATCGATGATGCGGTAGCGGCGCTTGTGCCCGCCACCAATGTGACGTGCCGTAATGCGGCCCGTGTTGTTCCGTCCACCGGATTTTTTCAGACCTTCGGTAAGGCTCTTTTCAGGCTTCCCTTTGTAAAGGTCTTTACGATCAATCTGGACGAGCTGACGCTGTCCGGGTGTCGTTGGGTTGAATTTCTTTAATGCCATTTTCTTCTTCCTTTTT
>JBOEFZ010000084.1:0-10601 GCA_050633165.1 Alphaproteobacteria bacterium | reverse complement strand
TCGGCGATGAAGTGGTTTTTATCTACATTGTGGCTATCTTTGAATGTATTGCCGTCGAGGAAGATATCGCGGGCGACGGCGCGGGCGTCTAGTCCGGCGAAGAGCACCCATCCCATGCCGTTCTCTGGTGTTTCGAAATAACCACTGCCGGGCATGGCGGGGCGGACGCGGGGTGGTTTGTCGCGTAGGGCGCCGTCATCGGGGCTAAGGGATAAGGACATGCCCGCGCCGGCATAGGTGTATATGTTGCCGATGGAGGCGTTGATGTTGGGTTCGGCGGTGAGGCGGAAGCCGGCATGTTCTTCGTGGTAAAAGCGCGGCCAGCGGCGGGCGGCGGAGAGGATGAGGCCTGGTTCGAAGTCGATCTGGTTTTTCCATCCGCGCGGGGTGGGGGAGTTTGAGATTTCTTTATGGACGAATTTTTGGGTTTGTTCGCCAAGGGCTTCGGGGCCTGCGACGCCTAAGGTTACTTCCAGCTCATCGATATGGTTATCTTCCAATGTCGCAACGCCGACTGAGCTGTATAAGAAGCCTGCCCATGGGCGGTCGTTATTTTGGTTGCTCGCGATTTTTATATTTTCGGGGGTGTAGAGGTTTTGACCGATGGTGAAGAAGGTGCTGGTGGTTTCATTGAGGTCGAAGGTGGGGATGTTATCGGCGAGTTTATCGATGACGGGCGGGACGGGGGTGGAGACGTTAAACCATGTCAGGCGCACGCCGGAGGTGTAATACCGATCTGTGCCACCGCCGAGCATGTCGTTTTCGACCGATAGGCTGATGAAGTCTTTTTCGTTCGTTTTTTTGATGCGTTTGGCGATGTCTTGTTCGATAGTGCCTGTGGGGGTGGTTTGCGCGAATGCGGGGGCGGTGTGGATTGCTATTGCGGCGATATGGAGTATAGTAGCGCGAAAATTAAACATGATAGAAATCTATACACATTATGACCGAAATCACCAATACCTATGAATTAGTGCCCGAGGGCGATACGGATAGCCTTGTGATTTTGCTGCATGGGCTTGGGTCGAACGGGCGGGATTTGATCTCGCTTGCGCCGATGTGGGCGGCGGGGTTGCCTAATACGGTGTTTGTGTCCCCCGATGCGCCGTTTGTGTGTGATATGGTGCCGGAAGGCTATCCTGATGCTTATCAGTGGTTTAGCTTGCAAGATCGTGATCCGCATGTGGTGTTGCAAGGGGTGCAGCGCGCGCAGCCGATTTTGGATAGCTTTATCACCGAGCAGATTGAGAAATACGGCGTGCGGCGGGAGAAAACGGTGCTCGTTGGGTTTTCGCAAGGGACGATGATTAGCCTTTATGCCGGGCCGCGTTATCTTAAGCAGCTTGGCGGGGTGCTTGGGTATTCTGGCGCGCTATGTGGGGAGGCGAAGGGGCATAAGATTCCGGTTTGCCTGATCCATGGTGAGGCAGATGATGTCGTGCCGTTTGAGGCGTATAAGCACGCGCGGGGCAAGTTGATTGGTGCGGGGTTCGCGGTGAGCGGGCATTCAACGGCCGGTTTGGCGCATTCGATTGATCAGGCGGGGATTGAAGCGGGGGCGGCGTTTTTGAAGGGAGTTTTGGCTTAGGTGAATGTTGATAAACGTGGATTTTATACGTCATTGCGAGGAGCGTAGCGACGCGGCAATCCATCATCCGTCATATCGGAAAGGGCAGGTGATGGATTGCTTCGCTGTGCTCGCAATGACGGAAAATATAGGTTTTTTCTTAAAAATTCGCAGTGCAGCATTTTTTGTGGCTCTGAGTGTAATAATATTTCTCTCGAAAATGGCTAAGTTGTTGAAAATGCTTGATTGGTGCGGTGCATCAGGTCTTAATGTTTCGGTAATTTTATTTCGCTGCAGCATAGAAAGTTTGTGGATATCGTGTGGAAAACCTGCGAATTTAGCTTAAATATGGTATAGTATAATTAGTAGTAGCGAGGTTGGTTTCGGCTCTCGAATACGAATATAGAGCTCCCTCCTTATGGCCAATCTCCGCCGTGGCATCAACGGATTAACGGAAAGGATTGACCGTGAATAATACTACACCCGTAATGCAATCGCTGGAGCAATGTCCAGCCTTGATATTAAA
Source organism: Alphaproteobacteria bacterium (assembly GCA_050633165.1). Classification (GTDB taxonomy): domain Bacteria; phylum Pseudomonadota; class Alphaproteobacteria; order Micavibrionales; family Micavibrionaceae; genus TMED27. The sequence continues at coordinate 8,511 of JBOEFZ010000084.1, read as the reverse complement.
TGCCGATTATAGGCCGCTTAGCTACTTTCCGCTTTCGATATGGCCTTGGCAGGATGCTGTTAAGGCCATTTTTAGAGGTAGTGTTAACGTCATCTCGGAATATGAGCGTACGGTGCGCTCGCCCAATTGGGAGATGCAATTGCCGAGTGTGGTGGCGCTCAAAGATTATATCGATATGGAGCGCAGGCCGGCTTTTACAAGGTTTAATGTGTTCTTGCGGGATGAATGGAAGTGTCAATATTGCGCAACGGATTTTAAAACGCATGAGCTAACCTTTGATCATGTAATACCCCGCAGCAGAGGCGGCGGGACGAATTGGGAGAATATTGTTGCGGCCTGTCGGGGTTGCAATACGGTGAAGGGTTCGAAAATGCCGCATGAGGTGAATATGCACCCGATGCGGGAGCCACAGCAGCCATCGGTTTATGAGCTGCAACGGCATGGGCGGCGCTTTCCCCCGAATTTCCTGCATGAAAGCTGGGGGGATTTCCTCTACTGGGATGCGGAGTTGGTGGAAAGTTAAGGACAGCAGTGAAGCAAAGCTTCACACATATGGATCCCGTTTGTTTATATTTGCTACGCAGATCAACGGGATGACGAATAGTAAGAATTCGGCTTTGTGATTTAGGAGAACGGTTTAGAAACAAAAGCTCCTTTAAATGCACCGCCGGTAAATAGCGGGAATGATTTCCGCGTTAAATCGTGCAATGAAAGGAGACTGTTATGTTTAAGCATATTACAAATCTAGCACATACTAACTCGATCACCGGAGCCTTTGGTTTCTATCTATTCCATGTGGTTTTGCTGGTCGGTCTATCTACTGTCCTTGGTCATTATCTTGTGAGCCTTGGGATTATCGAGGGAACGGTCGGTAGTTTCTTTGAAGGTGGATCAATCCACACTATGATCGGCGCATTCTGGACGCTTGTTCTTTCCAGCATGGTTTTGACCGGTAAGAAGCTTACGAATGACATTATGTCCGTCGTGATTGCACTCGTGGGTGTGTATCTTGCGTATACGGTTAACGTCATGCTCGGCATGGTCGTTGTGGCGTATTTGACGACACTTGGGAAGTAGTCGGGGAGGTAATATCTCTCTTTAAGTCAGGAAAACCGGACGGTGTGAAAATCGTCCGGTTTTTGCATGTTTGGTATGTGTTTTTTGCCGTGATGCGGTGCGCAAACGAATTGGTGCGGTGCATTGTATTATCCCTGTTGTGCTTAATTTATTCCGGCGTAATGCTGTTTGTAGTGTTTGGCAGTAATAGAAGGAGATATGTTATGAGCACGAAAGAAGGCGTAAGAGGTGGTAAAGGTGGTGAGTTGGTTGCTGATTTTGGTGAGAAGGCGGATGTTCATCCTGCTGAATCGGCTGGTTGGGCGCTTGTCGGTGGTGCAAGTCCAACGGAATATGCTGCCGCTATTCGTGCCACGCAGGAAAGGATAGCGCTTGAGGTAGCATAAAATTTGACAAACCGTAGAAAACTGCGCTATGAAGCCCTATTCAATCTTTGACTGAGTAGGGCTTTTTGTATGTTTGATGATCTTTTTGATTTTGCGAAGAAACGCACGATAAAACAATCGGTGGGGTTTTTTATGTTTCACGGCGGGATTGCGTTGGCGGTTGTTACGGCGGCGCAGTATTTGTAAAAATGTCATCCTGCGGTTCAACCGCAGGATCTGTTTCCTCATCGTGAGACCCTGCGATCAAGTCGCAGGATGACGTTTTAAATACAGTGCAAGCGCGCAGGCCGTGAAAATATCCAAACACAACAACACATTATAATTCGCCATGGAGAGGCCGATGATCGGGTCTTGCCATGGGATTTCGGCGCAGTTGGCGGTGGGGGCGCTCATGATATTCTCGAGGATACTTTGCGCGGAGGTGTCGGTGAAGTTTGGCACGGCGCAGCCTTCGACCGCGCTTGCCCACCATTTTTGCTCAACACCTGTGTGGTAAAACGCGATGCTCGCATTGGTGAGGAAATTAAGCCCTAGCAGCGCGAGGAGCGCTTGGACGGCGTTTGGATTGTTGCGCAGGGCGAGGCCGATGATGCCCAATACCGCGCCGATAACAAAGGGAATGCGCTGGTAAATGCAAAGGATGCAAGGCTCAAGCCCTAATGCAACCTCGGAGAAGAGCGCGGCGGCGAGGGCGAAGATGCTGATGCCCGTAATCGCGCCGAACATGAAGACGGGGCAGGTGAGGAGTTTTTTGATGAGGGTCATTATAGCCAGCCTTTTATGGTTTCCTTGATTAAATCGATGCCTTCGATGCCGATAAATATAAGGACAAATGCGACCATCGCAACCCATGCTGTGCCGATTAATGCGCCCGCAATCACCGCCAATCCATCGCGCATGATAACGCCGATGGCCATTAATGCGATGCCAAAGGCGGGGACGGTATTGGTGAGGGGCAGGGGGATGGCGATGGAGGCGGTCATGATGATGCCAAGGATGCCGATGATGTGGGAAAATACCCCTTGGGTGATGAAGCCCAAGCGCGGGCGGATGAGGATTTCAATTTTTTGGACGAAGGGGGTGGCCTTATTGACCATGGCTTCGAAATTTGCGCGGGTGATGGATTTGTATTTTAGCTTTTGTGGAATCCAGATGGTGTGGCGGCCTATGGCCTGTTGCGCGGTGAGGAAGAGGAGCGGGATGGAGAGCAATGTGCCATAGCCGACGGCGGGCAGCGGCAGCGCGGCGGGCAGGGCGAAGAGGAAGATCAGAAAGCCAAAGCCGCGTTCGTGTAGCGCCTCAAGGATGTCGAATGTGCAGACTTTATCCTCCGGCACTTGGGATTTTAGGTCGATGAGGACTTGGGATATCGGGCGGGGTGTTTCGGTGTTTTTTTCTGACATGTGAAAAACATAGCAGATAATTGTTGAAATGAAATCATGAAACGATTAGTACTTACATCCTGTTCCCAAAGGTCGTTTCTTATGCGGCGTTTGAATACACAATAGGCCTCTGTGGCGGAACTGGTAGACGCGCGGGATTCAAAATCCCGTTTCCTTTTGGAAGTGAGAGTTCGATTCTCTCCGGAGGCACCATCTCTATATTTTCTGCGGTTTTTAAACCTATCACAATTGTACCAACTCCATTTTCTACAAAGGAGTTATACGATGAAATCCGTAGACCGTTATCTTTATCGCCATTCGAACGGCGTGTTCTATTTCCGCTATATGTTTCCCGCTGTTGCTATTCACTCTCCTTTTGAAGTGATAGTGTCCTTGAAGACTAAAGACATTTACCGAGCCAATGCTATTATCTTAAAGCTAAGGATAATAACGAATGAGCTACTTGACCGCCTGAATAGAGAGATAATGCGAAAAAAGATAAAAAAACTATCTTCTGAAGATTTGAAAAGGGTTGTCCGAGACTACATTAAGGAGTGCCTCAAGCGTATGCGGGTTCAAATTGATACGGGTGACGAATATTATGCGTCTCTGGCGGATGAAACGCCCACTTTAAGTGATATTAACTGGATTGACGGTAAGGCATATAGGACGCCTATTCACTTCGAGTATGATAGCAATGCAATAGAAAGCCTGAAAACCCATGATAGTGATGATATTCGATTTCCTGACTTACCTGATGTCTTAGACTTCAACAAAGAACAGAATTTAAAGCTCGAAGACCCAGAGATACATGATGTTATTCGATGGCTATATTCAAAGCACAGTCTTGGCTCTAACTTTTCTCAAGGCACAACAACCTATAAGAAGCTGATGGCAAACCTAATAGGTGCTCTTGAATATTTAGACACCATTCAAAACAATGAAAAATTCGGACTATCTCCTGATATTCCTGATTATGAAGAGTGGAAGAAATTAGCTAATGAAAAGTTCGGGCAGGTAAAAACCGTAACTGATAAAACGCTTCAATCCTCTAAAGACAGTCCAAAGATGTCCGAGGTGTTAGAGACATACTTAACCGAACTGGAAAGGCAGGGAAAAAGAGAGAAGTCAATTAAGGAGAAGCGAGAGATGCTTAGCTTTCTTATAGAGGTGGTAGGCGATATTGAAATCTTGAGTGTCGAAAAACAAAGCCATGCGGTAGAGTTTAAAGAGTGTTTACTAAAATTGCCTGCTAACAGAAAGAAAAAGTATCCTAATCTCGCATTAGAGGAGTTATTCAGTCTGGAATTGGATAACGATGCCATGATTAAAACTGCAACGATTAACAAATACCTCGAGACAGCCAGAGCATTCTTTAACTGGTTAATAGAGCGTAACAACTATGAAGAGGACAATCCATTTAAGGGGTTAAAAGTAAAGCAGACTAGAAGGCAGCAGGCAGAGAGTAGGTATCCATACTCATCAGATGACCTAGTAAAAATTTTTGGCTCTATGGTTTACCAAGGGTGTGCAGGTGATGGTATACATAAACGTTTAAAGAGCGGCGATATAATTCTAAACGATTCTGCTATGTTTTGGCTTCCTCTAATGGCTCTTTATAGTGGCCTGAGGCGTAATGAAATGTGCAGTCTCTATGTCAAAGATATTTACCAATCTGAAGAAGGTATTTGGCTTTACGATATTAATGAAAACGATACGGGAAAAACAGTAAAGAGTGACTCCACAGAGAGAACGGTTCCGATTCATAAAGCTGTTATAAATATGGGCTTTTTGGATTATATTGCCAAGCTCAAAAAGAATAACCAGGAGAGAGTTTTTCCTGAGTTAGGCTTAGATGGACGCGGTGGTTACGGAGATGCTTTCGGCAAACGATATAAAACCTTTGCTAAGAAGGTAGGTGTTTACACACCTAAGAAGACTTTTCACAGCTTCAGACACACCATAACTGATAAACTAAATGAAATAGAATGTACCCCTAAAATTGCGTACTTCATTACAGGCCACAGTGACAATCAAGGCGCTCATGGTTTGTATGGCGGCCCTAAGCCTAAGACTGTGCAGATTAAAGCATGGCTCGATAAAGTCGAATATCCTGAAATTAATGAGCTACTGAAACAGACCAAGCAAAAAATAGCGGCACAACAGAAATAAAAAAGGGGTAAGGTACTTTAGTCCTTTGGTTTCCTGACTTTTCTTTATTCTATGGGGCTTACAGAGAGAAGAAAAAAACCAATGAATAGGGCTTAATCCTTTGATATGCCATGTATATTCCTACAGAAGCTCTTTAGGGTTGACCTGCAATACCGAGCAAATAGTTAAGAACATTCCCATTGTAATATTTGCTTTTCCATTTTCAATATCAGATATGTAGCTTCTATCTATATCAGCCTCGTTAGCTAGCTTCTCCTGAGTCAAACCTCTGCTTAGCCTCGTTTTAGCAATATTAGCTCCTATAGACTTTATTGTTGCCATAGGTTTTTTTGTGGATTATTTTCTACATCAAGTCCTTAGAACATATTCCACAAAGAGAGGTAACCATGAAGCCTATTTTAATTGCTAGTTTATCTATAATCACAATAACTTCACTGTCAGCTTGTACAATGGCGCGGCAAGTTCATTTGCCCGATGGTTCTACGGGGCACAGTATTAGCTGTGGAGGGACTTTAAATAGTTTTGCGAGCTGCTTTAATAAAGCTGGGGAGCTGTGCGGGGCTAGCGGATACGATATTGTGGACTCTCAAGGGGAAGTTTTACCCTTTACAACTGCTAATTACCAATCCAGTGGCAGTGGTGTTGTCAGTGGCAATCAACATGGTATTTTTGGCTCTTCTAGTCATAGCGCTTTTGGAAGTCTTAATAAGAGCGCATTCGTACACCGGAATTTGTTCGTGAGGTGTAAATAGAATCAGCTTAGGCTGATACAGATTGTATAGTAAAGAGTCATAGAGGTGAATATGCTGAGCCCTAGAGAGGTTAAATTGTACCAAAAATGGGAAAAAAACAGAGAGAACAGAAAAGATAAATCGGAGATTACTAGAATTGGTAGAGCAAAGTTCTGTCTCTTGTGGCTTTTATTAGTTATTGTTTTTACTATCCCAATTAGAATTGCACATGAATTTGATGTGCGTGCTGGAGATAACGAACATATTGTTATCACAATGTTTGCTTACGGTGTTTTGAAGGGGATTATCATACAGTATCGTGCGAACGATATTGGAGCTAGGCTTTTTACTGCGAAGTGGAGGACTGCCTTAATTTATGTTATCTGCTTAACATTTATAACAGAATGGGCAACGTCAGTTTCTCTTGATTATGGCTCAATGTCAGTGAATGTTATAGGATTACTTGCCTTTCTGCACTTGGTATTGATGTTTATCCTTGTATTGCACCCCAGCAAAGAAAATTTAGAGATAAAAAAGCTAAAAAAAATGAAGTGCAGTCTGCTTAACGAGGATAAAAAGAATCAAGAGTTAAAAAGGTTAAGGGCTGAGGTTGAGCAGTTAAAGAGAAAGAGCTTAAAAGGATGAATGAGGAGGCCTATGGGTTGCTGCTCATGAGCGGCCTTGCCCCTGACCCTAATGATAGTGCTATGCAGGCTGAGTATACGGTTTGTGTGCATGATGCCTTCGTTGGAGAAGCTGTTTTCTCAGGGCGATTAAAAGAAGAGATGAGGCGTTAATGCGTATACACTCTATCTTTACTTCGATATGCTGGGCATATGCCCTATACATTCGCCCCGTTTCAGCATGCCTCACCGTTACAGCACTATGTTTACAGCGAGCAATCTGAATTCGATAAGGCGTTGATAAGGAACTTCGCTGTTGAATATGAGAAGGGTACACAAAATACCAACGATGGAAGGCCGCAAATAGGAACTTTGAGGGCAATCGCACCCATTATATGCATGTTTCGCTATAAGTTCCAAAAAGGTGAGGGGGATTACCAGAGTTATTGGGTAAGGTATTCCAAGAATCGTAGTTATGTTTCTGCCCATAATACTGGTTACACAGCCAGAGTTAACGGCGTTATCAAGCATCTTGAGAGGCTTGGCTATCTTGAGCATAGGCCTGCCCGAAGGAATGCTGAGCTACAAAGCCGTTTCCAGTTCAAACCTTCATTTAGAGATATTCTCGAAGAACTAAAGCCTCAAAACAGCGAAGACCCACTTATTAAAGACCCAGATTACAAGGGTGTACCATGGCGGCCTGAGCATGAAATCTTTGTTAAGCCATGGGTAAGAAGAGAATATAACGGTAGAAACAGAAGCCGAAACGATATTAGAAGGGAGAGGGTGAGTATTAATCGGAGTGATGCCTATAAATCCGGTATCGCTGATGATTTGAGGAAGCATAACGACTTTATTGAACAGTTTGCCATCACTTTAGACGCAGCCCATTTGAGTGCTTTAGAGCAGAAAGTGGCATATGAAACGTTTCAAGAGCGTTATCCTTTCATAAATCGAACAACACGTTCATTTCGGTTGTTTATTGATGAAGGCCTAACGAAATATGGACGCTTTCATGGAGCGTGGTGGCAATTTTTGAACAGTTCTTTGCGTCCATTCCTTTTGATTGATGGCCAAAGAACGGTTGAGCTCGATTATGGAGGTCTACAGCCTAATATTCTGATGTCTCTTAATCAGGTTGATGTGGGAGATAATTTTGACCCGTATCTAATAGCAAACCGAAACAGGCAAGAAGGAGAGGATGAATATCATTACAGGCCGTTGGTCAAAAAATGCTTTATGTTCATTGCAAACGGTAAAACACCTGAGCGGTATTTGACGAGTGTTAAAGCTAACCTCACCCGTGAAATTAATGAAACGCCCGAAGAAGAAAGAAGTGGCGATAGTTACCAAAAGAAGGTGGAATTAAGAACTCTTTTGGACAGTGGGGATTATTCCGACAGGTTTAGGGCAGACTTACAACATGCATGGTCTGGTATGTGGGATGATTTTCAAGAAGAAGCCTATCTGTGGCGTTACCTCACCATTAAAGAGACACAAATCACTAACAACATTCACAACCGGATGAGAGAACAGAGCATCCCAGTTCTCAGCATACACGATAGCTATATCGTCCCTGACACCTATGAACTACTGTTAAAAGATATGATGATTGAAGAGTTTCAACGCGTCCTCAATGTTAACAGGATTCCGCTTATAAAATTAGAAGGGGAAGGTGGCGATATAGAAGATAGCCTAGAGGTCATTGACGAAGATGATTATGGGACAGGTATCTTACGGACATAACCATTAGAGGCTAATCTTGAGGTGAGATGGCTGAACAATAAGAGAGTAATCAAGAAACTCCACAGTCATGTTTAGCCCCAGCTAATATTAGAGAAAAAAGCCCAAACTAGGAGAAGTAGTCTAACCGTTAATTGAACTATTCTCTTCCATACGGAGGGCAAGCTACCCCTACAATGGTTAAGAAATTAAGTTCAAGCTTCTTCAGTGCGACGCCTTACCGTTAAAGAGCCAGCACCTGCATAGCTTACGCTAATACTTAAATAGGAATGAGTAATAAAGGGGATGCTAATATTGCTGTTTGTTCAGGTTAGGTGTCACCGTTATAGGTGATTGTCTTGTTTTTAATTGAATTAAAGCCTTTGCTCTTCTGGTCTTTTCCTCTCTTTTAACGTTA
>JBOEFZ010000083.1:0-22020 GCA_050633165.1 Alphaproteobacteria bacterium | reverse complement strand
AGCGTAAGAAGGTTGGTAAGCACAAAGCTCGTCGTACCAAGCAGTGGGCGAAAAGATAACGGCGTTCTTTTCCTTGTGGACGTCGTTAGATTTCGTCTCGCGTACTTCCTGTACGCGTCGCCTCATCTGCCTCGCCACAAGAAAAATTACTTGTTATCTTGCTAGCTTCGATATTTAGACTTGAAAACCTCGCTTTTGCGGGGTTTTTATTTGCTATAATTTGTGGAGACTTTAGATTTTCCTCTTTTGTTTCAATGGCTTGTTTTTTTGCGCGGAGACTCAGAGATACAGAGGGTGTATTTGTGGGGGGGTGGATTACATTGCGGGTTATTATTCCTATTTTTTTCAAGGCCTGTTAGCTATCATAAAGGCTGGTGGTATTGCTGTGGGTGGTGTGAGGTTTAAGCAGTTTTTTTGTCTTCTGAGTCAAAGTTATCGGGTGGTGAGAATAGTTCTTCTGCAAGTGCTTTTGATATTAAGTCGCTGTGCTTTAATGTTGTGTAGAATGCTTCTTTGTCTGTGGCTGTTTTGAAAGTAATGCAAATGGTTGATTGTGTATGTGTTATTTTTCTGTCGTTTACTTCACTTGCAATTAATAGGCTTTTAATAGGCTTTCGAGAGCGTCTTGCGCTTTAAATGCTTGGTCGGGGGATTTTAGATTGAACTCTATACTCAGATTTTCTTCACTCATATATTAAGTGAAATACTTTTGTGAAGATTTTGTAAACCTTTGTTTTTTAATTCTTAACCCGCACATACTCTCCCGGTGCTTTGGTGATTGTTGTTTTGTTTGATATTTTTCGGGCTGGTGTTTGCTTGCCCAGGTGCGGGGTGAGCCAGTTTTGCCAATGTGCCCACCATGATCCGGTGTGTTCGGTGGCTTGGCTTAGCCAATCTTCGGCGGTTTTTGGTGTTTTGTTGTTGGTCCAGTAGCAGTATTTTTCTTTGACGGGTGGGTTTATAACGCCGGCGATGTGGCCGGAGGCGGCGAGGGTGAAGGTTACGTCTCCGCCTAGGGTTTGCGTGCCCTTATAGGTGGCGCGCCAGGGGGCGATGTGGTCTTCGCGGGTGGAGAGGAAATAGGCGGGGGTTTTGATTTTTCGCAAATCTATGGGCGTGCCGAGCATGCTGATTCCTCCGCTTTCGATCAATTGATTGTCGCGGTAGAATTTGCGTAAGTAAAAGCGATGCATTTCGGCGGGCATGTTGGTGGAATCGTTGTTCCAATAGAGCAGGTCGAAGGGGAAGGGCTCGCGCCCCATCAGGTAATTATTCACCACGAAGGACCAAATCAGGTCGTTGGCGCGGAGGAGGCTGAAGGTTTGTTGGAGTTGTTTGCCTTCTAATACGCCGGATTCCTCCATGCTTTTATCCATTAGGCTCAGTTGCTCGTCATTCATGAAGAGTTTTAGTTCACCCGCATGTTCGAAATCGGTGAGGGTGGTGAGGAAGGTGGCGGATTTTATGCGGTTTTCTTGCTCGTGTTCGGCGAGGTAGGCGAGGGTGATGGATAGGAGTGTGCCCCCGAGGCAATAGCCGACGGCGTTACAATCGGGTTCGCCCGTGGTGGTTTTGATCTGGTCGAGGGCGGCGATTATGCCTTCGCTCATATAATCTTCAAACCGTTTATGGCTGAGGGATTTGTCGGGGTTTACCCATGATATGACGAAGACGGTGTGCCCTTGCTCCACCGCCCATTTGATGTAGGAGTTTTCGGGGCGTAAATCGAGGATGTAGTATTTATTGATCCATGGGGGAATGACGAGGAGGGGGCGTTTGTGGATTTGTTCGGTTAAAGGGGCGTATTGGATTAGCTCCATGAGGTCGTTTTTATAGATGACCGCGCCCTTTGTCGTGGCGATGTTTTTGCCAAGGGTGAAGGCGGTTTCGTCGGTGGTGGTTATGGTGCCGCTTTGCATATCTGTGATCAGATTTTCGAGGCCGCGAAGGAGGTTTTCGCCGCCGGTGGCATAGGTTTCTTTGAGGACTTCGGGGTTGAGGTGGACGAAATTGGTGGGGGAGAGGGCGCTGCTGAGGAATTTTGAGGCGAAGGTGAGTTTTTCGCGTTGCTCATCGCTTAAGCCCTCGGCGCTTTGGACGCTGCGCTCCATCCATTCGCAGGTGAGGAGGTAGGATTGTTTGATGAAATCGAAGGCGGCGTTTTCGTTCCATTCTTGCGCTTTGAAACGGCGGTCGCCTTTTTCGGGGCTGATGATGGTGTTGGCGGCTTCACCTGACCACTTTTTTTGGCTTTCTTGCCAAAGGGTTAAAGACTTTTGCCAATATTCTGTTTGAAGCGCCCAGAATTTTTCCGGTTCTTGCCAAAAGGAGGTGATGAGTTCCTGATACGCGCCTTGTACGTTGAGTGGGTCGGCGTTGAATTCACCGAAATGTTCGGTTTGTTGTTCGATGAATTTTTCGAAGACGGGTTGGGCGCGGGTATAGATATCCATCATGGCCTTGCTGAAGGCGATGGGGTCGGGGGGCGTTACGGCGTTGGTTTCTGATTTTTTTGCGGATTTTGACATGTGGGGGATACGCTATGCGCTTTTAGTTGTGTGTGCAAGAATCTTCGCGCTTGAAGTGGGGGCTTACACTGTCGTATGTTGCCCGTGTTCTTTCGAAAAGAGAAGGGTTTAAATTATGTTGCTTCGCCGTTTTGCGTTATTGGGTTTGGTCTTTATTTTGGCTGCGTGTTCTTCTTCGCGTGAGGAGGTTATTGATGTGGTTAATGAGCTGCCGGATACGGTTGATTTGACGGTTGGGGATGCTGCGTCTCTTGCGGATCCTAGTGTTGAGGTTTTTCCGATTGATGGGTTTGTCCCCGCGCCAGTGAGTGGGCGGGAGGCGATTACGGAGACGGTTATTGATAATAGTGTAGAGGTTACGCCGATTGAAGATGTGCCGGTTGCTGTTAAAGAGGTTGATCAAGAGGCGGTGGTTTTGTTCGAGCATAGTTCAACGCGTCTTGATAGCAGTGATATGGATGTTGTGCGCCGTGTGGCGGCGGGCTATACGGGGGGTGCGCTTGAGGTGAAGGGGCATGCGAGTGTCGATTCCGCGATTGTTGACCCGATTGCGCGGAAAATCTCGAATTTGAAGGTTTCGGTCGCGCGGGCGGTTTCGGTTGCCAAAGCGTTGGCGAGCAATGGTGTGTCACCGGATGTGATTACGGTGAGCGGTGTTGGTGAGGCCGAGGGTGGTTCATCGGACGATGCGCGACGGGTTGAGATTATTAAGTGATTTAGTGGTTTAGTGAAGGAAGTGATTTAGATGAGTGGTTCTTATCGATTGGGTATAGCGGGCTTAGGCACGGTTGGTATTGGTGTTGTTAAGATGGTGCAGCAGCATGGTGACGTTTTGGCGGCGCGTGCGGGGCAGGGGATTGAGATTACGGCTGTGTCGGCGCGGGATGCGAGTAAGGATCGCGGGGCGGATTTGTCGGCTTATGCGTGGGTTGATGATGCCCGGGATTTGGCGGCGCGGGATGATGTTGATTGTGTACTTGAGCTGATTGGTGGGTCTGAAGGCTTGGCGCTTGATTTGGTGCGGGCGGCGTTATCGGCGGGTAAGGATGTTGTTACGGCGAATAAGGCGTTGTTGGCGCATCATGGTGCGGAATTGGCGGCTTTGGCGGAGGGTAATGATGCTTCGCTCTTGTATGAGGCGGCCGTGGCTGGCGGTATTCCGATTATTAAAGCCTTGCGCGAAGGGTTTGCGGGGAATGAGATTCAGGCGGTGTTCGGGATTTTGAACGGGACGTCGAATTATATGATGACTGCGATGCGTGAAACCGGGCGTGATTTTTCGGATATTTTACAAGAGGCGCAGGATTTGGGCTATGCCGAGGCTGATCCGTCTTTTGATGTGGATGGGGATGATGCGGGGCATAAGCTTGCGCTTCTTTCGGCGATTGCGTTCGGGGTTAAGCCGGATTTCGATGCGCTGAAAAATACAGGTGCGATGGTTGGTATTCGCGGGATTACGGCGGTTGATATATCGCTTGCGACGGAGCTTGGGTATCGGATTAAGCTCTTGGGGATTGCGCGTAGAATTGGCGATAAGGTGATGCAGATTTTGCAGCCCTGTCTTGTCCCTGCTGGGTCTAAGATTGGCGGTGTTGAGGGCGTGTTTAACGCAGTGCAGGTCGAGGGTGATTATGTTGATGCGGGCTTGCTTGTCGGGCGCGGCGCGGGGGAGGGGCCTACGGCGTCTTCCGTGATGTCGGATGTTTTGGATTTGGCGCGCGGCATTCGTGTGCCGACATTCGGCGTTCCGGCGGCGGATTTACGTGATCCGGAATGGATTGATTTGGGCGAGGTGGTGAGCCGGTATTATTTGCGCCTGCATGTTTTGGATCAGGCGGGAGTTATTGCGGATATTACGGCGGCGTTGCGGGATCATAATGTTTCGATTGAGAGCTTTATCCAGCATGGGCGCGATCCGGGGCAGAAGGTGGCGCTCGTCATGACAACGCATGAGGCGCGGCATGCGGATATTGCCGCAGCGTGCGAAATTATTCAGGCGCATGATAGTGTCAGTGGTGAGCCGTGTCTCATCCGTATTGAAGAATTGGATTAAATAAATGACAGCAGAGAAAGTTGAAAATATGCCAAACGGAAATAGTGAATTAGATGCATTGATGGACCGTAACCTTGCGCTTGAGGTTGTGCGGGTGACGGAGGCGGCGGCGTTGGCGGCGTCTAAGTTGGTTGGGCGCGGTGATAAGGTCGCGGCGGATCAGGTCGCGGTGGATGCGATGCGCGATGCGCTCAATAGCTTGCATATTCGTGGGACGGTTGTGATTGGCGAGGGGGAGCGCGATGAGGCGCCGATGCTCTATATCGGTGAAGAGGTCGGGAGCGGTTATCAGAGCAATAGCGGGCCGGAGATTGACATTGCGCTTGACCCGCTTGAAGGGACGGATATTACCGCCGCCGGTGGGCCGAATGCGTTGGCGGTTGTGGCGATGACGGATAAGGGCGGGTTTTTGAATGCGCCGGATACGTATATGGATAAGATTGCGGTTGGGCCGGGGATTGATCCGAATATTTTGGATCTGGATGCGCCTATTGCGGATGTTTTGGCTAAATTGGCGAAGGAAAAGGGCGGGCGTGTTGAGGATTTGACGGTTTGTATTTTGGATCGCCCGCGGCATGATGATTTGATTGCGAATGTACGTGCGGCTGGGGCGCGGATCAATTTGATTGGGGATGGTGATGTGAGCGCGGTTATTGCGACGACTGAGCCGGATACGGGGATTGATCTTTATGTCGGGAATGGCGGCGCGCCGGAGGGTGTGCTGGCGGCGGCGGCGTTGCAATGTACGGGCGGTGCGATGCTCGGGCGTTTGGTGTTCCATACGGATGTGGAGCGTGAACGCGCCGAGAAATGGGGCATTACGGATTTGAATGCGATTTATACAACCGATGATCTGGCGAAGGGGGACAATGTCATGTTCGCCGCAACGGGGGTCACAGACGGGTCAATGCTTCGTGGTGTGCGTCGTTATGCGGGTGGCGCGAAGACGAGCAGCATCGTTATGCGCTCGAAATCTGGGACGGTAAGACGCGTTGAGGCGACGCATAATCTGGATCGTAAGGATTGGATTAAGAGTATTTAAGCGTCCATCGTTTCATCGTGGCGTCGTTAAGATGCACCTTGCTTGCCTAGCCACGCCAAGACGCTGTTTGCTTAAATATCGATTAAAAGGTTTTTACTCTCCTGTTCCGCAGCAGGGTTCTTAAAAATTTTGAACCACAGAGATCATAGCGAAACACAGGCGCGTTTTGTGTTTTTTTAACGCGAAGTTTAAATAAGTGGCGCGAAGTTCACGAAGTTTTTAATTCTTCTTTTTCTGCTTCGTGCTTCTTCTCATCTTCGTGTTAAAATTTTGTATGACTGATTCCCTTTCTTTAAACAAAGCCGAATGGGTGTTGCCGGATGTTGATCTGGGCGATGTTCAGGCGTTGATTCGAGCGCATGATGTGCCGGAGATTGTGGCGCGGATGTTGATTGGGCGCGGCGTTCGACAGGATGAGGTTTCGGCGTTTTTAAACCCTACGTTGAAGGCGCATTTTCCTGATCCGTTTAGCCTTCGGGGGATGAATGCGATGGCGGGGGAGGTTGCGGATGCGATTGTTGAGGGGAAGAAATTTGCGATATTCGGGGATTTTGATGTGGATGGAGCGACCTCGTCCGCCGTGCTTTATCGGTTTTTGAAGCATTGCGAGATTGAGGCGCCGATTTATATTCCGGGGCGGTTGACCGAAGGGTATGGGCCGAATACGGAGGCGTTGCGTAAATTGCGGGATGACGGGGCGGAGGTTTTGTTCTTGCTCGATTGCGGGACGACGGCGTTTGATGTGGTCGCGGCGGGGGCGGAGATGGGGCTGCGGATTGTGATCGTTGATCATCATGAGGCGGAGGATGATCTTCCTGCGGCGGCGCATGTGATTAACCCGAAGCGTAAGGATGATGTTTCGGGGCTGGATATGCTTGCGGCGGTTGGGGTTACGTTTATGGCGTGTGTGGCGATTAATAGTAAGCTGCGCGGTGCGGAGGGTTATGAGCGTGGTGATGCGCCTCTTATGGAGTGGCTGGATTTGGTGGCGCTCGGGACGGTTTGCGATATGGTTCCGCTTCTTGGGGTGAACCGGTTGTTGGTCAAGGTGGGGTTCAAACGGATGCAAAATAGCGTCAATGTGGGGCTTAAGCAGCTCATCGAAGTGTCGCGGATTACAGGGGAGTTGGCGCCGTATCATGCGGGATATGTGCTTGGGCCACGGATCAATGCGGGGTCACGGGTGCATCAATCTGACCTTGGGGCGCGATTGCTTTCGACGGATGATGCGCAGGCGGCGAATGATATTGCGTGGACACTGAATGATTGCAATGACAAACGTAAGGCCATTCAGGGGGATATGGAGCGGGAGGCCTTGGCGCAGGTGGAGGCGGAAGCGTTGGACCAGCATCCGGTGATTTTTGTGGCGAGTGAGGCGTTTCATCAAGGGTTGTCGGGGCTTGTTGCGGGGCGACTTAAGGAAAAATACGGGAAGCCGGCGGTTGTGGCGGCGATTTTGGAGGGTGAGGCGAGAGGGAGCGGGCGCAGCGTTGCGGGGATTCATATTGCGCAGGCCTTTATTGATGGGCGGAATGCGGGCTTGATTCGTAAGGGCGGTGGGCATGCGATGGCGGGCGGTTTTACGGTCGGGGTTGATCAGCTTGATGCGTTTCGGGAATTTTTATATGCGCATGTTGCGGGGCAGATGGAGAGTGATGCGTCGAATATATGTACCAAAATTGATGGCTTGGTGAGTGTTCGGGGCTGCACGCCGGATTTGGTGCGGGTTGTGCAGGGGCAGGTCGGGCCGTTCGGGCAGGAGTTTCAAGAGCCGCTGTTTATGCTGCAAAATGTTCGTATTCATTGTGCGGATGTTGTAGGGGATTCGCATGTACGGTTGCAGGTTTCGGATTGGGAAGGTGGCGCGCGGATGAAGGCCATGGCGTTTCGGGCGATGGATGGCAAGATGGGTACTGCGCTGCTTAAGCATTGCGGGGCGGCGTTTGATCTTGTCGGGACGCTGAAGATTGATGATTGGGGCGGGCGGGATAAGGTCGAGATGCATATCAAGGATGCGCGGATGCATTAATATTTTGCCCCTGCTTGTTGGTAAAAACAAACTTTCTGCCCTCGACAGTTATCTATTGCGTCGTAAGGTGTTATACTTTAACAAGTCTGCATGCAGAAAATTCAAAAAACAGTGAATATTGCCGTTTTAGCGGCGGAGACGAGCCATATCTTTTGCTGCGTCTTGCCTACGGTTGTTAGTGTGATGAGCCTTTTGGCGGGGGTTGGTTTGATTGGTTCTATGCCGGTGAGCTTGCTTTGGCTGCATGATGTTTTACATGATTGGGAGGTGCCGATCATTATTGGTTCGGGTGTCGTTTTGGCCTTGGCGTGGGCGCTTCATTTTTATGCGAAGCGGTTTGATTGTGCGGATGCGGGATGTTGTAGCGAGCCGTGCGCGCCGAAGAAAAATTCCGCCTCAAGGCTGTTGATTGTTGCGAGTGTGTTGTTCGTTGTGAATGTATCTGTGTATATGTTTGTGCATAGAAATTGGGACGCGACGCATGGTGGCGCAGAATCGGTTCATGGGGCGGGTCATGATGCGCATGCGGGGCATGGACATCATGATCATTACGGGCATGATCATTAATTTTCGATAAATTCCAGATTGCCATCTTTTGTGATACGGCGGTAGAAGCAGGAGCTTCGTCCGGTGTGGCATCCGGTGCCTGCGCCCATAATCTCGGCGTTGATGAGGATGCAGTCCTGGTCGCAATCAATGATGATGTCGTGGACGATTTGAACCGTGCCGCTTGTGGCGCCTTTGTGCCAAAGCTCGGCGCGGCTGCGTGACCAGTAGTGGACTTCGCCGGTTTGGATGGTTTTATTTAGGGATTGCTCGTTCATATAGGCGAACATGGCGACCTTACCGGTTTTGACGTTCATGGTGATGCAGGGGATGAGGCCGTTTGCGTCGAATTTGGGGGTGAAATTTGTGGTTTCGTCGATGTTGCTCATTTTGATTTGAATTCCTTATAGCGTGTTTCGAAGGCGTCCCAGATGGTTTCTTCGCATTTTATGCCGGAGAGGGCAAAGATTTGTTGGAGGCCAGTGGGGGATTTGGGGTTTATTTCTGTGACGTAATCGCCGATGACATCAAGGCCGACGTAAGATAGGCCGCGTTTGATGAGTTCGGGTTTTAGGCGGGCACAGATATCAACGTCGCGAGGGGTGATCTCGGCCTTTGCGGCTCGCCCTCCGGCGGCGAGGTTGGCGCGGGCGTTACCGCTTGCGGGTAGGCGATTGAAGGCGCCGATTGGCTCGCCCTCTACCACGATGATGCGTTTATCGCCCTTAGCGATTTCGGGCAGGTATTTTTGCACCACGAAAGGTTCGGTATAGAGCGCGCAGAGCATTTCATAGATGGAGCTTAAATTATCGTCGCCTTCGGTGATGTGATAGATCCCTGCGCCGCCGAAACCGTTGAGGGGTTTTAGGATGAGCTCTTTATGCTCGGCGTGGAAGGCCCGGATATCGACGAGGTTGCGGGATATCAATGTTGGCGGGGCGAGGTCGGGGAAGTGCGTTATTAGCATTTTTTCCGGTGACTCGCGCACGCCGGTTGGGTTGTTTACGACGAGGACATCCTTGGCCAGATGATCCAGAATGTGGGTCATGGCGATGTAGGATGGGACATCGTTAAAATCGTTGCGCATCAATATTATATCGAATGATTTTAAATCTGTGTCTTTGAATGCTCCGAGGGTCACATGGTCATTTAAGGATCGTCTAAAGGTCATGGTGGCGCATGATGCGCTAACCTCACCGTTTTTGAGGCGGAGGGTGTCGGTATTGTAGTAATGCAGGTCGTAGCCGCGTTTTTGCGCTTCGAGGCCGAAGATGAAACTGGAATCTTTTGTGACAACGATGTTGCGTGGGTCGTCCATTTGGATGGCAATTTTTAAGGGCATAATTCGCGTGAATCCTTTGTTTATCCTTGCTTTTCGCAATTATGTGCTTTAATCAAAACACTATAAATAACAATACGGTAAAAACAATTTCATGTCATTTGAAGATTTAGGGCTTTCGCCTGAAACATTAAAAGCGATTGCGGAGTGCGGCTATAGCGAGCCTACTCCCATTCAGGCGCAATCTATTCCTTCGATCTTGATGACGAAGGATTTGGTTGGTTTGGCGCAGACGGGGACGGGGAAGACGGCGAGCTTTACTTTGCCGATGATCGAGATTTTGTCCGGTGGGCGGGCGAAGGCGCGGATGCCGCGTTCGTTGATCCTTACGCCGACGCGGGAATTGGCTGCGCAGGTGGCGGAGAATTTTGACACGTACGGGAAGTATCATAAGCTGAGTAAGGCTTTGCTCGTGGGTGGAACGTCGATGGGGGAGCAGGTTAAGGCGTTGGAGCGCGGGGTCGATGTGTTGATTGCGACGCCTGGGCGCTTGCTTGATTTGTTCGAGCGCGGAAAGATTTTGCTCAATGACATCAAGGTTTTGGTGATTGATGAGGCGGACCGGATGCTCGATATGGGGTTTATTCCCGATATTGATCGTATTGTCGGGCTTGTGCCCTTTACGCGGCAGACATTGTTGTTTTCGGCAACGATGCAGCCGGAAATTCGCAAATTGACCGAGAAATATTTGAGCAATCCGAAAGAAGTTTCTGTTGCGCCGCCCGCGAGTACGTCGGCGAATGTCGAGCAGTTTTTGGTGTGGACGGATAAGCGGAAGAAGCGTGAGGCGTTGCTTTCGGTTATTAAAAGCGAAGATGTGAAGAATGCGTTTGTGTTTTGTAACCGGAAACGGGATATCGCGGATTTGGCGAGTTTCTTGAAGGCCAAGGGTTATAATGCGGGGCAAATGCATGGTGATATGGATCAAAAATCGCGGACGGCGACGTTAACGGCGTTTAAGAATGACGAGATTGATTTGTTGGTGTGTTCGGATGTTGCTGCGCGGGGATTGGATGTTCAGGGGCTTAGCCATGTTTTCAATTTCGATGTGCCGTTTAATGCGGATGATTATGTGCACCGGATTGGCCGGACGGGGCGTGCGGGCATGGATGGACGTGCGTGGAGCTTTGCCGGACGTGGTGCCGATGAGAAATTTGTTGATGCGATCGAGGCGTTGATTAAGAAGCCTATTCCGCTTGCCGAAGGTGTGAGTGCCAAGCCGAAGAAGGCGGAAGAGAAGCCGCAGGAGCGGAAGCGCCAAGAGACTAAGCCTCGGGCGCAGAAGTCCAAGCGGCAAGAGCCGATACGTCATGAGCCAATACGCCATGATGAGAAATATCACGAGAAGGCTACGCCGAAAAAGCGTGATGATCGGGATGATGATGATCAATCGGGTGGTGGTTCCGGTGTTAAGGGGTTTGGGAGCGAGATGCCTGGATTTTTCGCGGCGAAGTAATCGGGTAGGGTAATTTGTAACGAAGGTATGAAGATGCAACGCGTTACGTTGGTTTTTCTTTTTTGTTTTCTTGTATTTGATGTTTGGGCGTTTGAGGCTCGGGCGCAGTTGTTGACGGGGTATGTTGATGGCGGTGCGTCGTTTGAGCAGAAGTCTTTTTTATCCGATGATTTGCCTGTTTTTGCGCCGTCTTTGACGCGGGGTGTGGGGGTTGATGTTGTTGCTGCTCCCGCTCCCGCTCCCGCTCCCGCCACCGCCACCCAAGAAAAATCCGATGAGCCACCGGTGAATTTTGAGGCGGATTCTATGGATTATGATGATGCGGGTGAGGTTGTTATTGCGCGTGGGAATGTGATTATTACGCAAGAGGGGCGGATTTTACGGGCGGATGAGGTTTGGTATGATGTGGCGGCGGATCAGGTTTCGGCGCGAGGGAATGTTGTGTTGAACGAGCCGAGCGGAGATATTCATTTTTCGCAGTATTTTGAGCTTCGCGATAAGATGAAAAACGGTGTGGTGGAGCATTTGCGCACGACGCTTAATGATGGATCACGTTTTGCGGCGGCGGATGGAGAGCGGCAGGACGGGACGCGTATTATTATGCGTGATGCGAGTTATACGCCGTGTGCACCGTGTAAGCTTGATCCCGAGGCGGCGCCGGCATGGGGAATACGGGCGGCGAAGGTGACGCATGATGAGGAAGCGGCGAGTGTTGCCTATAATCATGCGCGGTTCGAGGTGTATGGTGTGCCGGTGGCGTATACGCCGTATTTTGCGCATCCTGATGGTTCGATTAAGCAAAAGAGCGGGTTTTTAGCGCCGTCGGTCGGGTTTAAATCCGATTGGGGCTGGTTTGCGGAGAATCAATATTATTGGGCGATTGCGCCGGATAAGGATCTTACCGTTGGGGTGATTGCGATGACGGATCAGGCGCCGCTTGGGCTGCTCGAGTATCGGCAGCGGTGGGATGATGCTATTTTCGAGATTGAGGGCGGTTTGACCTATTCGGATCGTACGGATGAAACGGGCGGGAATGATGTGTTTGTGGATGATGAAATTCGCGGGCATATATTGGCCAATGCGCTTTGGGAGATGGATGAAAAATGGCGCAGCGGGTTTAATATTGAATATGTTTCCGATGATCAATATGTGGATCAATATGACATTGTTAGCGATGTCGATAATGGTTTGACCAGTAATGATGTGCTTGAAACGCGGTTGTTTGCCGAGCGTTTATCGGGGCGGGATTATGCTTTGGTACAATTGCAATCGTTTAAAGATACGCGGACGAGTGATTTGGCGGCGGATCAGCCGGAGTTATTGCCGGAAATTATGGCGAGCTTTGTCGGTGATCCGGATTCTGTGCCGCTTATTGGTGGGCGATGGGATGTTAGTGGCTCGTTTTTGAACCTCATGCGAGACGGGAGCGGGCAGGATTTGGCGCGGGCTTCGGTTGATGCAGGGTGGGAGCGGCGATTTGTGTCGGATTTAGGATTGGTGGCGCGTGCGGATGTATCGCTGCGTGGGGATTATTATGCGGTGAATGATCGTGATGTTGCGAGTGATGGTTCAGGGCGGAGCGGGGATGCGCGGGCTTCGCGCTTTTATCCGCAGGCGCAGGTTGAAGCGAGTTATCCGCTTACCCGTCCGTTTGAGCGGATGCAAATGCGGGTTGAGCCAGTGGCGGCGTTTACGGCCGCGCCGAGTATTGATACGGATGATGATATTCCCAATGAGGATAGTGTTGATGTGCAGCTTGATACGAGCAATCTTTTTGCGCCGAACCGGTTTTCGGGGCTGGATGCGGTGGAGGATGGGAGCCGTGTGACCTATGGTATGCGCACGGGGTTTCATGGATATCAGGGCAGCAGTCTAGAGGCGTTTTTGGGGCAGAGTTACCGGCTTGATAACGAGGTGATTGATTTTGCCAATGGCTCGGGGCTGGAGGATCGGAATTCGGATGTTGTGGGGTCGGTTGATGGGCGTTTTGGCGGGGATGAGAGTGGTGTTTATAATATTGCTTATCGGTTCCAGCTAGATAATGACACGCTTGCCTCTGCGCGGCATGAGATGAGTGTGGGGGCGGATTGGAATCGTTTCCGGTTGTCGGGGGATTATCTTTATGCGGCGGCGTTGGAGGGGACGGAGCTTGATGAAACGCGGGAGCAAGTCGGGGTTTCGGCGCGGTTTTATTTGAATAAAGCGTGGGAGGTTTGGAGCAATGCGAAATATGACCTTGGGGTTGATCCGGGGTTGCGGCGGGCACGGTTCGGGCTTAACCATTATGGGCAGTGTGTGTCGTGGAGTTTGACGGGGGTGCGGAATTTTACGGATGATTCCTCGGGCGAGAGTGATACGGAATTTCTTTTCTCTATTGGTCTGAAAAATTTAGGACAATTCATGACATCTGGCTTGCGTGATGAGGGCTTGTAAGCCTATTCTTTGGTTGTGACTTATATTTTTGATCCTCATATGCATATGTGGTTTGCGCTGATCCTTACGGTTGGTGCGATCGTGGCGTTTATTCGTGAAAAAGTGCCGATTGAGGTGACGAGTATTGTGTTGCTTGCTGCGCTTTTGGTGTTCGGGCAGTTTTTCCCGCTGAATAATGCAAGTGGGCGGAATATGCTGGATTCTTATGCTTTGCTTTCTGGTTTTGCGAATCCTTCTTTGATTGCTGTTTTGGCTTTGCTCGTGATGGGGCAGGGGATGATACAGTCTGATGCGCTGCGGGTGGTTACGAGTGTGTTTGCGGTTACGGATAAGCGATTGGCGTGGGTGTCGATTGTTGCGATCCTTGTGTTTGTCATGGTGGTGAGTGCGTTTATGAATAACACGCCGCTTGTCGTGATTGTTATTCCATTGCTTCAGGCGTTGGCGGTGACGATTGGGTTGTCGGAGAGCCGGGTTATGATGCCGCTCAGTTATGTTGCGATATTGGGCGGGATGACGACGTTGATTGGGTCGTCGACGAACTTGTTGGTGTCTAGTGCGATGGTGGAGCTTGGGTATGCGCCGCTTCAATTTTTTGATTTTGTTGTGCCGGGGGCGATGTTGGCAGCGGTGGGGTTTGTTTATGTGCTTGTGTTTATTCCGCGCATGATGCCGGAGCGGGCAAGTATGGCGAAGGATTTGCAAGGCAATCAGAAAGAGTTCGTGGCCGAGTTGGAGGTGCATGGGGATAGTAAGCTGGTTGGGATGGAGTGTGTGAAGGGGCGTTTTCCGGCGTTGGTTAACATGAATGTGAAGCTTATCCAGCGTGGTGGGCATCTGATTTTACCACCCTTTGAGGGGTATAAGATTGATAAGGGCGATACGTTGATTGTGGCGGCGACGCGGGAGGCGATTACGGGGTTGCTTTCGACTTATCCGGGGTTTTTGCTTTCGGATGAGGAGGCGCAATCCTTTGCACAGGATAAGCAGGACGCGGATGCTGAGGGTGGTCCGGTTGAGGAAACGGCGAGTGCGGAGACGCGGGTTTTGGCGGAGATCATGATTACGCCGGCCTCGCGGATGATTGATATGTCGCTTGACCATATTAGCTTTCACCGGCAATTCGGGGCGATTGTTTTGGGGATACAGCGGCGCGCGCGTGTTGTGCGGCGGCGGCTTGGGCGGATACGGTTGGAGCCGGGGGATGTATTGTTGATTACGGGGCGGCGTGAGGCGGTGGATGCGTTGCGGTATAATCCGGATTTTATTGTGCTGTCGGGGTCTAAGCGGGATTTGCCTGTGCCGGGGAAGGCACCGATTGCGGCGGGGGTTTTTCTGGGCACGATTGCCTTGGCGGCGAGCGGGATGGTCTCTATTCCCGTGGCTGCGATTGCGGGGGCGGTTTTGATGTTACTCACGGGGTGTTTGAATATTCGTCAGGCTATGCGTTCGCTTGATCGGAAGATCTTTTTGCTTGTGGGGTCTATGCTTGCGCTTGGGACGGCGTTGCAGGCTTCGGGCGGGGCGCGGTATATTGCGGAGCAGATGTTGAGCTTGCCGTTTGTGGATACGCCGCTTGCGATGGTGGCGGTGTTGTTTATTTTGGTGGCGATTTGTACGAATGTGTTGAGCAATAATGCGTGCGCGATTTTGTTTACGCCGATTGCTATGAATTTGGCGGGGAGTTTGCCGCCGGATTCTGCGCCGGGGGTGGATTTGTCGTTTGTATTTGCTTTGACGGTGATTTTTGCGGCGAATTGTTCATTTGCCTCGCCGATCGGATATCAGACCAATTTGCTCGTGATGGGGCCGGGGCATTATCGGTTTAGGGACTTTTTAAAGGGCGGGGTGCCGCTTGTCCTGTTGCTTTGGGGGGTGTATATTTTGGTGGCGAAATATTATTTTGGACTTTCCTAGAGGCTGATTTATGAGCTTTTCATCTTATAACCCGAATGAACGTTATCGGCGTCGTGCCGCCGGACGATTTTCGCGTCTGGTGATGGCGTTTGGGGTTGTGTTTCTTATTGCGTTGTTTGGGTTTTGGGTTGGGAAGGAACGTGCAGGACATGCGGAGCGAGCGTTGCGCAAAGATTTAAAGGCGGCGAATGCGGCGAATGCGGTGTTGCAGGGGGATTTGACCGAGGCGCGGAGTGAGGCGCAGACGGCGGTGCTGCGGCTTGAAAAATTACAAGAAGATGTGGCGGTGAAAATTCCCGATGAGCGGGTTGAGGGTTTGCTTGAGCTTGTGCGGAAGCAGATTGAGGAGGGGCGCGATCCGGAGCGGTTGGCGTTTCTTATTCGCTCTGCACGTCCGCCGCGCAATTGTTCGGAGATCGAGGCGAAGCGTTTTGTGGTTTCTACGCCCGCGAATAATGCGCCGAAGAGTAAAATTGTGATTGCGAATGGTGCGTTGGTGATTACGGGGGAGGGTGCGTCGGCGCGCAGTTCGGATGGGAAGCCCGAGGCGTGGTTTGATGCATCGCGTAAGGTGGCTTTGGAGTTTATTGCGCCGGGTGGTAAGGCGGAGGTGAAGAAGGGAGTTTTTCCGATTCATCATTCCGTTGTGGTTGAAGATCGGGAATACCGCTTTACGGTGAGTGAGGGTGCGCGGTCATTTGCGAAGGTTACCTTCGATAGTTGTGATTATCCATGATTTTTATTGAACCACAACGGGCATAGCGATCACGACGACATTGTTCTTAAGTGGAATGACTATATATCTAATTCACTTCAACGAATAGGCCGCTATTGAGGGTGCGGAGGCGGCCGGTGGCGGTTTGCTTTGTTGTTTCGTGTTTTGCTTCGTAGGCGAAGTGGCGGTTTTGGGTTGTGAAGTTAATTTCGATCGGGCCTTGGCTTTCCAATATTTCGGCATTTTCGATTGTATCGGGGAAGATGTTTTGTTGGCGGAGGTAATATCCCAGATCTTCGGCATTTTCGGCGTAGAGGCGACCGCGTATTGGTGCGGTTTCTTTTTGGGTTTCAGTTTCTTTTTCAAGGCTTAGCTCTATGCCTTGTGCGCCGATTGCCTTTGCCGTGAGGATTGTTTTTCCGTTTTGAATAGTGATATTGGCGTTTTGCCATGGGAGGCCGAGGAGTTTTAGGCCGCCTGCGTTAATGTTTAAGGTGGGGTTTTCCCCTAATGTTGCTTCGCCGCTTACGCGGGTGATTTTGAAGTATCTGCGTAGCATTTTGCCGTTTTCAATGGCGATGGTGGCGTTTAGTTTTCCGTCTGGTGTGACGGTGGCGTTGAGTTTTGTGATGGCCTCCAGATGGTTTTCTTTGGATGATAATGCGCCGGTTATGGTGATGTTTTCGTTTTCTTGTTGTGCCTGAATGTCACCGTTTATACGGAAGTTCCCGAAATTTGCGGAGGTTAGGGACAGGGTTGAGTCTTTTATATTTACGCGCTTTGCGGGGAGGGTGTCGGGTAGGGCGCCCAAGGCGGCGATGGAGAGGGTGTTGTTGGTGTTTAGCTCGCCGTTTATAGAGAGTTCTTTGAGCAACATTGCGTCGAATGTTCCGCCGAAGATGATGGTGGGGATGCTGTAGGCTATGCTGAGTTGGCCTATGGTGTTTTGTTCGTCTTCGTCCAGTGTGATGTCGGTGTAGCGTAGGCCGCCCCAGAATTTTTGCGGGGTGGGGAGGGGCGCGGTGATGCCGATATTGTTAAAGGCGGTTTGCACCTTTTTATGGGCTGTTGTCGGAACTTGCCATGCGGTGATACCGCCGATTATAAGAGTGGCGAGGATGATTAGGGGGAGAAGGGTTTTTAGTTTCATGATTATACGTCTATGTTTTCTGCAAATTCTGCGTTGTCGGTGATGAACTCAAAGCGTTTTTCGGCGTTTTTGCCCATGAGGCGGTCGACGAGGTCGTCGATTTCGGCGTTGGGGTCAAGGGTTTCCGTGCCTTCGATTTCGTCCAGGCCAAAGGCGGTCGCGGCGGCATCGGGGAGCATGACGCGGAGTAGGGTGCGGGAATTGGGGTCCATGGTTGTTTCTTTTAGCTGCTTTGCGGGCATTTCGCCCAAGCCTTTGAAGCGGCTGGTTTCGATTTTGTTTTTGCCCTTGAAGGTTGTTGCCATCAGCTCGTCCTTATGCGCGTCATCCATGGCGTAGGCGGAGAGGGTGCCGCTGACGAGTCTGTAGAGGGGAGGTTGGGCGATATATAGATGGCCATGTTCGATGAGCGGGCGCATTTGGGAGTAGAAGAAGGTGATGAGAAGGGCGGCGATATGCGCGCCGTCGACATCCGCATCGGTCATGATGATGATGCGTTCATAGCGGAGTTTTGTGAGGTCGAAATCTTTGCCAACGCCGCAGCCTAAGGCCTTTGTGAGGTCTTGGATTTCGTTGTTGGCGGCGATTTTGTCGCGGGTTGCGCTGACGACATTGAGGATTTTTCCGCGTAGGGGGAGGATGGCTTGGGTTTTGCGGTTGCGGCCTTGTTTGGCTGATCCGCCCGCCGAATCCCCCTCAACGATAAAGAGCTCGGTGTCATCCGCATCGGTTTTGGAGCAATCGGCGAGTTTGCCGGGGAGGCGGAGTTTTGAGGTGGCGGTTTTGCGGGCGCGGGTGCGCTCTTCTTTCCGGCGGAGGCGCTCTTCGGCGCGGAGGATGATTTCATCGAGTAGAGCCTTGCTCGCGGCTGTGTCGGAGGATAGCCAGAGGTCGAAATGATCTTTAACGGCGGTATCGACCCATTTATTGACGTTGTTGGTGGCCAGTTTGTCTTTGGTTTGCCCTTGGAATTGCGGGTCTTTGATGAAGACGGAGAGGGTCATGGCTGCGCCGTTCATCAAATCGTCGGCGGTGATTTGGGCGGCTTTTTTATTGCCGATCATTTCGCCGTATGCCTTTACCCCGCGTAGGATGGCGGTGCGGAAGCCGCTGTCGTGGGTGCCGCCTTGGGGGGTGGGGATGGTGTTACAATATGTGTGGCTGAACCCGTCGCCATAGCTGGGCCATGCGATGGCCCATTCGACGCGGCCTTCGTTATCGGGCAGGTTGGCTTTGCCGTGGAAGGGGGTGGGGGTTAGGGTTTTTCTTTCTTTGAGTGATCCTGTAAGAAAATCCATTAAACCATTGGGGAACTTGAATGTTTCCTCGGCCTTTGCTTTGCTGTCCTCGGGGATTATTGTCGGGTCACATTTCCAACGGATTTCTACGCCGGAGTAAAGATAAGCCTTTGATCGTGCCATTTGGAAGAGCCAGCCGGGTTTGAAATGGGCTTTTGCGCCGAAAATTTCAGGGTCGGGGTGGAAGGATACGGTTGTGCCGCGGCGATTATGGACGGGGCCGAGATTTTCAAGCTTTGAGGTGGGGAGGCCACGGGAGTAGGTTTGGCGGTAGAGGGTTTTGTCGCGCGCAACCTCGACCCACATATCATCGGACAGGGCGTTCACGACGGAGATACCAACGCCGTGAAGGCCACCGGAGGTTTCGTATGCGTTGTTGGAAAATTTACCGCCGGAGTGGAGGGTCGTGAGGATGACCTCAAGCGCGGATTTGTCGGGGTATTTGGGGTGTTTGTCCACTGGGATGCCGCGCCCGTTATCGCGGATAACAAGCTCGTAATTCTCGGTCAGGGTTATTTCGATCCAATCGGCGTGTCCGGCGACGGCTTCGTCCATGGAGTTATCGAAGATTTCACCCGCAAGGTGGTGGAGCGCGCGCTCATCCGTGCCGCCGATATACATGCCGGGGCGTTTGCGGACGGGTTCGAGGCCTTCGAGGACTTCGATAGAAGATGCATCGTAGCTTTGTTCTTTGGGGGCTTTTTGGTTTGATCCGAATAAATCACTCATACATCAAGCGATAGCGCGGTGTGGCGCATTAATCAAGGGGTTCGCGCGGGTCATCCTCAATATTCTTTTTACGTGACTCGTTGCTTGTGGTAAAATGGGTGTATGGTTTTACGATGTATAGTTTTGGTGTTTTGTCTTGTTGGTTTTGCTGTTTGGGGGAGTGCTCCTGCGGCGGCGCAAAAATTGCTGGAATCGGTGAAGAAGGATTTGCCGGAGGTGCCGCGTTTGGCGGAGGCGGATTTTATTGCGGCTACGCAAGAGGTCGAGGAAACGCCGCAGGGGGTGACAGCCTTGAAATATTCTATGCGCTTGCCAAAAAAATGGAAAAAGATTGAGGGGAGTTCTTTTAATGAGGTTTCGCTTAAGCCGAAGGTATTGAGCGAGGTTGTACGTTATGTTGGCGGCGCGGATTTGTATGGGGAATATCCTTATTTTACGCTTGATGCGTTGAAGCTGGATTATGATATTACGGCGGAGCAGTGGTTGGCGATGTATATTGTGGAGAATAATTTGGCTTCGCAGGGGTTTTTGACACATACGGAAAAGCGGGCCGAGGCGGTTTATTTTACGGTTAATCGTGCGAAGAGCCACATTGTTCGGGCGGTTGCCGTTCGTAATGGGAATGTGATGGCGTTGGCGCGGTTTTATATTCCGGAAGAAGAGTGGGGCGTGTTGCGAGAAAAACAGGCGCAGAGTATCGAGAGTTTTAAGCTTCTTACCCCTGTTGAATACCGCCCCGAAGCGATGAATTCTGTCCCCTTTCTTGATGTGTCACAGGCGGAGTATCCGAAGAGTTGGGAGTTGCAATTGGGGAGTATGAAGTCGATTGACCGGATGGATATTACGCTTTTGAATATCAGGCAGCATGAGGCGGGGAGAATTCGCTCTTTGGAGGGGAAGGTTAAGCTGCATGTGGTGTCGAGCTATATTGTGAAGGATTTCGAATCGGAAATTGAGGCGTTTAAGAATATTTCAGCCGAGAATATGACGCTTGTTGAGGAGCTGAGCGATGTGCCGCAATGGACGTATGGGGAGCATGTTGCTTTTGCGAATAATAGTGTCTTTTTGGGGCAGCGGACGCAGGAAAATGTTGCGAAGGATTTTGAGCTTTGGGTGAGTGTTTTGGGGGTCGGGGAGTATTTTTATCTCGCCTCTTTGATGACGCCTTCGCGGGATGTCGATTATACGAGTTGGGCGCGGAACACGCAGAGCTTTGAGGCGATTTTACGCAGTATTAAGACTGTTTCCGATAGCGGTGTTTACGCGGAGTAATACAGGTAATACTCAATTGGGTGGATTGTTGTTTCAAATAATTCCACCTCTTCCATTTTTAATGCGATATAGGCATCGATCATGTCTTTTGTGAATACGTCGCCTTTGATGAGGAAGTCGTGGTTGGCTTTCAATGCTTCTAATGCTTCGCGCAATGATCCGCAAACGGACGGGATCTTAGCGAGCTCTTCTTCTGGCATTTCGTAGAGGTCGGCCTCGACCGCGTCACCAGGGTGGATTTTGTTTTCGATACCGTCAAGGCCGGCCATTAATTGCGCGGCGAAGGCGAGGTAGGGGTTAGCCGTTGCATCGGGGAAACGGACTTCGACGCGTTTGCCGTTTGGCGATGTGGCCTGCGGGATGCGGCAAGAGGCGCTGCGGTTTGCTTCGGAATAGGCGAGGATGACCGGTGCTTCGTATCCGGGGACGAGGCGTTTATAGCTGTTCGTGCTTGGGTTGGTGAAGGCGTTTAGGGTCTTTGCGTGTTTGATGATTCCGCCGATGTAGTAAAGCGCGGTTTCGGATAGTCCGGCGTAGCTTTTTCCGGCGAAGGTTGGTTTTCCGGCTTTCCAGATGGATTGATTGCAATGCATGCCGGAGCCGTTATCGCCCATGATGGGTTTGGGCAGGAAGGTTGCGGATTTGCCGTAGCTGTTTGCGACGTTATGCACGACGTGTTTATAGAGCTGGATATTGTCGGCGGAGGCGGTGAGCGTGTCGTATAATATGCCGATTTCGCATTGTGCGGGGGCGACTTCGTGGTGGTGTTTTTCCACACCGACGCCCATGGATTGCATGACAGTGACCATTTCGCCGCGAATGTCCGAAAGGCTATCGATTGGTGCTTCGGGGAAATAGCCGCCTTTGACTTTTGGGCGGTGGCCCATATTACCGGTGTTGTAGTGACGGCCGCTATTATACGGGCCTTCTTCGGAATCGACTTCGAAGCCGACTTTGTTGGGGACTACGTTGATTTTGACATCTTCGAAGATGAAGAATTCTGCTTCGGGGCCGAAATAGGCGGTATCGCCTAAGCCCGAGGCCTTTAGGTGCTTTTCTGCTGCCTTGGCGATTTGGCGTGGGTCGCGGTTATAGGGTTTGTTTGTTTTTGGATCGATAACGTCGCAGAAGATTTTAAGCGTCTTTTGCGCGGCGAACGGGTCGAGGCAGGTTTTGGTGATATCGGGTACGAGATTCATGTCCGATTCATTAATGTCACGCCATCCGGCGATGGAAGAACCGTCAAAAAAGATTCCGTTTTTGATTTTATCCGCGTCAAAGGCCGAGGCATGCTCTGCCGTATGTTGCCATTTTCCGCGCATGTCGGTGAAATTCATGTCGATGAATTGGATATCGTTATCTTTGATGAATTTTAGGAGGTCGGTGGAGTTTTTGAATGATAGGGCGGTCATGGCTGTTCTTTGATTAGTGTAAAAATCATATCTTATAGGGATGATTTGGATTTAGGAAGGGGGATTTTGCTTGCGCGTCTTCGCTAAAGCTTCGCCGTGGC
>JBOEFZ010000082.1:0-12414 GCA_050633165.1 Alphaproteobacteria bacterium | reverse complement strand
CAATCATGGACGGGGTTGTGCGTGCGCCTTCGGCGTTTTCGATGATTTTGGCTTCTTTACCATCCATCACCGCGACACAAGAGTTTGTTGTACCGAGATCGATACCGATTATTTTAGACATATTATGCATCTCCTTTGTTAAGCAAGATTATTTGCCTGCCTGCTTTTCATTTCAGCGTCGTTGCTCGTCACTCACGTACCTTTGTACGCTTCGCTTCTCGCGCCTAGCTGAACTAAAAATCAGTTTGGCAATTCGTTTTTTCTAGAGCCCGATTTTCTCAGCACCCTAATATGTTTTTAATATAGGAAACTACGAAAATTATTTCAAGTTTTTTAAGCCTCAGTATCCACATGCGGCGTTTGCTCACCTTCCTCGGCCTTTGCTACGCCGACGCGGGCGGGGCGGAGGAGGCGGTCGTGGAGGGTGTAGCCGTTTTCGATGATTTGGATGATTGTGCCGGCGGGTTTTCCGGTGCCGGGGGCTTCGAACATGACTTCGTGTTTGTTGGGGTCGAATATTTCGGCTTCGATTTGTGGTTCGAGTTTTTTGATGCCGTTTAGCTCGAATGCTTTGAGCAGCTCGCGCTCGGTGGCTTCGATGCCGTCGATGACGGGTTTTAGGGTGTCTTCGCGTTCCAATATTCCTTCGGGTAACGCGTCGAGGGCGCGGCGGAGGTTGTCGGCGGTGTTGACGAGGTCTTTTGCAAAACCCGTGATGGAGTATTTGCGGGCGTCTTCGCGTTCCTTTACGGCGCGTTTGCGGGCGTTTTCGGCCTCGGCCACGGCGCGGATCATTTTGTCTTTGGTTTCCTCATATTCCTTTTGCAAGGCGGCGAGGGAGACACTTTCTTCGCTTACGGCGGCGAGCGGGTCGGCTTCGGCGTATAGCTCGTCGGCTTCTTCCGTTTGCTCTTCCCCTTCCCCTGCGATTGGTTCGGGGGCGAGAGGGTCTTGGTTTTGGTCTTCTGGTTTTTGATCTGTGTTTGTCATGTTGCTTGTTTTAGTGACTTTGATTTTCGATGACAAGTGCCTTGCTAAATATTGTTGTCGCGTTAATGTGTGCGCATATTTAATTTTAGGAGAATAACATGAGTAGACCATCGGGCCGTGCGTTAGGGCAAATTCGGGATGTGGAGATTTTGACGGATGTTAATAAGCATGCGGAAGGGTCGTGTTTGGTGAAGTTTGGCGATACGCATGTTTTGTGTACGGCGAGCGTTGAGGAGAAGGTTCCTGGCTGGATGCGTAATACGGGTAAGGGTTGGGTCACGGCGGAATATGGCATGTTGCCGCGTTCGACCGGATCGCGGATGGATCGTGAGGCGGCGCGTGGGAAGCAATCTGGACGGACGCAGGAGATTCAACGGCTTATCGGGCGGGCGCTTCGTGCGGTTGTGGATTTTGAAGCCATGGGCGAGCGGCAGGTTCGGGTTGATTGTGACGTGATACAGGCCGATGGCGGGACGCGCACGGCGGCGATTACGGGCGGTTTTGTCGCGCTACATTTGGCATTTCAGCATATTGTTAAGGTTGGGGCGTTAAAGGCTGTGCCTATGAGCGATACGGTTTCTGCGATTTCGTGTGGTGTGTATGCAGGGCAACCCGTTGCGGATTTGGATTATATCGAAGATAGCGACGCGGATACGGATGCGAATTTCGTGATTACGGGTAAGGGCGGGATTGTTGAGATCCAAGGCACGGCGGAGAAAGAGCCGTTTAGTGAGGCAGAGTTTTTGCAGTTGTTGAGTTTGGCCAAGAGCGGATGTGATGAGCTGACGAAATTGCAGAAGGATGTTTTGGGGATTTAAAAGTAATAACCACCAAGACACCAAGTTCACGAAGTTTTTTGTAATAAACGCTTTGTTGAGTTTTCTTGGTGTCTTGGTGGCTTGGTGGTTTAAAATATGACACGAAAATTTAAAGAATCGGAATTGGTTATCGCTACGCATAACGCGGGGAAAGCGGTGGAGATTTCGGCTTTGCTTGGGCCTTATGTTTCGAACTTTTATACTGCCGGAGAGCTTGGGCTTGCCGAGCCGGAGGAGACGGAAACGACGTTTCGCGGGAATGCGGAGTTGAAGGCGTTGGCGGCGGCGAAGGGTGCGGGGAAGCCTGCGCTTGCGGATGATAGTGGTTTGGCTGTTACTGCGCTTAATGGTGATCCGGGGATTTATTCGGCGCGGTGGGCGGTGAATGATGAGGGTGTTCGCGATTTTGATTTTGCGATGGAGAAGGTTCGGCGGGAGATGGGGGATGCGGCGGATCGTTCGGCGGCGTTTATTTGTGCACTTACCCTTGCGTGGCCCGATGGGCATGTGGAGACTTTTGAGGGGCGGGTTGATGGCGCTCTTGAATTTCCACCGCGCGGGGAGATGGGGTTTGGGTATGACCCGATTTTTGTAGCGGATGGCTATGACATGACTTTTGCACAGATGCAACCGGAGGAAAAGCATGCGGTTTCGCACCGGGCGGATGCGTTTAGGCAGTTGGTCGAGGTGTGTTTTTCTTCGTGAAGGTGTGAAAAATTTGACTTTTGCGGGTTAGGTGCGCTATTGAAGGGCACATATTACGGAGGAAATGATATGAAAACTTGGTTTTTAGGTGTGCAGGCGGCGGCTTTTGTCTGGTTGATTGCGGGTGCGGATGATGCGCATGCGGCGGGTGGTAATGATTTTAGCGATGTTGCGCGTAATATCACCGAGTCGGTTGCGGAATTACCGGGGATGATTAGCGGGTTTTCTTATCTTATCGGGATGTTGATGGGGGTTTTGGGGATTCTTAAGGTTAAGGATCATGTTGAGAACCCAACGCAAACGCCGCTTAAAGACGGTGCGGTGCGGATGGCTGCTGGTGGGGCGTTGTTTGGTTTGCCGATTATTTCCGAGGCGATGATGAATACGGTTGGGACGACGAGTGAAGTTGTTGAGCCGGCGAAGCTTGAAAAAGTGATCTTCCATACGCGATAGGTTTTATGACGCAAAATTTTCCTCTTGATGAAGGCCGGTTGGGTTTGTATATCCACTGGCCTTTTTGTTTGGCGCGGTGTCCTTATTGCGATTTCAATACGTTTGTGCGGGATGGTATTGATTATGATGCGTGGCTTTCGGCGTATTTGTCGAGCCTTGATCATTATGCGGGTTTGACGCGTGGGCGGGGGCTTTCTTCGGTTTTCTTTGGTGGCGGGACGCCTTCGCTTATGAAGCCCGATCATGTGGCGGCGATTTTGGCGCGGGTGCGGGAATTGTGGTCATGTTCAGAGGATATTGAGATTACGCTGGAGGCTAATCCGACTTCGGTGGAGATTGGCAAATTGCGGGCGTTTGCGGATGCGGGGGTGAATCGTATTTCGCTTGGTGTGCAGGCGTTGAATGACAAGGATTTGGCGTTTTTGGGGCGGGAGCATGATGTTAAAAATGCGATGCAAGCGATTGAGATTTCACAAAATGTTTTTGAACGGGCGAGTTTCGATTTGATTTATGCGAGGCCGGAGCAGTCTTTGAAGGATTGGGAGGCGGAGTTGCGGGCGGCGGCGGCTTTGTCAGCGGGGCATTTATCGTTGTATCAGCTTACGATTGAGCAAAACACGCCGTTTCATTTCGATTTTCAAAAGGGTTTATTTTCTATTCCTGATCAGGATCTTGCGGCGGATTTTTATGATTTGACGCAAGATGTGTTGGGGGCGGCGGGGATGCCGGCCTATGAGGTTTCCAATCACGCGCGGGCGGGGGAGGAATCGCGGCATAATCTGATTTATTGGGAGTATGATGATTATATCGGCATTGGGCCGGGGGCGCATGGGCGGCTTAGCCTTGAGGGTGGTAAGGTTGCAACGCGGGATCATGCCTCGCTTGATGGGTGGATGAAGCATGTGGGGAAAAAGGGGCACGGGACGCATCCGCATAAAATTTTGAGCGCTTTGGATCAGGTGACGGAGGCGTTGATGATGGGGCTGCGGCTTCGTAAGGGCGTTTCCTTGCAGGCGCATTATTGGGATTGTCTGGATGAGTGTAATGTAAAGACATTAGCCGATCAGGGGTGGTTGGAATTTGATGCGGCGCATATGCGTTTAACGTGTGAGGGGCGGTTACGGTTGAATACTGTGCTGCCTTATATTTTGCGGGATGATGTGGAAGGTTAAGCTCAAATGTGTGTAATCCAGTTGATGAGGCTTGATGGATTACACGGACAAGCCGTGTAATGACGGGTTTTCTTATTTTTCTCGAAACGCCGTTAGGGCATCTTGGCCGTTGAGGAGCATTTCGCCTTGTTCGTTGAGGGTGAAGTCGATTTTGTAGTTGTCTTTGCCTTCGCTGGTGGCGAAGGATTTGAAGCGTTCTAGGCGGTCGTAGAGTTTGGTGAATTTCCCTATATTTGTGCTCTCGGGGTCTTGGATGGTGGTGCTCAGGGTATTCATGAGGGCGTCTAGCCCAGTGAATAGAGCGGTGATGTTGGCGGTGGCGCTTTTGGCGGCGTTGATATCGGCGCGGATATTGCCGTTTAGGGCGAGGGTGTAGAGCGCATTGCCGATCATGTTGTCCTTGATTTCGATGCTCGTTCCGGCTTGGGAGAGGATGGCGGGAAGTTTGAACATCAGGCCAATGCTCGCCATTTTTATGGCTTTGCCGATGTCCTCATCCTTTGCGCGGGCGGCGAGAGTGTTTTGGCCGATTTTTGTTAGTTCGATATAAGGGATGTTTTTGATGTTTATGCCGATGTCGGCCTTGCTTGGGATGATGTTTTTGTTGCTTTGTTCCATGGATGATGCGTCGAAGCCGTCATATTTTATGCCAAGGCCGAAATTCATTTTATTGCTTTCGAGGAAACCGCCGGCATTCACGGTGATTTCGGTATTTTTGATGGTGGATTTTTCGCCTTTGCGGTTTGTTAGGTCGATGCCGGAGATGGCGTATTTGGCGGAAAAGCCATTCATGCCCTTTGTGATGGCGTCGAAGCTGGAGGCGGCGAGTTTTTGTGTGGTGGCGGATGATATTTTATCAGCACTCGAGAATGCGCCTTGGTCATGCAGGGCGAGGATTGTGTTTTTGTGTTGCAAATACATGGCGGGGTCGAGTTGATCGATGAGGAAGTTGGCCATGATGCCATCAATTTTAATTTTGCTTTTTGTGCCGCCTGTCCCGGTGGTGATGTTGCGAAGCGCGATGGTGGCAGGGCCGCTCCAGCGGTTGTTTTCATCAGGCTCCATATCGGATTTTATGGTGATGTTGCCGATATTTAATGTGTTTTGCGCCCGCCCGATTTTGACGTTTTTATAGGCCGCGTCGAATTTTGAGAATTGTTGGATATCTTCGTGGAAGATGCCGGAGGCCTTTTGTGAGCGGAAATGGATTTCGATGGTTTCTGCCGTATCGGCGTTGGTAATGCGTAGCGGGGTGGGCAGAGCAATGGTCATTTTCCATTGCCCGTTCGCGTCATGCGGGCTGGCGTTGATGGAGATGATGCCGATGTCGAATGCGCCACCATCGCTATCGTTTATGCTCAGGTGGGGGAGGGTGATGGCGTAGTATTTTCCGGCTTCTTCGACGGTGATGTCGCCTTTGGTGTTTAGTGTTGTTGTGCCGTCGATGGCGATGATTTTTTGTTGCTCGCTCAATATGTTTGTGAACAAGGTTTTTAGGTGCGTGGCGGTTACCTCATCCGCGTGGGTTGGAGCGGCGAAGATGAGCAGGACAAAAAAGAGCAATAAATTTTTCATGATTGGAGGAGTTAAGCAAATTTTGGGGATGAGAGAAAGCATTTGTTTTTTGCGGCGCGTGGCGCTAAAACTGCGGCTATGATTGATGCAAAAGATACACAGTTTCGTTTAAGTGAAGATGGCGTGGTTTCGTTTCAGGCGTTGGAGAGTAATCCGCTGGCTGGGGATGTGATTGCGCGCCTTACGAAGGGGGCGCATGTTTTGCAGCCTGGTTTTGAGATTACGGATGCAAAAGGTGCGGATGAGGCGGCTTTGGTTGCGCGGCTTGAGGCTTGGTTTGAGGCGCATAAGCGGTCGGTGATGGAGCCTTTGGCGCGGATGTTTGAGCCGATTGAGGAGCCTGTTGGAGAGGCGAAAGAGGGCGAGGAGCAGGAAACTACATCCCGTGAGATTGAGGGCGTTGTTAAGGATATTGCTCAGGCGGTGTATGACGCCATGGGGATTTTACCGCGTGAGGGGCTGGAGGCTTTGATTGCGCAGCTGGATGCGGAAACGCGTAAGGATTTGCGGAAAAAACGGATACGGCTTGGGCCAATATTGGTGTTTATTCCCGCGCTTAATAAGCCGGCGGCGGTGCGTTTACGGGCTTTGCTATGGAGTTTGTATCACGGGAAGGCTTTGCCGGCGGTGGGGATTCCGAATGACGGGTTAGTGTCTTGCAAAGTAGACGAGGCTTTGATTGATAAGGATTTTTATCAATCGATTGGGTATCCGGTTTATGGTGGGCGGGCTATTCGGATTGATATGCTCGATCGTGTGATTTGCGCGGTTTACGATGGGGCGGATAAGGGAAAGTTTCAGGCACAGCATCAGATGGCGGAATGGCTTGGTTGCCCGATTGAGGAGCTGTATGCGATTTTGGGTGCGATGGGGCATGTCAGAATTCTGGAAGATGGGAATGTTGGAGTTTTAGAAGGGGGTGAGGTCGAAAATCCGGCGGAAGGTGAGGCTAAGCCACAGGAGAAGCAGGCGCTGGATTGGTTTCGATTGAAGCGGGGCAAGGCGTTCGAGAAAACGGGCGCTGGTAAGAAGCCCGATTTTAAGAAAAAGCCTAAGCCTCAAGAATTTAAGGGGAAGCCGAAAGGCAAGCGAAATAAGAATGAGAGCCGCGCGCCGAAGGTGATGAGCGCGAAGGCGAAGGTTAATCCGGATGATAATCCCTTTGCGATTTTGGGGCAGTTGAAAGAGTGATGTTCCGTTTTCTCATAAGCGTCATGCCGCGGTTTAACCGCGGTATCTGTTTGCTTAACGATGAGATCCCGCGATCAAGTCGCGGGATGACGCTCTTTTTGTTTTCTTTATTAGTATTTTCTACCCCAACCAATGCCGCGCGGTTTAGCGGGCAGTATCTTTTGCATATGTGCTCTAGTGATGAGGCAGGGGGCGAGCTTACGCCCGGCGGGCATGTTGCGTGTCAGGCTTATATTGCGGGTGTGATGGATTATCATGCGTTGCTGCGTTCCATGGGGACGGCGCCGAGTATTGATTTTTGTGTGCCCAAGGATGTGCCGATGAATTTGGTGCAGGCGCAGGTGACGAGCCATGTTTTTCGGAACCAAAAGCAGCATAATGGGTTTATTGCCGCGCCGGCGGTGGCGTTGGGGTTGTTTCAGAATTATCCATGTGAGTGATTTGAACCGCGAATGGACGCGAAAAAATGTTGCCATTCCGACCGAGCGGGAGCGAGTGGAGGGATGACATTAGAGGGTTAGGTTCATGATGTAGCCCAATACCAAAATTTGTGGGACGGTGACGAGGGGGAGGACGAGCGCCATTTTCCAGGAGCCTGTAGTGTCTTTGAGGATGAGCATTTCGGTGTAATCGGTGGAGACGCCCGCCATTAAGAAGGTGAAACCGTTTCCGGTTGCGCCCGCATTATTGACGATTTCCGAGGCGATGGGGGCGGAACCTTCGGAGCAAACCTCGATGATTGTGGTGGCCAGCAGGGTTAGGAAGAGGCCGATGAGGCTAGGCCCGAACCAGGTTTGGAAGAATTCTTGCGGGACAAAGGTACGGATTGCGGCGGCGATGATGATGCCGAGGAGGAGCCATTTTACGAGGATGCGGAGTTCGTGCGTGCTGCCTGTTACGATGTCTTTGAGGAGGGCGAAGTCCCACTTTACGGCTTTCAAATCGGCGGCGGCGCGGGATTTGAAATTGAAATTCGGGTCGATGCTTTGTTGGTTCGGGTTGGCGGGCAGGCGACCGTTGCGAGTGAGAATCTGGATCGCATATCCGGCGGTGAGCGCGACGAGCGCGGAGGCGGCGATATAGAGCAGGGTGAGTTTCCAGCCGATGAGCGCGAAGAGAATGATGGTGAGCGAGAGGGAGTTCCATGGGCTGGCGACCAGAAAGGCAACGGTTTGCGCGTAGCTTGCGCCGCGTTCATAAAGCTTTGCGCCGACCATGAGGATGCCGTGGGAGCAGAGGTCGAGAACGACGCCCGCGAGCGTTGCGCGCAGGAGGCCGGTTTTGGAATTTCCATCGCCGAGGAGGTGGGCGAAATATTCGCGCGGGATTTTGTTCATGATGCCGACGAAGATCATGCCGGCGAGAATTCCCCACCATACGGTTTTGAGGAAGTCGAGCACGGTATGGGCGAAATGGTGCAGCCAATCGGGGGCGATATTCAGGGCGTATAAAGACACGGCAATGACGATGATCGCAAGACTTCCGTGAAAAATCGGGTCAAAGGTGAACCCTTTTTTTGTGTTTTTTGAGCAGCAGGAGGCCATTATAGGTTACCTATCTTTTGGTGGTAAATGCGCTATGCCAAGCCAGAATTCATTGATGACGGCGACCATGGCCTTGAATTTTGTGAAGTTGACGGGTTTTACGATATAGCAATTGGCGTGGAGGCGATAGCTTTCGGCGATGTCGTTGTTATCTGATGATGTTGTTAGGACGATAATGGGAATGTGTAGAAAACGGGGGTCGTTTTTTATTATTTTCAGAAAATCGTGCCCATCCATTTCCGGCATTTTTAGATCGAGTAGAATTAGGTCGGGACGAGGGGCGTTTTCGTATTCCTCGGCTTGGTTGAGGTATTTTATGCCTTCGGCGGCGGAATGGACAATTTTGATTGAGTTGGCCATTACGGTGTCTTTGACGGCCTCCTCCATGAGCATTGCATCGCTTTCGTTATCGTCAATGATAAGGATGTCTGCGGGTTTGTTGTTTGTTGGCATCGTTTTATCCTTTTGGCACCGTGAAAAAGAAGGTGCTCCCTTTTCCTGGTTTTGATGAAAGCCATATCGCGCCGCCATGCAATTCAACAATCCGTTTGCATATGGCTAGGCCAATGCCTGTGCCGCTATAGTCTTGTTTCGTGTGCAGGCGTCTGAACATTAAGAATATTTCATTATGTTTGTCCGGGTCTATCCCAATTCCATTATCATGCACAGAAAACAGCCAGTTTTTTTCGGTTTCTTCGTGTTTTATGTGGATGGTAGGGGCCGCAGCGTCGCAGTATTTTATGCCGTTTTCAATGAGGTTATGGAAGACGCGTTTAATTTTATGCTCATCACATTTTATGGTTGGCATGGGGGTGCGGTGGATTGTGATATGCTTGTTTTTTGATTTGTTTGGTATGGTATTAATGATGCGATCAAGCAGGTCGTCTATATCAATTTCGTTATGTTTTAGGCCTTCTGCGTTGATGCCGGAATATTCTAGAAGATTGTCGATCAATTTCTCCATATCTTCGGCGCCACGGACGGAATATTCAATGTATTCATGGGCTTGTTCATCTAGGTCGTTGTAATATTTTAATTGCAGAATTTCTAAAAAGCCACTGATGGCGCGTAGGGGGGCTTTTAAATCATGTGCAGCGATGGTTGCAAATTGGGAGAGGTCGTCATTCGAGCGTTTGAGCTTTTCTTGGGTTTCTTTTAGCGGGGTGATGTCGTAAAGCGAGCCGCACATGCGGATGGCACGTTCATTTTGGTTCCATTGTGCTTGCGCACGGGAGGCGAACCAACGGTAGTTTTGTTTGTCGCTGGATAGGCGAATATTGATGGAGAAAGGTTTGCGGTTTTTGAAGTGCGTTGCGAATGCTTTTTTCAGGCGCTCATGATCGTCGGGATGAACGAGTGTGCTGAAGAAGCGATCCGTGGTTTTGGGGAGGTCTTTTGGGTTGGTGTAGCCGAGGATTTCGCCTGAATTTCCGGTCCAGTTTAAGGTATCTTCACGGATGTCCCAATCCCAAATGGCGGCGTCGGAACTAAGTGCGGCGAGTTCGTATAGTTCTTCTTGGGTGCGGAGTTCGGTGAGGTCTTGTATCGTGCCGAAGATAGAGGTTACCGAGCCGTCAAAATCCAGCTCGCACTCCCCTTGGGCGTGGATGAAGCGGACTTCGCCGTCGGGGCGGCGGATTCGTTTTTGAAAGTCAAAGGATTCGGCCTTTTCGATGGATTGTTGTAGGAGGGCTTCGACATGGGCCTGATCCTCGGGGAGGTAGGCGTCAATGGCGGCTTCTACGCTTGGGGTGTAATCATCGAAGTTAAGGCCGTGGATACGGTAGACTTCGTCCGACCAAAAAAGTGTATTGTTTGCGATGTCATATTGCCAATGACCGATATTGGCGATGCGTTCGACCGTGTCGAGAATTTTTGTTTCGAGTTTATCGATGGACACGGGCGCACTCTGGGTTTGCGGCTATATTTTCCGTTCGATTGTATAGGGGATTAGGGCGTGCAGTAAAGTGCGAAGTTCGTGGCTGGGGGTGGTGTTTAGGGCTTCTTGCGCTTTGCGGCCATATTCGCGGGCGGTGTTTAGGGTTTTGGTGATGCAATCGTGTTTTGCGATGAGGGATTGGGCGTGGGCGAGGTCGTCTTCGGTTTGGTCTTTATTGCCCAAGGTGCGTTGCCAAAATTCGCGCTCTTCTTCGCTCGCGTTTTGGATGGCGAGGATGACGGGGAGGGTCATTTTGCCTTCGCGGAAATCATCGCCGATGGTTTTGCCTAAGGTGGCTTGGTCGGCGGCGTAATCGAGGGCGTCGTCGGCGATTTGGAAGGCTATGCCTAAGTACATGCCGTAATCATGCATGGCTTGTTGTTGGGCTTTGTCTGCGCCCGCGATGACAGGGCCGATTTCGGTTGCGGCGGCGAAGAGGGCGGCGGTTTTTGCCTTTATGACTTCGAGATATTCATCGAATGTGGTGTCGATATTGTTGGCGGTGGTGAGCTGCATCACTTCGCCTTCGGAGATGACGGCGGAGGCGCTGGAGAGGATTTTTAGGATTTCGAGGTTGCCATCGGCAGTCATCAATTGGAATGCGCGGGAGAAGAGGAAGTCGCCGACGAGGACGGAGGCTTGGTTGCCGAATATGAGGTTGGCGCTGTCTTGGCCGCGTCGCTGGTCGCTTTCATCCACCACATCATCGTGGAGGAGGGTGGCGGTGTGGATAAACTCGACAGAGGCGGCGAGGCCGTGGGCGCGGGACATATTTCCGGCGTGGATGGCTGTTGCGGCGAGAGTGAGGAGCGGGCGGATGCGTTTGCCACCGGCAGCGATGAGGTAGGAGGCGAGTTGCGGGATTAGCGCCACGTCGCTTTGCATGTGGTTTAAGATGGCGCTGTTCACCTGCCGCATATCTTCGGTGAGATGCTCGCTTAGGGTAGTGAGCGGGTTTTCGGGCTGGGTTAATTTTTCTTGTGCCATGGTGGAGTTAAAGCATATGTGCTAAGAGCCTACAACCTAAAACAAGAGCGTCATCCCGGACTTGCTCCGGGATCTTTTTGCTATGGAGAAAGATCCTGCGGTCGAGCCGC
Source organism: Alphaproteobacteria bacterium (assembly GCA_050633165.1). Taxonomy (GTDB): domain Bacteria; phylum Pseudomonadota; class Alphaproteobacteria; order Micavibrionales; family Micavibrionaceae; genus TMED27. The sequence goes on along the minus strand of JBOEFZ010000082.1, from coordinate 930 downwards.
AGGATGACATTATTTGGTGGAAACGGGCGTTTCCACCTTTGGCGCTTCGGGGCGCTGCATAGTCAGGCTGCGCATTTGGCTGCGGCCGGCTTTGTTGGTTTGGTATTGTTTTAGGATGGCGGTGATACCAGTTGGTTTTTGTGGGGGCTCGGGTGCGGTCGGGGCGGTTGGTGGTTGGGTGGTTTCTGCCTCTTGCTGTTGCTCTGGTTGTCCGGCGGCGAGGGCTTTGTATTTTTCCCAGACTTTTGTGGTGGGTGTTGAGGGGGAGGCTTCTTCGCCTTCGGCTGCTGGTTGTTCGGTTGGCGGTGGGTTTTTGCGTAGATAGGTATGGTTCAGGCCGCCTTTATATTCGAATTGATCGGCATAGGCGGGAGGTGTTAAAAGCAAAAGTAGAAGTAACGTTAATCTCATAAAGGTTTTTATAAAATGCCAAATGATTCGGTGCAAATTGAAAAGGTGAGCTTGCGGCAGGCATCGGGGGATGATTGGGCGGTGCTTTATGATTTGTCCGCGCAGATGGGGGCGGAGAAGGTGGTTGGGTATTTTGAAAAGACGTTGGAATATCAAGAGGCGGGGCAGCGGCAGGTTTTTATTGCGTCTTATGAGGCGCAAGATGTCGGGTTTTGCATGATGGCGTGGAATCCGAAATATGCGTATTTCCGGCATTTGGAGATTGGCGAGATACAGGATTTGAATGTAGTGCCGAAATTCCGGCGGCGCGGTGTGGCGCGGGCGATGATTACGCATTGTGAGGGCTTGGCGCGGGATAAGGGGCATGCGCAGGTTGGTATCGGCGTCGGTATGGATGCGAGCTACGGCGCGGCGCAGCGGTTATATGTCGGGCTGGGCTATGTCCCCGATGGCTATGGTTTGACGCATGACCGAAAGGTGATTGCGAAAGGCGCGTTTTATCCGGTGGATGATGATATG
>JBOEFZ010000081.1:0-7113 GCA_050633165.1 Alphaproteobacteria bacterium | reverse complement strand
AATATGCCGCGATGCGGGAACGCAGCGTTGGTCTTGGCGTGATGGGGTTCCACGGTTTCTTGCAATCCAAAATGCTTCCGATGGAAGGTGTGATGGCGAAGGTCTGGAACAAGAAGATTTTCCAACATATCAAACGCGGTGTTGATGATGCATCCGTAAAATTGGCCGAGGAGCGCGGTGCATGTCCGGATGCCGCCGATTACGGCATTAATGAGCGATTCTCGAACAAGATGGCAATTGCGCCAACGGCTTCTATCTCCATCATTTGCGGTGGTGCGAGCCCGGGGATCGAGCCAAATGCGGCGAATGCTTATACGCATAAAACGCTCTCCGGTTCGTTTCCGGTTAAGAACAAATATCTTGAGGCGATTTTGGAGGAAAAAGGCCAGAATACAGAAGATATATGGTCATCCATCTTCACCAATGAAGGGTCGGTTCAGCATCTTGATTTCTTATCGGATGATGAAAAAGACGTGTTCAAAACCGCGTTTGAAATTGACCAGCGTTGGTTGATTGAGCATGCAGGGGATCGCAGCGATAATGTCTGTCAGGCGCAATCGCTTAACGTGTTCTTACCGGCGAATGTGCATAAATCCGAACTTCACCGCGTGCATTGGGAGGCATGGAAGAAAGGCGTGAAATCGCTCTATTACTGCCGCTCCAAATCCGTACAACGTGCGGAAAGTGACGCATCATGGAAGCGCAAGCAAGCCGATGATGCCCAAAGCGAAAGCGATGCCGCATCCGGCAATTACGAAGAATGCCTGGCGTGTCAGTAGGTTAACAGTCAGATTCTTGGATTTAAGAGTCCCCGCATATGCGGGGATTTTTTTACTTAATAGACGCTTTAAAATGCGAGCCATATGCTCGTTGGTATTAATGAGTGCCGAGCAATCTGTGCCGTTATAAGCTGAAGGTCTTGATAACGCCACACTTTACAGAAAAAACATTGACAAATCCTATGAAATATACGAATACATGCGCTAAATAATGAGTTTTACGCTATAGGATATGCAATGAAGGATGGGCGTTGGGATACAGAATCACACCAAGAAGGGGTCTCTCTTGGTGAAGGGATCAGGAGCATTTTAGATGATTTTTTAGAAAGTCAGCCTTTTAAACATATTCCGTTTGATCTCTCACTTGATGAAGCCGGAGCAGTATATCAAAATCTGGAAATGCTTTTTTTAGGTGATAACGATCCTGATAGAACATTGTGCTACAAAGATTTTTCTTTCTCTATAAAAGGCGCAGATGGGCGCTATTTAAATCACCTCAAGGAAATTTATGCTTTTTTGAAAGATAAAGATGGTAAGCCTGCCGCAAAAATGCGCGAACAGGTCGGGTTGTTTTTAAACCCTGAATTAGGAAAATTACGTGTAGGAACATCATATAATACCCCCGTTAAGGTTGCCCCTCAATATAATTTGCATCCATCGCCGTCTCCTGTCACCCCTCTCGGGAATATAGGCATCAATCCTTTTCGTGCGATAGGCAGAGGCACGGGCAACCAAACCGCTCAACCGCAAGCAACCGTGCAAAAGCCGCAAAGTGTAATAGCGGCAGAGGCAAGGCTTGATAATTCCCCGAAATATCGTGAATACATCGCGGGTGCAGAGCCAGACCCTTTGGATGCATTGAAAGAAGCGGCAACCGCGTCCCTTCAATATAAAACACCTATTTTCAGCACTGTGCGTGAAGTGTTGCGAGACACACGCGCACAGGCAGCGCATGCCGTGCAATCTTTTTCATCCGGCCTTGTCGGTGCGTTTAAAAGAGCCGCAGCGCATACACCATCCAAGCGCACATTGAGCAAGGCATTTGCTCTTTGTGTTGCCTCTTCGGTCGCTGTCGCGACACCAAATACTATAGCGCATGATATGGGGGAGAACATTGCCTCTCCTGGCGCTGCTTTGTTTACTGCTGCTGTTGCTGCGGAAACACCTACCGCCGAAACGCTTGCTGAAAAATATGCACGCTTGGATTTCCAAGAGAGAATTGAAGCCGGGTTAGATCCATTAGGGGTGGGAACAATCATAAAAACCCGCCCTACAAGCGCGGAAGAGCCAGCCATTCAAATCGCATCTTTATCGCCTGCTCATATCGTTGGTGAAAACATCGCCCCTAAAGAGATTACTCTACCGGAAGAGCCATCAAGCGAGACACCTGTTATTTTTAAAGCACCGTCCGAAATTCCTTTTGATGCTATTGGTACGCTCGCACCGCTTTCGGTTGAATTTTCCGGCCCAGCGGGAATTAAGGAAGCGCATTTTGCGCCTGTCGATCAAACTTATTTCAGCGGTGCCCCTGAAATTGAAGTTTATACCGTTGAAAAAGACGATAGCCTATCACGTATTGTGCGTCGAGATTTACGGGCGCAGGGTGAGAACCCTGATGATCAAAAGGTGTTTGAGGCTGAATTTGCAAAATATATATACGTTAATCCTGAATTAGCGAGTGAGCCTTGGAAGTTGGCCTTGGGACAGGAAATTATAGTTCCCCCTACTGAAGGAGCGGGGGAAGCGGAGTGTAACTGGTGGCGTATTCTTCAATCGCGAAAGAATGCTTGTAAAATCGTGCCTCCTGCAGAGGAAGAACCAGCTGTCTTAGCGCTTGCCTCTTAACCCCTCAATAAAAAGACCTGCCCCTTATGATTAAGGAGCAGGTTTATATATCTTAACATTATCGAAGGGGCGGGAAGAGCCTATAGCCCTTCTCTCCAGCGCAATACCGGTTTCCGTGCGGCTTGGACTTCGTCCAAACGGCGGCGGGGGGCGGAGTGGGGGAAGGAGTGATAATGTTCTTCCGCGCCTTCCATATTTGCCGCATCCGAGGCAATGTCTTTCATGACGGTGATAAAGCGATCCATGGAATCTTTGCTCTCTGTCTCCGTCGGCTCGATCAACATTGTGCCGGGGCGGACGAGGGGGAAATATACCGTCATCGGGTGGAAGCCGCGCTCGATCAATGCCTTGGCGATGTCCAAGGTTTGCACACCATTTGCCTTTTGATGTTTATCGGTGATCAAGGCCTCATGCATGCATGACCCTTGATCGGCGTAGGGGGCGAAGTAATCGCCCTCAAGCTGGCGCAATATGTAGTTGGCGTTTAGCACGGCATCCTCGGACACACGTTGCAGGCCATCCGCGCCATGGCTGAGCATATAGCTAAGCGCGCGGACGAACATGCCGAATTGCCCTTGGAAGCCCTTAAGCTGTCCTAACGTATCGGGGCGGTCTTCTTCCCATTCTAGGCGGTATTTATCGTCTTCCTTAAGCACAGTGGGAACGGGCATATATTGCGCGAGCTCTTCGGTCACACAAATCGGGCCGGAACCGGGGCCGCCGCCGCCATGGGGGGTGGAGAATGTTTTGTGCAAATTGATATGCATCACATCCACGCCAAAATCACCGGGGCGAATTTTCCCGACCAACGCGTTAAAGTTCGCACCATCGCAGTAAAAATAACCGCCCGCCTTATGCAGGAGGTCGGAGATTTCGAGGATATCGGTTTCGAAAAGGCCGCAAGTATTGGGGTTTGTTACCATCATTCCGGCGACTTCCGCACCGTCATCGCTAACGGCATATAAGGCTTCTTTAAACGCCTCGACCGTTAAGCGTCCGGTTTCGGAGGTCGGGATATTCCGTACCGTGAAACCGCATGTTGTTGCGGTGGCGGGGTTTGTGCCATGGGCGGAATCGGGGGTGAGGACGACTGTTTTATGCTTATTGCCGTTTTTCTCATGCGCGCGGCGGATGGTCATCATTCCGGCTAGCTCACCATGCGCTCCGGCGGCGGGGGCGAGGCAAACGCCGGGCAGATTGGTCAGCTCAGCCAGCCAGTTTTGTAGATCATACATAAGCGCGAGCGCACCTTGCGCCGTGCTTTCGGGCTGCATCGGGTGGAGATGCGCGAAACCGGGGAGGCGGGCGACTTTCTCGTTAATGCGCGGGTTGTGCTTCATGGTACAAGAGCCGAGCGGGAAAAATCCGTGATCAATGGAATAGTTCCATGTGCTCATCCGGACGAAATGGCGAAGCGCCTGTGGCTCGGACACTTGCGGCAGGCCGATATCGCCGCGCGCATCCGTTCCGGTGCGAAGGGGCGTTCCGGCGGGGGTGGGAAGGTCAACGCCGGATGTGTCCGAACGCTCTTTCTCCCAAAGGAGGTTTTCTTCGTAATGAAGGGCGCGGTTGCCGTCTTCGGCTTGTGTATTTTGTGTCATCTCTACTACTTTCGCTTCTGCACTCATTTTACTACGTCCTATTCTAAAGCTTACATTTTGTAAAATTTACGTTGTGTGAACTCATTACTGTTTCTTTTAAATTTTTATATAAATCGGGTGCCGCGACCCATTGTTCTATTTTGAACGTATCTTCCAAGCTTTGATTTTGAATAACTTTAACTTTGAGCATTAAATCATAGCTATTTTTAGTTTCTTTTTTATTCAAGTTATAAATAAAATCTACTGGCAAAAATAATATTGAAAAATAATCGTTCCCTTCTTTAAACCCATCAGAAACATAACTGCTCTTTAAATTCTGTACATTTACCGATAGTGATCCATTTTTATTTTTAACCAAATCCTCTATATTGGCGTTCCTTAATGCCTCTTTGAATTTTGCATGCCCGTTTTCAGTAAAGTAATGCTCTTTAGACTTTATATTTTCTTCAAAAGGTGCGGCTATTTGTCCAATAGACTGGTTCATTGACTGAATGCCCCATAAACAAATGTCATTATTCTGTGGTGCTTTGAGAATGGAAACCGAGAGCCCTACCCATACAATAATTGCAAATAGAGCAAACACCGCAACTTTAATCACAAGACCTCCTTCAATCCATCGACCAGTGCGGTGATGTCTTCGTCTTTTGTCATTTCGGTGGCGCATACGAGGAGTTTATCATCCTTGGTCGCGTAGCCCGCGATGATGCCTTTGCTTGCCAAAGTTTCAACAACATCCTTTGCGGGCTTGGGGAGGTTTACGGTGAACTCGTTAAAGAATGCTTCGCTCTCCACCTCTACGCCGTCAATGGCCGCCAACGCATCGGCGGTTTTGCAGGCGGCTTCGTGGTTGAGGCGCGCAAGGTCTTTAAACCCGTCTTCGCCAAGGAGGCTCATATGCACCGTGAAGGCGAGTGCGCATAGCCCTTGGTTTGTACAGATATTCGATGTCGCTTTGTCGCGGCGGATATGCTGTTCGCGGGTGTTGAGGGTTAGTACGAAGCCGCGCTTGCCATCGGCGTCTTGTGTAATGCCACAAAGGCGACCGGGCATTTGGCGGACATATTTTTCGCGGCAGGCGAAGAAGCCCAAATAAGGACCGCCATAGGATAGCGCGACACCAATGCTTTGCGCTTCGCCGCAGACAATGTCGGCCTCAATTGGCGCGGGGAGAAGGCCTAAGGATAGGATTTCCGTTACAACAACCACGAGCAGAGCGCCCGTCTCATCACATTTCGCACGCAGGGCGGCGTATTTTTCAGGTTTGCCGTAAAAATCGGGGGATTGGATGATGACGCATGCTGTTTCCTCGGACGGTTCGCCGTCGATTACCTCGATATCGTCGAAATTGCTCATGTAGGAATCAAGTACCGCGCGGTAATCGGGGTGGATGGCGTTTCCAACGGCGATTTTCTTGCGCTTTGTGATTCGCATCGCCATGAGGGCGGCCTCGGTCGCCGCGGTTGCGCCGTCATAAAGCGAGGCATTGGCGATTTCCTGTCCCGTTAATTGGGCGATAAAGGTTTGAAATTCAAACACCATCTGGAGCGTACCTTGCGCGATCTCCGGTTGGTAGGGGGTATAGGCGGTTAGAAATTCGCTGCGTTGGATGATGTAATCAACCGAAGACGGGATATGGTGAAAATACGCCCCCGCGCCCAAAAAGAAGGGGCCGCTCGATGCCGCGTGGTTTTGGTTGGCGTAATCTTGCATGATCCGCTCAACCTCCAACTCACCCTTATGATCGGGGAGGTCGGCTTTACCATCAATGAAGGCCTGCGCCGGAACATCGCGGTAAAGGTCATCAACGCTGTCCGCGCCGACAATCTCTAACATCTCGTTCCGTGATTTTTGGGTCTGGGGGAGGTATCTCATGCCTACTCATTTACTCCTGATTTTTGTTGTGCTTGGTATTCCTGTTTTGCTTTTTCAATTTTAGTAAATGGGTTATCTGAATAATCAAATCCACACTTCTTTTGAATACCGGCCTTTTCTGCCGCTTCATATTCTCCTTTTAGGCGAGCATATTCTTGTGCTTGCGGAGAATCGCCATCAATGAAAAATAGAGCTGGCCAGAACAAAATGAGTCCCGCTGCCATTGCCGCGGAATCGCCGTCTGCGTTTTTATTTACCTCATAGGCAACTTGCTCTGCTCTGGATGATACTCTCTGTAACTCCGCAGATATCTGTTTACAAGAAAAGTCCTGATATTGCAGCGGACTTACATAAGCGGCTGGAATTTCATGTGTGTGTGATGCACATGCCGATAAAAAAATAGACGCAGAGACAAGTAATAATTTTTTCATGATGTTCCTTTTTATGAAAGTGAAAGAGATGTTCGTTGTTTAATCCAAGCCCGCGACATATGCGTCATAAGCGGTTTGATCCATGAGTTCGGTTAGCTGTGCCGTGTCGCCGATTTTGATTTTGGCGATCCAGCCGCCTTCGTTGAGGGGTTTGGACAATGCCTCAAGATCGCTTTCGAGATTGTCATTGGCCTCGATCACTTCGCCATCAATGGGGGCATAGACTTCGGCGGCGGTTTTGACGCTTTCGATGACGGCGACTTCATCGCCTTTGCTCACGGCTTTTCCCACTTCGGGAAGTTCAACAAATACCAAATCGCCGAGCGCGTCTTGCGCGTATTTTGTGATCCCCACCAATGCGGTGTCGCCATCGACGTAAATGCATTCATGATCTTCCGTAAATCTTAATTCAGCCATTTTATTTTCCTTTCTTAAAAATAACCAGATCCCCGCCTTCGCGGGGATGACGAATTGGGTTTTATGCTGCTTGTTTCTTCATTGATTTTGTTCGCGCGGCCAAAAACGGTGCTTTTGCCACTACGGCCTCGATATTACGCCCGCGTACATTTACGAACAGTTCAGTCC
>JBOEFZ010000080.1:0-64908 GCA_050633165.1 Alphaproteobacteria bacterium | reverse complement strand
CGCGGATCAAACGCATCCCGCACCGCCTCACCAATAAATGTGAGCAATGTCAACATCACCGCCAAACTCATAAACGCCGCCATCCCAAGCCAGGGCGCATTCAAATTATTCTTCCCCTGCGCCAATAATTCCCCCAAGGACGCCGACCCAGGCGGCAACCCAAGCCCCAGAAAATCAAGCGAAGTCAGCGCCGTAATCGACCCCGTCAAAATAAACGGCATAAAGGTCAGCGTCGCCACCATCGCATTCGGCAAAACATGCCTGCGCATAATCGTCAAATTCGAAACCCCCAACGCATGCGCCGCCCGCACATAATCCAAATTCCGCGCCCGCAAAAATTCCGCCCGCACAACATCGACAAGGCTAACCCAGCTAAACAACAACAAAATAAGCAGTAACGTCCAAAACCCGGGAATAAAAATGGACGAAAAGATAATCAGGATATAAAGGCTCGGCATACTTCCCCAAACCTCAATCACCCGCTGCATCACCAAATCCAGCCGCCCGCCATAATACCCCTGAAACGCCCCCGCCGCGATCCCGATGATCGAGCTAACAACCGTCAACGCTAAGCCAAACAACACCGAAATCCGAAATCCCCAAATCACCCGCGCCGCCACATCACGCCCCTGATCATCGGTCCCGAAAATATTCTCTCCATCGGGCGGCGAAGGGGCAGGGGAGGTCAAATTATAATTAATCGTGTCATAATTATAAGGAATGGGCGGAAACACCATCCACCCCTTCGCGTTTATAAGCTCCGCCACAAACGGATCCCGATACTCCGCTTCCGTCTCAAAATCCCCGCCAAACACCGTCTCCGGATAATTCGCAAAGGTCGGAAAATACAGCGCGCCATCATAGCTCACCAAAATCGGCTTATCATTCGCCACAAACGGCGCCCCCAACGCCACCACAAACAACGCCAAAAACACCCAAAACGACCAAAATCCCCGCGCATTAGCCCGAAATTGTTGAAGACGGCGTTGTGTGAGGGGTGATAAAGTCATGATCTTCTCCCCGCGGCGAAGCCGTAATATTTCATGCGCGGAGTTTCACAGGAGCGGAGCTTTAACGGTTTAAAAGAAAAAACTCCGCTTCTCCGCTTCTCCGCGTATAAAAATAAAATGTCTGCGGCGCTTGCAATATTCATCATCTCTCAACCCCGCCCCTCAAAATCAATCCGCGGATCAACCGCCACATAAACCACATCCCGCACCAACGTCATCACAAGCCCAATCAGCGCATAAATATAAAGCGTCCCTAAAACCACCGGATAATCACGATTAATCACGCTCTCATACCCAAGCAATCCAAGCCCATCGAGCGAGAATATAACCTCAATCAACAACGACCCCGTAAAGAAAATCGAGATAAACGCCGCCGGAAAGCCCGCAATCACAATCAACATCGCATTGCGAAACACATGCCCATACAGCACCTGATTCTCCGCCAGCCCTTTGCTGCGCGCCGTCAGCACATATTGCTTATTAATCTCATCCAAAAACGAATTCTTCGTCAGCAGCGTGAGCGAGGCAAACCCACTCACCACCATCGCCGCCACGGGCAAAACCAAATGCCATGTATAATCCAAAATCTGCTGCACAAAGCTCATATCCTCAAACCCATCAGACGTCAGCCCGCGCAGCGGAAACACATCAAAATACCGCCCCCCCGCAAACAGGACAATCAACAAAATCGCAAACATAAAGCTAGGGATAGCATAGCCAATAAACACCGCCGCACTCGTCCAGATATCAAACGCGCTCCCATCCTTCACCGCCTTCTTAATCCCAAGCGGAATGGAGATCAGATAAATAATAATCGTCGACCACAGCCCAAGCGAAATCGAAACCGGCATCTTCTCAAGCACCAATTGCCCGACCCCAATATCGCGATAATAACTCTCCCCCAAATCAAACCGCGCATAATTCTTCAGCATAATCCAAAACCGTATCGGAGCCGGCTTGTCAAACCCATACAGCGCCTCAAGCTCCGCAATAAATTCTGGATCAAGCCCCTGCGCCCCGCGATATTGCGACCCTTGCCCCGCACTCACGCTTCCCCCGCCGCTAACCGATGCATCACCGCCCCCGCCACCAATCCGCGCCGTAGCCTCCCCCCCATGCCCCTGCAACTCCGCAATCATCTTCTCCACCGGCCCACCGGGAACAAACTGCACAATCACAAAGCTAATCAACAAGATCCCAAGCAATGTCGGGATCATCAGCAACAAGCGTTTAAGGATATAGGCGGTCATGCAGTATTGTAACCACAGATGAACACGGATAAACACAGATTTCATTCCGCACACAATTTATCTGTGTGCATCTGTGTCAATCCGTGGTTTTAAAATCACCAATGCGGTGGCCTTTCTGCTGCCATGGCTTCCATACTCGACATGCCGCTATCGCTTTCTTGCCCATCGGCCGCTACGCTTTGCATCTTCGCCTCCGCGCGCTTGATCTTCATATTCAGCCGCGCAATCTCCGCCTCCTGCGCCAAAACAACGGAATTCATATCTTCGATCTGCACCTCAAGATGCATTAGCTTGATCTCGACACTGGTTAATCGCTCGCTCTCACTCATGGCTTGATATTCCACCCCTCACACGTCCAAACGCCATCCACGCCGCCACTATGCCGCAAAATCCCGATCGCGCCGGTAGAGAGCTTGATCTTATTCTCCGCCGCGAACCCGTCAAAATCGCCCAATAAATGCGGCGCAAACCGCGCAATCCCGTTCGAGGTCACAATCAACGCCGTCTCATTATCATCAAACGCCGCAATCTGCTCCGCAAAATCATGCCAATTCTGAATCACCTGCGCGGGATCAACATCCCACCCATCGGGCACAATCGCACGCTCGTCCCAATCCTTAATCGCCGCTTCGCCAATTCGCGCAATCACATCCGCCTCTGGCCTATTCTCATCAGGGCCATAGTCAATTTCATTAAACATTTCAATCTTGAAGAAGGGATTGCTAACCCCCGTTTCCTTAATCGCAATACTCGCCGTTTCAATGGTGCGCTTTAAAGTTGAAGTGTAAACAGTATCCGGTATCAGATTGTTTTCCTTGATATATTTGCCCATACGCTTAGCTTGCTCAATCCCGCTCTCCACCAGTGGCAAATCCGTCCGCAGCCCAACCCGCGTCGGCGTATCTTTCGGCCCAAAAGTATTCCCGTGTCTTGCAATAATTAATGTCGTTGTCATGCTTTTAACCTCGCCTCCGCCCGCGCTAAATCCTCGGGCGTATCAATGCCCGATTGCATCGCCCCCGCATCCACATCAATTTCAACGCATTGAATATGCATCCCATTCTCTAGCATCCGGAGCTGCTCCAACCCCTCTAACGCCTCATAATGCCCAACGGGCAAGGCGCAAAACCGCTCCAAAGCCGCCATGCGATAGCCATACAGCCCCATATGCTGCCGCACAGGTGAAACATCCGACGCCTCGCGCAGCGCCTCTTCCTTACGAATAGCAGGGATAATATTCTTCGAAAACCAAATCGCCCGCCCATCCGCATCCATCACCGCCGTCGTCCCGCTAAACGGTGTAACCTTCTTACTCTCCCGCAAGCGATCCAGATCCCCCCATCGCAAGCGATGCACCGGCGTAATCACATCCGCGCTCGAATGCTCCCGCGCCCCCGCAATCAACGCATGCAGCGCTTCGGGCGGTGTGAATGGCGCATCTCCTTGCAAATTCAAAACAAAATCCGGCTGCTTGCCACTAATCTTCAACGCCCCCAGCACCCGATCCGAACCCGTCTCGAAACTGTCATCCGTAACCACGCATTCGACACCAATCTCCGCCGCATGATCCGCAATCCGCGCATCCTCTGTCGTCACAAACACATCAATATCGTCATAGCCCGCCGCCACACTCCGCGCCAAATCCACCACACGCGACAACATCGATCGCCCCCCAATCAACGCAAGCGGCTTCCCCGCAAACCGCGTAGACCCATATCGCGCCGGAATGGCAATTGCGATCCGCATTATTCTGCACCCCACCAAGTATCGGCAATCAGCGGAGAAATCCCCGACAACGCCTCCGGCCGTGCGATATGTCCCCACCGTGCAATGCGCCATTTATTATAATGCCACATCGGAATCACATAATGCGAGTGCAGCAAAATCCGATCCAGCGCCCGCACATGCGTCACTAAATCCGTCCGGCTTTCTGCCGTAATTAGCTCTTCAATAATCGCATCCACCGCCGGATTTTTAAGCCCGATATAATTGCGCGAGCCTTGCATTTCCGCCTTCGCACTCCCCCAAAAATCCCGCTGCTCATTCCCTGGCGAGTTTGATTGCCCAAACCCGCCAATCGTCATGTCAAAATCAAATTCATTTACACGGTTTTGATATTGCGCACTATCCACCACGCGGAAATTCGCCGCAACACCAATACGTTTTAGGTTTTGAATAAACGGCAAAACCCACCGCTCAAACTGCGGATTACTATCCAAAATTTCAAACTCCAGCCGTACCCCGTCCTTCACCCGCACGCCATCCGCGCCAAGCACCCATCCAGCCTTATCCAGCATCGTCATCGCGCTGCGCAAATTCCGCCGCGCATTCCCCGACCCATCGGTGAGCGGATTGCGATATTCCTCGCTAAACACCGCCGCCGGTATCTGCCCAGGAAAATCTGTATTCAACCGCTCAAGCAACGCCAACTCCGCACCTTCCGGCAACCCACGACTCGCCAATTCCGAATTCTCGAAATAGCTATCCGTGCGCACATAATCGCCAAACGCAAATTGCTTATTCGACCATTCAAAATCAAACGCGTAATTCAGCGCCTCGCGCACCGCAACATCCTTAAACACATCACGGCGAATATTATAGATAAAGCCCTGCATTCCCGCCGGACGCGCATTTTCAATCTCGTCCTTAATTAAACGCCCCTCGCTCACCGCCGGAACATTATACGCATTCGCCCATACTTTCGCCGTATTCTCCATCCGGATATCAAATTCCCCTGCCAAAAACGCCTCAAGCGCGACATTCGCATCGCGGTAATAATCATATTGAACGGTATCGAAATTATAAAACCCCTTAAAGAACGGCAAATCCTTCCCCCACCAATCCGGATCACGCTCATAAGTAATCGAGCGCCCGCTTTCCACCGCGCTAACCTTATACGGTCCACTGCCCAAAGGCGCTTCAAGCGAAGTTTTATCAAACTCCCGCCCCTCCCAAAAATGCTTCGGCAGAATCGCCATCTCCGCAATAATGAGCGGCAGCTCGGCATTCCCCGCCACCGAGAATTCAAACTTTACACGGCGCGCACTAGGCGCGGTAACGGCCTTCACATCGCCATAATACGCCTTAAAAAACGGCTGTCCCTTATCCCGCAGCGTATGAAACGTCCAAACCACATCCTCCGCCGTCACGGGCTCTCCATCCGCCCACTTCGCCTCGGGTCGCAAATTAAACGCAACCCAACTCCGATCTTCGGCAACCTCAATGCTTTGGGCTAAAATGCCATACAGCGTAAACGGCTCATCCCACGCATTTTGCATCAAGCTCTGATACACAAAGCCCGAGCGCATATAATTCATCCCCGAAGCCGGCGAGCCCTTAACGATAAATGGATTGAGCGAATCAAAGCTCCCAATCACCCCCATTTTAAGGCGGCCACCTTTTGGCGCATCGGGGTTCGCATATTCAAGATGCGTAAAATCCGCCCCGTATTTCGGCTCCCCATGCAACGCAATGGCATGCTGCGGCTCTCCCGCAAAGGCAGGTGTGAAAATCAAAAAAGAAAAAAGAAATAAAATCGTTCGCATAGTTTTTTTTAAACCACCAAGCCACCAAGATCACTAAGTTTTTTTAATTTGATTTTTCTTGGTGGCTTTGTGTCTTGGTGGTTCAAAACTACCACCCAAACCCATTAAGCACATAAGTCGGCCTATACTCTTGCTCCGCCAACACCCCATCAACCCCAAGCGCCGCCAGCTCCTCTTGATGAATTCCTTCCGCATTAAAAACGCAATCAATCCCAAAGCCGTTCGCCCCCGCAATATCGGTGTGAAAGCTGTCCCCAACCGCGCAAATGCGTCCCTTATCCGGTGCGCCCAACGCCTCGTAAACCCGCTCGTAAACCGGCGCATGTGGTTTGCCGTGATACTCCACACGCCCGCCGTGCGCCTCATAATATGCCGCATAAGTTCCGGCGCAGTAATAAAGGCTTTTCCCCACATTCACGACTAAATCGGGATTGGCACAAATCATCGGCAAGCCAAGCGCCGCCGCGCGATCCAAATCCGCATAAACCGGATCATCCTCCCCGCCCATGCCGCCAAGCGCATTGAGCATAATATCCGCGCCCTCCGGCTCATCAATAAGCGTAATGTCAATCCCGTTCACAAGCCGCCCGAACTGCTCCCCGCGCGAAGCAAACCAGCACCGCTTCCCCGCATATCCCGCCAACGCCGCGCGCGTAGAATCGCCCGCCGTCACAATCCCCTGATACAAATCCCGCGAGATGCCGAACCGCCCAAGCTCCACCGCAATATCCGCCCCAAGGCTCGGCGTATTCGACAGTAAGATCACCCGTTTCCCCGCATCCCGCATCGCTTCCAAACACGAAACCGTCCCCTCAAACAATGACACACCATTATGCAGCACCCCCCAAACATCCAAAATGAACGCGTCATAGCGATCCGCAATGTCGGAAATGCCGCCTATAATCATGCTTCAACCCCGATCGCCTCGGTGATATTGGAATAGCCATCCGCCGCGAGCAAATCCAAAAGCCCGCGATTAATATCCCGCGCAAGGCTCGGCCCTTCATATATGAAACCGGAATAAACCTGCACCAAACTCGCCCCCGCCTTAATCTTCGCATAGGCATCGCTCGCGCTCGAAATCCCACCAACCCCGATAATCGGGATCGTGCCCTTGGTAAGCTGATAAAATTTCCGCACCATCTCGGTCGATTTTTGTGTCAATGGCTTACCGCTCAAGCCCCCAGCCTCCGCCGCAAAACCGCTATCCAAATGCGCGGGGCGGTCAAGCGTCGTATTGGTCAAAATCAGCCCGTCAACGCTGCCTTCAATCGCCGCCTGCGCCAGCTCCTCCATCTTCGCCATATCCAGATCCGGCGCAAGTTTTACGAGGATAGGCGTACCTGCGCAATGCGCCTCCCGCGCCTTATGCACCGCAGCCAACAATTCTAATAACGGCTCGCGGCTCTGCAAATCCCGCAATCCAGGCGTATTGGGCGATGAAATATTAATCGTCAAATAATCCGCCAACGCCCCCAATTCCGCGATCAAAACACTATAATCCGCCACCGGATCACTCTGCGTTTTATTCATGCCGATATTGATGCCGAGCACACCGCCCTCACGCTTCGTCGCCTTCACATTCGCCTTAAACGCATCCATCCCGCCATTGGGAAAGCCCATCCGGTTAATCACCGCCCCATTCGGCGCATCGCGGAAAATGCGCGGTTTCGGGTTGCCATCCTGCGGTTTCGGCGTCACCGTCCCCGCCTCGACAAACCCAAAGCCAAGCTTAAAACACGGCGCAATCGCTTCCGCATTTTTATCAAACCCCGCCGCCAATCCAACCGGATTATCAAACCGCAAACCCAATACATCCTGAGACAGCGCATCATCCCGCACCGCCTTAACCCGCGGAAATACACCCGACTTCATCGCCTTAATCGTAAGCCCATGCGCACATTCGGGTTTAATCGTAAAAAGAGCAGGGGAGAGTGTTTTGTATAAATTCATAACTTAACCTTTCAAATGCGCCCAACCCGCCTTCATATACGAAAATCCGGTGATAAGGGTCAGGAGCGCCGCAATGCAAAGTAACGCCTTACCGCCAATATCCGCAAGCGGTACAATCGGCGCGAGGATGATAAAGCCAAGCGCCACCATCTGGCTTGCTGTTTTCCATTTTGCCAAATTGGTGACAGGCATCTGTATATTCTTCGGCCCCAAAAATTCCCGCAAACCGGAGACCAGAAATTCCCGAAACATAATCAGCAAAACCGGAATAAGCCAAACCCCTTCGAGCCGCCCGAATCCAACCAGAATAACCATCAAACATCCCACAAAAATTTTATCCGATATCGGATCAAGAAACGTCCCGAATGCCGTAATCAAATTATATTTCCGCGCAATCCACCCATCAAAAAAATCCGTAACAGACGCAATAACATACAGCACAAAACACGCCCAAATCGCGCTTGCGCCATAAGATGTTTCCAATAAAAAACACGCAAACATAAGCGGCAAAATCAAAATCCGCGCGATGGTCAAAATATTGGGGAGGTTCAGCATATTTGCTCCTTAAAATGCGAAAGGGACACAATGTTATTGCGTCCCTGTTCCTTTGTCACCTGTTGGTTTTAACTAACCATTCGCGGCCTGTTTATTGCCCGCCGGATCGCGAAGAACGTATCCGCGTCCCCAAACGGTTTCGATGTAATTAATACCGCCCGCTGCATCCTCAAGCTTTTTGCGCAATTTACACACAAACACGTCGATAATCTTCACTTCCGGCTCATCCATACCGCCATAAAGATGGTTGAGGAACATTTCTTTGGTGAGGGTCGAACCCTTGCGCAAGCTCAGCAGCTCGATAATCCCGTATTCTTTCCCCGTCAGGTGAAGCGGCGCGCCATCAACCTCAACCGTACGCGAATCAAGGTTAACCTTGATTTTGCCCGTCTCGATAATGCTCTGGCTGTGCCCTTGGCTGCGGCGGACGATGGCCTGAATGCGGGCAATCAACTCACGCTTATCAAACGGCTTCGTGAGGTAATCATCCGCACCAAAGCCTAAGCCCTTGATCTTATTATCCAATTCCGTAAGACCAGAGAGAATAAGAACCGGCGTCTCAACCTTCGCATCACGAAGCGCCTTGAGCACGTCATAACCATCCATATCCGGTAACATAAGGTCGAGGATAATGATGTCGTAATCATAAATTTTCCCGATTTCCAAGCCGTCTTCACCCAAATCCGTCGTATCAACAATGCATCCTTCAGATTTAAGCATAAGCTCAATCGATTTGGCGGTGGAGGTGTCATCTTCAACAAGAAGTACGCGCATGTCTTTGTTTCCTTTGTCTTTTTCTGCCTGTTCAGTTTGTTCGTCCCGAGAGGTGGGGGAGGGGGTAAGGTCTTGCTTTATGAAAAAAACAAAAAACACCACCCAGCCCAACGCACCTCACGTTAAGCTTTATTAACGAATATATTAACAAATATTAACGCCGTTAACAAATAGTAATTTTGGTTAATGAAGTGAATTGTTAGGGGGAATGTCTAAAGCAAGTGCGTTTTCTTCAGTTAGTTTTAAAAATTCATAGACATGATCAAGCATCAGGTTGACACCTTTAGATTTAAGGAAATGTGGCGTCATAACCTCTAGTGTTTCAGCACTTTGTCTGGCTTCGCTTCCGCATGTTGTGATTAAAGCGTACTCAGTAATTTTGGGTATGTGTTCGTACAAGCCTAACAATAAGTTATTAGATAGCTCGTCTGGCGGCTCGGCAACAGTAGGCATTGCATCGTCAAGAAAAGAAGATATGGAGTCCAAATCAAAAATAACAATATCAGGAGGGTAGGCTAAGCTGCCCTCCTCATCAAGGATGTCCATAATGGATGCTACCGTCTCGACAGACAAGCCATCTCCATGTGGAGATGTTCCGTCAACTGGCTTTTCAGTGATAGAAACCTGTTCCATTGAAAAGAAGTCTGGGTCTTTTGTGACAACTACAATAGCGTATTCCATGTTAGAGGGATACATTATACATAACGCAAACGCAAGAAAAACTTCGCACCTTCGCCTCTTCGTAACTTCGCGTAAAAAAACTCTGCGCTCTTTGCGTCTCTGCGGTTTCTAAATTGAAAATAGATTGCACGGACAGGCCGTGCAATGACGGCTGGCTTGTATTATACTGACCACCATGGAACGTCTATCCGAAAAAGCCATTGCCGCCATCCACACCATCCCCGAGCGGGAGGTCTATGGTGAGGTGACGAAAATTCTTGGTCTGTTGATTGAGATCACGGGTTTTGGCGCGGCGCTCTCTATTGGCTCTATGTGCCACATCCGCCCCGCGCATGGCGAAAAGAACGGATCGCAAGACATTCCGTGTGAGGTTGTAGGGTTTAAGGATGGTCATGCGCTGCTCATGCCCTTTGGCATGTTGGAGGGGATCGGCCTTGGCTGTAAGGCGATTATCCGCGATACGAAACCCGTTATCCTGCCCGATGATCGCTGGCTCGGGCGGGTCATTAATGCGCTGGGCGAGCCGATTGACGGCAAAGGCCCACTCCCCCAAGGCGGGTATCCCATGCCATTAAAGGCCAAACCCCCGCCCCCCCATTCCCGCAGCCGCATGGGCGCGCAACTCGACCTCGGCGTTCGCGCGGTCAACAGCTTCCTCGCAACCTGTCAGGGGCAGCGCATGGGGATCTTCTCCGGCTCCGGCGTGGGGAAATCGGTGCTGCTCTCCATGATGGCGCGCTACACCGCCGCCGATGTTTCCGTGATCGGGTTGGTTGGCGAGCGGGGCAGGGAGGTGCAAGAATTCCTCGAAGATGATCTGGGCGAGGAGGGGCTTGCTCGCTCCGTCGTTGTCGTGGCAACGGGGGATGAACCGGCATTGATGCGCCGCCAAGCGGCCTACATGACCCTCGCCATATCCGAATATTTCAGGGATCAGGGAAAGGACGTGCTCTGCCTCATCGATTCGGTCACACGATTCGCCATGGCGCAGCGCGAGATAGGCCTCAGCGCAGGCGAACCACCAACCTCCAAAGGTTACCCCCCCACCACATTCGGGGAATTGGCAAGATTGTTAGAACGCGCAGGACCGGGCGAAGCAGGCCCCAATGGGCAAAAAGCGGGCAGCATCACCGGCCTATTCTCCGTCCTTGTCGAAGGGGACGATCATAACGAACCCATCTCCGATTCCGTGCGCGGGATTGTGGACGGGCATATCGTCATGGAACGCGAAATCGCCGACCGCGGGCGATATCCGGCGATTAATATCTTAAAATCCGTGAGCCGTTCAATGCCCAAAGCCTTAACGGATGAGCAAAACGCCATCATCAAACGCGCCAAAAAAATCGTAACAACCTATGAAAATATGGCCGAGCTAATCCGCCTCGGCGCTTACCGCCGTGGGAGCGACCCCGATGTGGATGAGGCGATCATGATCTACCCCGAGCTAGAAGAATTCCTCAGCCAGCATAAAGAGGATAAAACCTTGATTGAGGAGGGGTTTGCAAGGCTAGCCGCGATTATAGGAATGGGCTATGGCGGCTGATCTTCACGCCCTCATACGCGTCAAACGCCATGCCTTGGAAGAAAAGCAAAAATTCCTTGCTGAATTGTATGAAAATCTTGATGCGCAGGAGCAGGAGAAAGCAACCCTCTTGCGCCAGCGCGATGAGGAGGTTGAAAAGGCAAAGGATATGGGCGTGGATATGCTCACCTACCTCTCCCCGTATTTGGAAGGGGTTAAGGAGAAGGTTGCGATTATCGACGCCGTCATCTCCGCCCTCGATAAACGCATCGAATCCGCCCGCGAAGACATGCGCGAGGTCTTCGCCGAGGTCAAAAAACTCGAAATCACCCAAGAAAAACGCGAAACCGAAGAGCAAGCCGCACAGGACAAAAAACAAAGCGATGAACTAGACGAAATCGCGATTGATGGGTTTAGGCGGGGGCAGGAGGATTAGTGGACGGGTGACAGGTGACAGGTGACGGAAATTTTAACCGTCACCCGTCACCCGATACCTACATCACGCCTCGACCCCCAAAGATCCAGCCTTCGCCGCCTCAATCGTAACCCACCCTTGCGCGGCGTTTTGGAAGGATAGCTCGCCCGTAACGCCCGCTGCGCGGAGGGCGGTGCTATATAATCCGCGCATTTCTTGATGCATGCGCGTGCTGAAATGCTGCTCGCTGCGTAAGATCAAATCAAGGCGCTTATCGCTTGATGTGTTCGGGGCCTTAAAATACCCGTCCAATTGCACTTTCCCGACGCTGTTAAACTTCAAATCAAAGACAAAGCGCGTGGCCTTTATGCCGCCAATGGCTTCATCCCCCTCGCTCTCATGCTCATGCTTGTAATGCAGGGCGGCTTTGTAAATCTCCCCGTCATAATAAAGCGGGATCGAGAGCGCGCGCCAATCTTGCCCCGCCCCTTCGGTTCGCGCCATCGCCGGCGTTTCGCCCGTTAGGCGCGTTAGCAAATTCCCATGCCCCTCACGACGGAGCAGCTCCACCGTCTTCTCCCCGAGCCAGCTACTCAAATCCCCCCCCCGCACTGCCGCCACAAAAAACAACGTTGCCGCCCCGAATTGCGCCGGAGAGCTAGGCGCGGGCATCGCGGCGGCAAGGCTTTGCACCGCTTGCTGCGCCATCGCTGCTGTTTCGGGGCTGGGGCTTTGCGTGAGGGATTGCAAGACCTGCGCAATCTCTGCCATCACCGGCCATTGGGGGAGGGCGGTCGTGGGCAGGTTGGTCAAGGTTTGAGCGCTCTCCGCCCCCACATTTTGCGGCACAAGCTCAAGCCGGCTGCCAATGGGCAGCTCAGGCGCAGGTGCTTGCAAGATAAAATGCTGCTGCGTGATGGCGGGCTGCGCATTGGTGGAGGAGGATGGCGGCAGGCTTTGTTCCATCTGCACCACCGGAAAGCCTTGCGGCGTTTTCGCGACAATCTCCACGGGGCGCGAAATGGCATATTGCGGCTCGATCTGCGCGTGGATTTGGATCGGCGCATCTGGCACGCGCACCTGTCCCGCAATCGCCGCTGGTTCTTGTACGGCGCGGAGGGCGGGTAGGGGCGGCGCACTGTCAATTACTTGCGCTTGTGTGGTTTTAGAATGGATAGCATGCGCCGTTGTGAGCGATTCTTCCCCTTGCGAAGGCACAGGCACAGGCGGTAGCGTCGCCGCCGCAAATACACGCGGCGCAATCGTGGTTTGAACCGGCGGCGGCGCACTCGGCGCTATTTCTTGCGCCCGCACCGGAACCGCTTGCGGTAATGCAATGCTGTTATAGCGCGGCAAAGCCTCAACCACCGCCTTGCGCACGGTAATCGGGGTATCCGGCGCATCGTGGATAATTGGCGCAGGCGCGGGAAGCGCGGTCATTTGCGCCGGAATATCGCGCGGAACAGGCGTAGCGGCAATATACTGCACCGCCTCTTGCGTGCTAATCGGCCTGAGGCGCACGGGCGCTTCGGGCAACGTCACACGCCCAAGCGATAATTCCGGCGGCGGCGCATCCACCCGCACATCAATCGGCGTTTCGGTATTGCGCGTAAGCGGCGCATCCGGCGTGGAAGATGGCGTGTAGTGAAACGTCACGGGCGTATCGGGATTGCCCAAAATTTGCGGCGAAATTTCAAGCTGCACTTTCGCGCCAATTTGCGGCAAGCTCGCCTGAAATGCTTCCGGCTTAACGCCCTGCGGAACGTCCGTATGCAAAACAATCTCGCCATACGCACTTTGCACCGCGATGCTGAGCGTTTGTTGCAACCCTTGCTCTACTCGCTCAAGCGTCGCATTCAACTTACTCGCAATCCCCTCCCGCCGCGCGGCCACCACCACCCGCAAATCCTCCGGCAAGTTCTCGATGCGCGCGGACAAGCTTTCCAGCGCAAAATTTCCCTGAAGTTTCGGTGTAGCCTGATTACGGTTAGCTGTGAGATCGTCTGTGATGAATACGGTCATGAAATGACTATAAAGCACAAACATGAAAGCGTCATCCCTGCCGCGCCTTGTCGCTGTAATGTAGGCCACACGGAATGAAGTGTGTTTTAAGAGAAAACTAAACGCTTATCATCGCGCATAACTTTCCATGTGTGTTCTATCGTATTGCAAATTGTAAGAAGCAACGTCCATTGCTGGAGTGTAAAGCATACGGGGCGTCTGCTGCGTTGCTACTGTCACAACCCGTGTTGAGGTACTCTCCTCTAACTGTTCCGGTGTTTGGCAGGCCATCATCCATTTTTGCATCTATAGCATGTGCTGTAGAAACGGCTATAGAGGCGACCTCCGTGTATGGTCCAGCAACAGTTTGATCTGTGAGCATGAAGCTGTGGCGGGTTATAACATCAGAAAAGCGAGGGTTGCTAATATGTAGAATATGAAACCCGCCGCCAATATCTGCTGCAGGGTTGCTGGCCTTCCACTCCGGCGCCGCTGACGGATTTGCCGTGGTGTCAATTCCGGATATAAAGCCAGATAAAGCCAGCTGCTTCCAAAATAAAAGATTTTCTGTCATGTCTGTGTGAAAGAAATCGGTAGTGTTAGGGGAGCTTTCACCAATAATGGAATCGCCATTCCCGTTTACACAGCTGCCGGAGCAGTCTGGAACGCGCTGTTGCGCATTTTGCATATCGCCTGCGTAGGCGCGATATTTATCGTAAAACCCATAAAACGCAGCCGTATAGCCTTGTACGTCTTTTACCGTTCTTGTTATTTTGGCATTTGCAATAAGCTCTTGCCCTTTAAGAACCCCGCCAACCAGCAAGCCGATAATGACCATCGCAACGGCAAGTTCAACTAAGGTAAAACCTGTTTGCTGCGATTTTTTCATTTTTATCTCTATCCTTTAAGTTATTGCGCAGCCATAGCACGTTGCTCTTCACGCAGGTTTGCCCAGATATCCTTGGCAATGTCTTCTACATCCATCGCAGCTTGGCTGTTGGGGGAGCGTGTGAGAAGGGGAGTTTGGTGGCGAATGCTGTCCTTTACTTTTGGATCAACCTTGATCATCCCCGCCAAAGGCGGCTTAAGCCGTAAGAAATTCGAACACGCCTTAAGCAACGTCTTATACGTCTTCTCGCCCTCTATCTCCGAGGACGCCATATTCACCACAACGGAAATATTTTTCGACATGCCGGCGGCATTCCCGAGCTTAATAAACGCATAAGCATCGGTGAGCGAGGTCGGCTCATCCGTCGTAATCAGCGCCGTGCGCGTCGCCGTTGCCGCGAGCATCCGCACCGTCCGGTCAACCCCCGCGCCCAAATCACAAATTACCACATCGTAACTCGCCGCAACCTCAAGCAATTGGTCCCGCAGCATCCCCAATCGCTGGCTCGGCAGCGCGGAGAGCGAAGCCTGCCCGCTCCGCCCCGCGATGATATCAAACCCGCCATCCTCAAACCGCTGCACAACCTTATCAAGGGACAAGCGCCCGCGAATAACATCATTCAAATCCCGTTTCGGCATAAGGCCAAGCTGAACATCCACATTCGCCAAGCCCAAATCACCGTCAAATAGCAAAACCCGCTTTCCCATCCGCGTCAACGCATGGGCAAGCGTAATGGAAAACCAAGTCTTCCCCACGCCGCCCTTACCACTGGCCACGGCAACAATATTCGTGCCCTTACGAAAGGCCGGCGCGGTAGGTTTGGATTTGGTGGGTGTATCAATCATGATGGTATCATTATCCGTATTTTTGAAAATTCCTCAAGGCCTTCTTCACGCTCTTATGCGCTGCTTTCTCAATTCTTCCGTATTTTTGCGAAAGGCGCTGGGCAAAATTAACCGCGCCATGCTTTCAGGCGATAGAGCTTGCAAGCCATTTGCCACTTTTGGCGTGTTCGACATATCGGCAAAGCTCAAATGCCCCTGATGCGCCGCCGAGAGAAGCCCGCCAATCCGCCGCGCAATATCAATCCGCGTCGGGATCATCGTTTCAACGCCAATGGTGGAGAATACGCGCGCTGTCTCGCCGCTCTCCTCCGCATCAATACCGGCGGGCAGGACAAGCAGCGGATCAACATCCTCCGCCCCGATCATCCGCGCGAGGGTTTTGACATCATCCGCATCAAAGGGGTTAATCCCCGCCATATCGATGAGGATTTGGTCATAGCCCCGCATGGATGCGAGCGCCGCGCTCAACGTTTTCGGATTATCCGCCTGCAGCAAATCAATGCGCAAGAGATCGGTAAAGGCGCGCAGCTGCTCAATCCCGCCCGCGCGAATGGTGTCACAAGACACAACCCCGACATTCAGGCCATTCATAACCCCCCGCGCCGCCATCTTCGCCACCGCGAGCGTTTTGCCCGAACCCGGCGGCCCCACCATCATCAACGCTTTTGAATGCGCGGATTGGGGCAGGGGGGTAAAGGGGAAGAGATGCTCAATCGCCGCCGTGAGCGCCTCATCCGCGCTCTCCATCCCGACAACGGTGGCGCAGGATAAAATCTGATCCATCACCTCTTCGGACACGGCATGGCGCAGGAGGCCGTCTGTGATGTCCTCCACAATCGCAGCGCTTTCATTCTCGTCATCATATTGCAACCATGTCCGCGCGGATTGAGTCTTGGGCGTAGGCGTTTCGGCCTGCGCACGATCCAAAAACATCGCATCGTCATAGGTCGGGGAATTATCGCTCATAAGAGAATCATTAAACATATCGTCATGATGCGCCTCTTCATAAGACGGGTCAATCGCCGCCGTCACCCGAACCCCACCTTTCCGCCCCTCCCGCGGCTTTTCCTCGCGGCTCGCCACAATCACCGCCTCCTCCCCAAGCGAATCCCGCACCATCTGCATGGCTTCAGTCATAGTTCCGGCGGTAAAGGATTTAAGGCGCATAAGGTCAGGTTACTCAATTCGATTCTATCGAATAAGAATATAGCGCCGCGAAATCTATGGCAAATGGAGATTTTTATTGACATAATATAAAAGGGTGGTGTATTTAAGCGTCTATGACATTAAAAGCTGATACAATTATAAACACTTATCAAGATCTTTCAGGAGAGCATGATGAGCAAAAGATTAATTCTGACAACAGGGAGTTACACGAAGCACAAAAAGTGCAAATAAGGGCTCTTCTTGCACATGTTGTGGAATTAAATGCAGGTTCCGACAGGTACAAGCTAACAGTTTCATGTGAAGGTTGCGAGGTTGAGGGCGCTCATCTGACATTGAGTGCCGCTGACACGGAAGCAGATATAAAAATTACTGCAGAGTTGCAGTTTCTTTATGATCATAACGAGAAGTTCGATAGAGGAGAAGCTGCGTATACGAGGGTTTTGAAACTTAACGGAGAAGATTTTTTGTATCCGCAGTTAGGAGTTGATAATAGCGATTTTGATCTAACACTGGTTCACGATAAGCCTGTTTATGAAGGTGTGGATTATTCAGCAGGGATATTTTTCGAGGAGCTGTACCGAGCGTTAGTAGATGAGGTTCATCTTCGACTAAGCCAAGAGGCTGTGAAAGAATTTGTCGCTGGTGAATTGAGGCAATAAAGACCTCCGTGCCCTCCGTGTCTCCGTGGTTCAAAAATAAGATCCCTCGACTGCGCTCCGGATGCCCCCTTTTTTAGTGCCTAAACCTGCCCCCGCGAAGCAAATACGTAGCATTTGTTCGCTACACTTGTCCAAGGGTCTTAATCTTCGCCTTCGGATGAATCTCGTTCTGGCTCATCACGATTGTCTGCGGCCTAAACCGTTCAATCACGCTGCGCACATACGGCCTGATCCCCGGCGAGGTCAGGAGCACCGGAGCTTCCCCTTGCGCCGAAAGCTCGTCATACCGCCCGCGCACCGCCGTGATGAACTCCTGCAATTTGCTCGGCGGCATGGCGAGCTGCTTATCCTCCCCATCGCCAATCAAACTCTCGGCAAAATTTTGCTCCCAATCGGGCGAAAGGGTGACAAGCGGCACAACGCCCGTATTCGGGTTCGTCTGCGCATCGCATAATTGCCGCGAGAGCCGCGTGCGCACATGCTCCGTAATCTGCGTGATGTTTTTGGTATAGGCCGCGGCCTCCGCCACGCCCTCCAAGATCGCCGCCAAATCGCGCACCGAAATCCGCTCGCCCAATAAATTTTGCAAAACCCGCTGCAAATTCGCGAGCGTAATCTGCGAGGGAATAACATCCGCCACCAATTTTTGATATTCCGGCGCCATCTCATCGAGCAATTTTTGCGTCTCCGAATAATTCAGCAAATCGGTCATGTGATCCTTAATCACCTCCGTAATATGCGTCGTCACAACCGTCGGCGCGTCAACAACGGTATAGCCCTTAAAATGCGCTTCCTCGCGATATTGCTCATCAATCCACATCGCGGGCAGGCCGAATGTCGGCTCAACCGTGCTCTCCCCGGGCAGGGTAATCGCATCACCATTCGGGTCCATACACATCATCATATTCGGCCGCACATCCCCGCGCCCCGATTCAATCTCTTTAATCCGAATCACGTAAGTATTGGCGGGCAGCTGCAAATTATCCTGAATCCGTACAGACGGCAGGACATAGCCCATATCCTCGGCCAATTGCCGCCGCAGCCCCTTAATCTGATCGGTTAGCTTATTCCCGCCTTCCCCCTGCACCAGAGGCAGTAACCCGTACCCCAATTCGAGACGTATCGTATCCATTTGTAGCGCTTTAGATATCGGCTCCTCCGCCGGCTTCGCCTGCGCCCCATCGCCCCGCGCAATACTCGCAGATTTAGCCTCCGCCGCCTCGCGTTTATCGCTCTTTTGCAGGGCAAAAAAACCAAATCCCCCCGATAGCGCCGCCAGCGTAAAGAACGGCAAAAGCGGAATGCCGGGGATAAGCCCAAGCGCCAACATCAACCCCGAACTCATGAGAAGCGCCCGAGGATAAGCCGAAAGCTGATCAAACAATGCCCGCTCCGCCGATCCTTCAACCCCCGCCTTGGAAACAAGCAAACCCGCACCAACCGAAACAATCAACGCCGGAATTTGCGAGACCAAACCATCACCAATGGTGAGCATGGTATAGCTCGCCGCGGCATCGCCAATCGACATGCCTTGGCTAACCGTGCCAATCACAATCCCGCCAACCACATTGATAAAGGTAATCAACAGCCCTGCAATCGCATCCCCGCGCACAAATTTCGCTGCACCATCCATCGCCCCGAAAAATGTGCTTTCTTGTTCTAAATCCTTACGCTTTTTCTTGGCTTCTTCCTCGCTAATTAGGCCAGAGGATAAATCACTATCAATCGCCATTTGTTTACCAGGCATGGCATCAAGGGCAAAACGCGCCGCAACCTCCGCAATTCTCCCCGAACCCTTTGTAATTACAACAAAATTAACAATCACAAGGATGGCAAAAACAATCACACCAACAATGTAATCATCCTGGATAATAAACGTCCCGAACGCGCCAATAATCGCCCCCGCCGCGTCCTGCCCATTATGCCCCTCGGATAAAATAAGGCGCGTCGAAGCCACATTCAGGCCAAGCCGCAGCGAAGTCGCAACAAGCAAAACCGTCGGAAAGCTGGAAAATTCAAGCGGCCTGTTGATAAACAAAACCGTCATCAGGATTAACACCGAAAACATAATGGAGACAGAAAGCCCCATATCCAAAATCCCCGTCGGCATAGGGATCAACATGAACATAATAATCGTAATAATCCCAAGCGCGAATATAACGTCACTGCGGAAATACGGCGCCAACCCAGCCATAACATCCCCCCCCCCGCCCGAAGCAACGGGAGCAGAAGAAGAATTCGAAGGTGCGGGTAGGTTATCAGCCATAGATACTTATATAATGAAACAATACCCCTGCGAAAGCACGGATATAATACAATTCAACCTATAAACAATAATATCCCACGAAAAGAGGATGTACAATTGGGGTGGTTTAACTTGTAAGAGTTGCAGCAGGGTCTGGTTGGGGTACGGGGTCCGGTTCCGGAGCAGGTTGAGCGTTAAAGTCTATTCCGCCAATACTTCCGATTATAGGCTTTATGATATCAAGCATACTGAAGAGGAAGCTACCCATCATGCGTGACATATCGTTTGTTCCAGACAGCATGTTTGTGGCCATTTCTTCAAAATTAGCAAGCATCATAAAAATCTTGCCATTCCAAGCCTCTTGATAGCTGGGATTGGTCATATAGCTGAGGAGGCTGAATGCTTCATCAGGGTCGGTGTCTGTAGCTTTTTGCGCAGGAGGTGGGGCTACAGATACAGCGGCATCAAGTGCAGAAGAGCTATCGGGCGCTTTGTCGCTGGCTGAAGCTAAGTTATATAAAACTTCCATACCGTCTGCCGGAACAAGTTTTGCGAGCGTTGTTAGAAATTCGTCATGGGGAAGGGAGCCTATATTGGCAATATTTCGCATGTCTGCCACAGTTAGACTGCTAATTTCTGGATTTATTTTTCTCAATTCCCCATTAATTGTACCGACGCGGAGAGTTTCAGGAGCCATGCCGTAAGTTCCGTTACCGGCAGATGCGTCAATGAGCTGCTTTAATTTACTAGGTTCAATTTCGGAGCTTAGCATTGAAGATAAGATTGTGGCTGGTTTTTCGTAGCGTCCTGCAGATATTTCAGCCTGAATTTCAGTTACTAAGGAAGAAAGAGCTTTTTGTGGATCTCCCGCATTAAGCCCTTCTGTAAGTGGGGCTTGTCCAACAGCGGCGGCTGCTGCCATTTCTTCGCGTAATCTCTTTGCGCGATCACCTTGTGCCATTACACCCTTGTCCTTCCATTACCAAAATTACACTTATTTTTATTATTGTTCGCAGTGTAACATTGGAATGGTTAAGGAAGGGTTAATCTGAAGTTACGGCATTGATAATGCTACGCAACTTCGACGCCATCATCTTTATACTGATTAAGCTTGTTACGCAAAGTGCGGATGGAGATCCCTAATATATTCGCGGCATGGGTGCGGTTGCCAAGGGTATGCTCTAACGTATTGATAATCATATCCCGTTCGACATCCGCGATGGTCCGCCCGATGAGCTCCTGCACACCGCCGGGATTTTCCAGAGCCACCGGAGCTACCGCGCCCGCATCTGCTGCCGCTGCATCGGGCTTCGCCGCCGCCGCCGGAGCGGGGGCATCACCGCCATCTTGCAAATGGATCGCCGCCGCCTCCAGCTCATCCTCCATGCTCATAATAATCGCGCGATGCATAGTATTCTCAAGCTCACGAATATTCCCGCGCCAGCCATAGGCTTGCAGCTTCGCCACCGCCTCGGGCGAGAGCTTTTTCTTGCCAATCCCGTTCGCATCCGCATATTTATCGGCAAAAAACTGCGCCAATGTCGCGATATCTTTGGGGCGATCACGCAAAGCGGGCAGGGCGATATTCACCACATTCAGGCGGAAATAAAGGTCTTCGCGGAAATCACCGTTATCCACCGCAACCTGCATATCACGGTTCGACGTCGCCAAAATCCGCACATCCACCTTCACCGCATCATTCGACCCAATGCGCGTAATCTCGCGCTCTTGGATCGCGCGCAGTAACTTCGCCTGCAAAAGCGGATGCATCTCCGTCACCTCATCAAGCAAGATCGTCCCCCCATCGGCCTCCTCGAACTTCCCAACCCGCCGCGCTGTCGCGCCCGTAAATGCGCCTTTCTCATGCCCGAACAGCTCGGATTCCAGCAAATTTTCGGGGATTGCCGCGCAATTCACGGCAATAAACGAACCGCCAGAGCGTTTGGATTTACGGTGGATATACTGGCTCATCACCTCTTTCCCCGTACCGGATTCGCCCGTAATCAACACGGTGGCTTCTGACGGTGCAATCTTGCTCGCCAAGGCAACGACAGGCTTCATGCACTCATCATCGGCAATCATCGTATTGCCATCATCGCTCACCGCCTCGAGGATCGCGGCAATCATCTCCGCATCGGGGGGCAGGGGAACATATTCCTTCGCACCCGCTTGGATCGCCTTAACCGCGCTGCGCGTATCCGCCTCAACCCCACACGCAATCACGGGCACACAAACCCGCTCCGCCTCAAGTCGCTCGATAAATTCCGCAATCTTCTGCTTCACATCGACCATCACAAGGTCGGCGCCCTTACCGTTAAGGAGCGCGCCAATCGCCTGCGCGGTATCCTCACAATGAATAACCTTCGCCCCCCGCTGCAACGCAATTTTCCCCGCCTGGGAGATATAGCCTTCTAATTGGCCGATGATCATGAGACGCATAAGCTTTATCCTTTAATGTTCAAATATATAATAGGGATCGCCAGCTCAGGATCAATCAAAATACACAATCCGCTCGCTCGGCGGGAGTTGCGCGTTGAGGAGCATTTCTAGCTGCCTTGGGTTGTCTTGCTGCGCGATTGAGGTTGCGGCGACGGTAATCAGCGTCTTAATCAACGCCTCATCCGCTGAGTTTTTCTCGAGCTTCACCGCCAGCGGCGCCATAACAATTGTCCCCAAAATCGCCCCGTAAAATGTTGTGAGCAAAGCCACCGCCATCGCGGGACCAATCGTTTCGGGGTTTTCCAAATCCGCGAGCATTTGCACAAGCCCCACCAATGTCCCGATCAACCCCATCGCGGGCGCAACCTCGGACGCGCGGCGGCAAAGGCTTGCGCTGCGTTTGTGGCGTTCGACCAAAAGATCAATTTCCTGCGTTAATAACCGCTCTACATTCTGCGCGGGATAGCCATCAATCACCATCTGAATGGCGCGAAACAAAAACGGGTCTTTTTGCAATTCCTTTTCATAGGAGGACATGCCCAAAATACCCTTTTTCTTCGCGACAACCGCCAAATCGACAAGGCTGCTCGCGAGTTGGGATGGCGTGTGGTCATGCCAGAATATTGATTTCGCAATAATATTTCCGGCCTTTTTGATCTCCGCTCCCGTATAGGAAACCGCCGTCGCCGCCATCGTGCCGAACAAAACAATCATCAGGGAGGGGACGTTAAAGAAATTCGCATTGCTCTGCCCGAGTAAAATCGCGCCGATAATAAAGCCGAAGGCAAAGACCAAGCCGAGGATCGTCGCAAGGTCCGTACGTTTTTCAGGACGTTGAAAGCGAACCTTCGGCAAGGCCTTGGCACTCGCATTCGTTTGATCGGAAGTATTTTCGGCGCTCATATCGCTTTAACCCTAGGCTTTGTCGGATTTAACAATCTCGGTCATGGTCACGCCGAGCTTATCCTCAACCACCACAACCTCGCCCCGTGCAACAAGGCGGTTATTGACGTAAATATCAATCGCCTCACCAACCTTACGGTCAAGTTCCACAACCGCGCCACGACCAAGCTTCAGGAGCTGACTCACCTGCATCGTCGAACGCCCTAGAACGGCGGAAATCTGCACCGGAATATCGTAAATCGCGCTGACATCTTCGGCCATAGGCTCGCCTTCTTCGTAGGCATCATTGATGATCTGGCTGGAGATCCCCTCTCCTTCAATTTCATCAAGCCCCATCGCCCCGCCGTCAGGTGCACCCGCCGCGCCGGCATCGCCCGCCGCCGTGTCATCGTCGCCAAACATGGCATCAATATCATCTTGTGCTACATCGCCTTCGCCGTCTGGTAAATCATCATCACTCATGGCTATCTCCCTTTGTCTCTTCTTGTGTTAGCGCCGCGTCATTTTTACCCGCATCATCGGGCATAGCGCGCTCATTAATCTCTTCACCATCATGACTCGTTGCGCCCGTACCTGCAAGCAACTCTTGCATTTTAGCGAGCACCTGCGCCGCCATCGTGCCCGTATCGCGCACCGCACCACCATCCGCCCACAGCAATTGCACAGCATCCCCCGCCAAGCCTTCATCACCGCTCACGGTAAAGTGCAAATCACCGTGTTTTTCGCTCAATTTACTCATAAAGGCCTGCATCGCATCCACCATATCCGGCGCAATACGAAGTTCGATCGCGCCTTTCCCGCTATGCTCCTGCAAAACCTGTTCCACTTGCGCTGATAGCTCGTCAAAACCGTGTTTTTCGGCGTAAATCGGAAATAATTTTTCGAAAATACCAACGCACAGCGCAAGCACCTCCCGCTCATACGCTTTTTCCCGCGCGGCCTCTGCTGCAAAAAGCGTCATCGTATCCTGCGCAATTTTATGCAAGGAATCCGCCACAAATTTCGAGCGGCTTTCCTGCGCCTCTTTTGTCGCGGCGGCGTGTCCTTGGGCATGCGCAGCCGCCTTTGCTGCGGCTAATTCATCTTCGCTAAAGGTCGGGGGAGGGGGCGGCAAATCCTCTTCGATAATTTCCTCTTCCTCAATCTCGTCTTCATCAAAGACATTCATGTGAAAGAAAAATTTTTCTTTGGAATTGGGATCGGAACTCGGGTTTGCTTCCATGATTAATAAATCAACTCATCTTCATCATCACCGCTGGCAATGGTGATCTCGCCACGACCTTCAAGGTCTTTGGCAACGTTAACAATGGCTTGCTGTGCATCTTCGACATCTTTGAGGCGAATAGGCCCCATCGCCGCCATATCTTCCTTCATAATCTTCGCCGCACGCTCCGACATATTGGAGAAGAATATATCGCGGATCGTATCCGTTGTCCCTTTGAGCGCAATCGGCAGTTTCTCTTTATCAACCGCACGGATAATGGTCTGAATGCCCGCCGCATCGACATTTTGAAGGTCTTCGAACGTAAACATGAGTGAGCGGATTTTTTCCGCCGATTCCGGTGCGCTTTGCTCTAATTGCTCCATAAAGCGTGTTTCATTCGCGCGATCCATATTGTTCAGGATCTCGGCAATCATCTCATGCGAATCTTTTTTCTGCGTCCGCGCTAAATTAGTCATGAATTCTTGGCGCAAAGTCTTCTCGACCTCCTCCAAAATATCCTTCTGCACCGCTTCCATGCGCAGCATCCGGTTAATAACCTCCAACGCAAAACTCTCGGGCAGCATAGCTAAAACACGTGCAGCATGGTCGGAATTGACCTTTGATAAAACAACCGAAACGGTTTGCGGATATTCTTTTTGCAAAAAGGCGGCGAGCACTTCCTCGCTTACATTCCCCAGCTTCTCCCACATCGTCCGCCCCGCCGGACCGCGAATTTCTTCCATGATGTTGCTGATTTTGTCGCCTGATAGTCCTGCGCGTTCCAAAAGGCGCTGCGTACTGTCATGCGTCCCGACAAGCGAGCTGGTCGAGCTCATCTGCTCTGCAAATTCGACAAAAAGCCGCTCAATGATATTCGGGCTGATCTTCCCCAAATTGGACATGACCTGCGAAAGCTCGAGGATCTCGTCATCATCCATATTCTCGAAAATGCTCGCCGCCTGCTCCTCGCTTAAGGACAGGATAAGGATCGAGGCTTTCTCTGGCCCCGTTAACGCTCTGTAATCCTCTCTAAGGCGTGCACTCATCTACTCGTCTCCGGCCATCCATCCGCGAATAACGGATACAGTTTCGGTTGGGTAATTCTCGACAATTTCTTCAACTTTACGGATGGAGGAAGCCTTAACCTTACCCTCAACCCCTTGAATATCAATCAGGCTCTCTTCCTCTTCGGGTATCTCCATCCCCTCGCCACCGCCACCGCCAGTCGGTGCGGCAATGGCCGGGCTAGCCGGACCCATGGCAAGAAGATCCGTCTCCAATTCATCCCCGATGCTGGAGCCCCCGCTTTCCATGCTAAGCAAGCGTGACACCATCGGCTGCAACACTAACATCACAACCAGAATAATCATGATCGCAACGGTAAAGATTTCCGCAACATCCAAAAGGTCGCTCTTCTCGAAGCCGAACAACAAGCGTTCATCAAGTACTTCTTCATCCGTATCAACAGCGGCAAATTGCAAATTCACAACCTCGATCGTATCCCCGCGCACATCGTCAAACCCGATCGCCGAGCGTACAAGTGCGGCAATTTGCTCCAATTCTTCAGTGGGGCGGGGCTCGTAAATTTTCTCCCCTTCTTCGTTGCGGGTATAACGCCCATCGACCAAAATCCCGATAGACAGGCGCGTAATCTCGCCAACTTCGCGAACGGTATTGCGTGTTGTACGGCTAATCTCGAAATTCGTAGTTTCCTCAATGCGGTTGCTTTCCGCGCTCGGCCCGCCATCGGAAAGTAAGTCACCACCAACGCCAGGCAAATTGTTGGCGACACTAACATCATCACCCGCCGCTTCTTTCTCGCTGCTTTTTTCCTCGATAACTTGTGTAGAGCGTACAACCGTTTCAGGATCAAATAATTCTTCATTCGTGCTAATCCGGTCGAAATTCATCTCCGCCGTCACACTGGCGCGAACATTGCCAAAGCCGACAACGCGGCTAACCTGGTCCTCAACCTTGTCCGTGATACGCGATTCATAATTCCGGCGCAGCTCCTCTGCCTTCATCGACATTAAATCCGCACCGGCTTCTTCGCCGCCTTTGGACAATAAATTCCCGTTACTATCGATAATGGTCACATTGGAGGATTTCAAATCCGGCACTGCCGAGGCGACCAGATATTGAATGG
Organism: Alphaproteobacteria bacterium; assembly: GCA_050633165.1. Taxonomy (GTDB): domain Bacteria; phylum Pseudomonadota; class Alphaproteobacteria; order Micavibrionales; family Micavibrionaceae; genus TMED27. Next base: position 38,705 of record JBOEFZ010000080.1, on the reverse strand, counting down.
ATAAAATCTGCTCCCGCGCAACGGTCGATCCGGGACGTACGCCGAGATAGATACTCGCGCTGGAAGGTTTTGAATCGCGGCTAAACAATTCACGCTGCGGTAAAACCAAATGCACCCGCGCGGAGCGAACCGTTTCAATAGAGCTAATCGTACGCGCTAACTCCCCCTCAAGCGCACGCACCTGCTTCACATTTTGTACAAAATTCGTCGTGCCGAAACCGGCATCCTTGTCAAACAGCTCATACCCGAGCGACCCGCCATTCGGCAATCCCGCTTCGGCCAGTAAAAGACGTGCCCGCCCAACCTCATCCGCAGGGGCAATAATGCGCCCGCCATCGGGGGAGACTTCGTAATTAATCCCGTTCTCCTCCAGCTTCGCCGCAATCGCGCCGGAATCAATGGTTGATAAATCGGAATATAAAAGCTGCATCTCCGGCGCGGATACCCGAAAGGAGACGAAAAGGAAGAACATCACCAGCCCGACAAGGATCGCCCCCATAATCCCCAAACGGGCGGGACCAAGTTGTTTTAATGTCTCAGCAAAACTATTCACGTCGTGTACAACTCACTTTTTTAAAATCAGGCAAAGAATACGCAGAAAAAACCAAAAATGGCCGGATATATCCTGATCGTTTTTTGAAAAATCGCAAGTTTCGGGCGAAACTCACGAATCGAAAATGATGCGAAACGCATTCACATCATCTAAAATAAGCCAAAAATGCCGATCTGGCAAACATTCATCCACCCCCATTATAGTATGAAATCAATGACTTTACCATTATGATTCGTAAAATACCTGCATTCAGAGGCGGGCGCAGGCGTGTATGTGAGTCATTCTGCGGTCTGCGCTGTGCTTGCGATGTGCGATGTTGTCGCTGAAGAGCTCCCTTTTTCTTGACATTTTTGATTTGTCAAGATACAATGATAGTAGGGTATTGTATTTAGATGATGTGGTGTTAAAGCCCGCGCACCGCGCATAGCCATCTAAATAATATAGGGAAGTCAGGCGAAAGCCCGACATGAACAATGATTGAAGCTGTAAATTCAGTGATAGCAAACGCCAGCCTAACGCGCAATGATGCGAACAAGGTTGATGCGTCCGCGCTTCAAGATCCTAATCGGGATATTGAGACGTTGTCTGCTATTGCTGTGGCTGAGAATACGGCGGGGAATATCCTTGCGACCTTCGATAGCGAGCACGGCACAACCGTTACGCAAGTCCTGAACCCACAAAGCGGGCAGGTTCTCTTGCAATTCCCATCCGAAAGCAGCCTTGAAACCCGCGAAGTTGGCGAAGGCGCGCAAGCTGCAGCGCAAGTCGCAGAGCAGGGCTCTACAATCAATGTCGGCTCCCCGCCACCGCAAGATGTATTCGTAAGCACATTTGAGGTTTTGGACGGTAATCAAGTATCACAAAACGCCCCCGTAAACGGCGCTGCCCAAGCCGAAATCGCCATCAACGCCCTGAACGTCGCCGCCAATTCCGGCATTGCCGCACTCTCCACCATCGCAACCTCCGCTTAAAATCCTCTCACGCCATGTTAAGCCTATCTTAACGCCATTCCTGTATCCTGTTCATGAGGGTGAACTTGAGGGCATTTTGATATGGCGGATATAACGGTAGAAGATTTAAATGCGGCTTTGCAGAATCACCTTGGGCGTTCGCAATAGGGGGAAGCGATGCAGCGCCCCAAAAATGCTTCGTACAAAATTCCATCGGTGATGTGCAGGCTGTTGTTCCATGCTGGCCACCGATGGAGTCATAGGAAGATTACACAACTTTTTCCAGCTCACCCAAAAGGCGCAGAACCTCTTTCGAGGATTCTTCAACATGGGTGATTTCTTCTAGCGCCGCTTCCATCTTGCCGTCGTTAAACAGCTTTACCGCCTTGATGCCGTGCGCGTGAACTTTTTCATGCGGCTCGATTAGTGCTTTAAAGTCTGGGTTGTTCAGATAGTCGGGGTTGCTGATATTGTCATACCATTTCCCTAAGCGGCAGGAATGGTGATCCGCAAGCTCGTTCGGGTTCAGCCCCTCCTTGCCAATCACCATATTGGCCAAACGTTTTTTCCAAAGAACGTGGTCGGATTGGGCGAGTTTAACGATTTTCCCTGGAACGTTAAGGGATGCCAGCGAGTTAATCTGGGTTGTTATGAGGGTTTCAACGGACGTCATAGAATCAACAATATGTTCGATGCCTTCGACGCTCTTCTTGCTGCTTTCTGCGATAGAGGAAATGCCGTCAGAGACTTCATTTGCCGCCTGCCCTTGCTCTTCCAGAGTTTGTGAGATGTTGCGCGTATCATTGGTCACATTTTCGATTTTTTCGCGTATAAGATTAATTTTCTCCGAAAGGTCAATGATAGAATCTTTGCCTTCGGAAACCGCTTCCGAGCTTCTATCCATGGATTGTGTTATGGAAGACATTTCGTTGCGTAAATTTTGAATGATATCTGCAATTTCTTCTGTGGCTTTTGCTGTTTGCCCCGAAAGGGTTTTGACTTCATTCGCAACAACGGCAAATCCTTTTCCTGCTTCACCTGCTCGGGCGGCTTCAATGGTCGCATTTAGCGCCAAAAGATTTGTTTGTGATGAGATTTTTTTAATGGTTTCAAGAATGTCGGCGATATTATCGGATAAGGTATTAAGGTTGGTGATGCGTGAGGAGGTCTCGGAAACGGCTTGTGTAATGTCCTCCATTTTCCCCTGGACGCTTTTATAAGAATGCTCGCCAGCAGCACTGGCCTGTTGTGCTTCCTCGGCTTGGTGGGAGATGTTTTTCCCGTAGGTGCCGATTTCACGTACTGTCGCGGTCATTTCCTCTCCGGCTGCGGCGATGGCTTGCGCTTTATTGTCGACTTTTTGCAAATTGTAAAACATTTGCGCGGAAAAGATAGCTGTCTCGTTTGCTTCAACGGAAAGGGATACGACAGAGCTCATATCGTCTTGCGTTTTCTTTTTGAGGGTTGAGCACAAAGTCTTTAGCAGGTGGTGAGTTTCGCTTTCTCCTTCAATTATGTGTCTGTAGTCTCCTTCTATTAAGGCCTGTATTGCTTGTTTAATGCTTCCATCTTCGGACATTCTGTCTGTTCCTGCTTTATTTTGTAGGGGTGTATGGGAGTTTAATATATCTGATTTACCTTGTTTTGTTAAGTCGTTGCGGTGGAGAATTTCGCTTTGTTGTTTAATCGCCCTCTATTTGTGCCGTGCTCATTAATCCGGCTGCGATTTCTTTGTTAATGTTGATCAATACATCGAATTTTTGCGCATCCGGCGCGGCGGTAATCTCGATCTCGCGCTTGAAGATAAAATTCGCAAGATTGATGATATTGCTCCGCAAGGCATCATTGCTATCTGTGTTCGGATTTTCAACGGCGGTATCGTAAAACATCATCCAGATTTGACGGTTGTATTTCAGCGCTTCTTCGATTTCCTCCGCACTCACCGTATCAAGGGTTTCTTTTAAATCGGCAAGGCGTTTGGCGGATTTGAGCAGAACCCGCGCCTCGATATCCCGCTGGCTCGGTGCGTTTTTCTGCGCCTGATCGCCGTACGCGCCGGCGGCATCGGCATAGGGGGTGTTCGTATTGGGGTTATTGTTGGGTGGCATGCTCTAACAACTCCCTTTCATGATCGATCAATTCCCGTGCTAGTTTTAGTGCCTTGTAATACGCCCCCGCGATGATCTGGTCGTTAATTTGCATGAAAAATATCCGGCTGGAGGGGGAGGCCATCTGGATTTCCCGTACGCAATCAAAGTATTTTTTATGATATTCCCGTGGGTTACGCGCCAGATACATGCATTGAATGAGGAAGTAGGCGCGGTGACATGGGCTGTCCGCATCTTCTTCGCGCATGACATCCTTCTCCCGCATAATCGGGGCATCGCCGGCAATATGCAGGCGCGTTCGTTGGCTGTCATTGGTGATTACCGCCGTGCCAATCAGGATTTTTTCATTGGGTTTTAGGTCAATTACAAGCGCCATAGGGAACTAAGTATACAGCCAAAAAGGCAAAGATAAAGGCCGGAAAATGGAGGGGGGTGGTTTTCCGGCCTTTTTTCTGTGGTTGTCGGGCATACGCCCCGCAAACTTTATGGTTTTAAAATAGCTTGAAGATGGATTTCTGGTTCTCGCCAGCCAGTGAAATGTCGCTCCCGCTCAAGGCTTGGCGTGTTTTCAGGGCGAGGAGATTGACTGCCTCTTCATCTTGATCAAAAATGTTTAAATCACCACTATCGACCAGTGTTGAGATGCTCTCTTGCGTGAAGTCACGTCGTGTCTGCGTGAGGGATAAATCTTCATTGACGAATTGCTGAAGCTCCGCAATGTCAATCTGCGCGGCGGCGATGCTGCTGGCAAAATTCTCGACGGCCGAAATACTTGTAACTGGCGGCGGCGGCAGTGATAGTCCCTTTGTGGAGACATCAAGCCCCGTCGTGACAAGCGGACGTCCGGCGTTAAAGGAGGTTTCCAATGTGTGGCCAGTGAGCAGGTTTTTGCCCTTATAGGCACCCTCACCAACAATTTCATCAATCCGGTTTAGAACTTCGGCGATATTCTGGTTGAGGATTTTGTAATTTTCCGGCGTGTTGTTCTCGGCCTGTTTAAACTGCGTCAAGACATTGCTGACAAATTGTTCTGTTTCATTCAAGAGCGTGGAAAGCTTTGCTGCGGCATTGCTCGCGGCTTCTAATATCTTAACCGAGGAGCTGATCCCATCCAAAACGCCCTGCAGTTCATTCGCGTGGGTGCTAAGGGTTTGGTTGCTGATGGTGCTGCTGGCATGTGGGGAAGGTTGAGACGATGTGCCTCCGGCTTCTCGAGCGCGAGAGTGCCCTGAACTGCCTTTTGCGTTTTGTAGCGAAGCGAGATTGCTTCTTAACGCTGATGTTAATCCAACATCCGAAGACATGAACTCATTCCTTTCCTAGGCTCCACGGCGCTTTACCGTAAATCAGATCCAATACTTGAATCCTTACTTACATACTATACCAAAAAAGTGAAGAGAATGTTAATGATTTTATCAAATTATACAAAATCAATGAGGGGTGAAGCCCGCGAAAAGGTTTTTAAAGAGCCCTTTTTTAATCAGATGATTAAAATTATCTGATTAAAAAAGGGGGCGCATCGCAGCGTTGTGCGATGATTCATCACATGCGGGGGTGCCCGATGCGCCCAGTTATAGTGTCTCAATCGCTCCTCGACATGTTAACACTATAACGACCCCTTGTGAGCTGTGGGGGTTAGGGTATTGAGAGGGCTACAGGCTCACAAGGGTATTCTTAAATCTCTCATATATTGCTAAGCAAGTATCGTGCCAGTTTTAGGCCAGAATGCTGTAATGCGTGTGGCCTGTCTCGGGGTTGTGCTCCCACGTCATGCTACTTTCGATTACATCCGCATCATCGCTGTTGGCTGTGATATCACCTAAATCGCTATCGCTGCCGGAACTCCCGTTCCCGCCGCTCTCTTTATCTTGATTGTCAAAGAATGACCCGTCTTGGGCGAGCTCAAAGCTCAAGCCGCTATCCGAATCGATGTTGATGCCCGCCTCTTGCAAGGATTTCATAAGGGCGTTCGAATCGCGCTGCATCATCATATGTGTCTCGGGCTTCTCCGCCGTCACAACCGCGCGCATAGCGTTATCTACATCAAAGCTAAGCTTAACCTCGACCTTCCCCAATTCGGCGGGGTCAAGGCGTAGAGTAATCTGCGTATCCTGCCCCAATTGCCCGCCTTTTTGCAAAGTCGCGGCAACCATCTGTGTCGCCGGATGGGATGCGCTCGCGCTATTGGCTTGAGCGAGAAGGGCGCTTTGCCCCGGTGTTAAGATCGGTGAAGAGCTTGAGAGTGCAGTCGTGTTCAACACATCAGAGAACTCCGCTCCGCTGCCCGTTAGGGGTGCAGGCGGCAAGATAACGTCATTGCCGCTGGCGCCGTTAAGTGCCGTATTTTGCGTCATGGATTGACGAAGGGGCAGAACATCTTGTCCGGCATCCGCACCACGTCCAATGCCGTTTTGAGATGCAGGGTTTTCACCGCGCGGCGTAGTTGCTGCCTGATTGTCATTACCGCCTTGAAAGCCGATAAGCTGTTTTAGGAGAAGCTCGAAATTGCTAGGCTCTTCAACTGGCGCGAGCGGTGTCACGGGCTGCAAAGCATTTTGATCCGGTACATCGCCAACCACAAGATTATTAAGCGTTTGCGCAATGTTTAAGCCATCCTCTGTACTCTTATTCGGTGTCACCAAGCTCACAAACTGATCCACTAAATTCACACGTTCGCCAATCTCCGGCGCGGCTTCATTCACAACGGGCAACTCGGCAATCTGCTCGATTGTCATGCCTGTCGTGGTTAGATCTGGGATATTGGGAATGCCGCTGCTATTGGTGTCCAATAAGCGTGCAATATTGCTAATCTGCTCATCGCTAAGCGTCAGGGCGTTGGCAGGTGTTTGTGATGTTTGCGCTGCGGGGGCTTGCGGCGCATCATCGGCAACAATCACCGTATCCAAAATGCCAAGCCGCGCGGATAAAGACGCCTCGGGCGCAGAAACCGCATGGCTAACCGTATGCTGCAACGCTTGCGTTTCAAGCGAGGCAGTGACATCGGAGGAGGGGAGCGCCGAAGGCTCGATCCCGTTTAAAACCGCGCCGATATCTACACTCGAAACATCAACGCCATGGCTCTGCACAAGCGATAAAACCTCACCAATCCGTTGCGGGTTATCGTGCAAGAACGTCTCTAGCGCTACGTTAAGCTGTTCCGGCGTTGCATTTTGGGGCAGGGCAGCACGAAGCTCAACCGGCAAAGCCTCAAGCAACGCAGGCGGCAAATTTTGCCCGGTCACTTGATCCACCATGCCAAGAAGCGCGGCAATTTCTTCCCCTTCGGTCAATGGTTCTTGCGGGGTGGCAATACTGATCAATCCCTCATCCGAAAGGCTCGCATCCTGCGATGTATCGAATTGCGTGTCCTGTACGCCGTTAACTGAATTAAGAATTTGATCAAACGCGCTTAAGCCCTCTTTTTCCAAGCCTTCAGCAGAAACACCTGAACCCGGCAAAGCATTGCTGCCTTGCTGGGTTTTGGGAGGGTTATTCTGTGTGTTGGGAACAAGAAATTGGGCTAAATCCATATCATTCCCTTACTAATGCGCGTGTCATAATTCATATATCTTTCATCTCTTCACGAGGTTTATTTGCAACCTGCGTGCCATTTTTCCTCATTTGTCATCCTGCGGTTTAACCGCAGGATCTGTTTCCTCATCGTGAGATCCTGCGATTTTGATGCCCTTTGGGTGCGAGTCGCAGGATGACAGTTCTGAGGCCTAAGCGGTTTCAATTAACCCTGACGACACAATCTTCTTTGGATCATTGTTAAGTGCTCCTGACTTCCCGTAATTGAGCGCGGATTGCTTTTGCACTGCCTCACGCGTGGCGCGGCTGATGGTTTGTTTGAGGCGGTCTGTCGTTTTTTGCATGCGTGATAGGACGCTCTGATTGCGCTGCAAATCTTCGGAAAACGCACCATATAATTCGGCAAGGCGATCCTTCAATTCCGGATCTGCCTGCTTGATCTCGTCCCGCCGCGTCATAATCTCGGTGATAGAACGCTGGTACTTTTGCGCCGTCTCCATCTTTTCTTGTTGGAGCTCAAGAAAGCTCCGCGCATCCGAGGCCTCAAGGCATTCATTCTCCCGCACATAAAGCGCGCGCATCACATTAATCGTCTCCATCATCTCATTGATGGCCTGCGCCGGATCTTCGGATAAAATCCGTGTAGTGCGTGCATTTTTGTGGCGTGAAAATTCTCGATCCATTCTTATTTATCTCCTTAACTAATTTCTAACGGCTAATATCTAATCACTAAAACCTTGCCCGATTTCCTGCGCAGCAATAAGGGTCGCGCAGCCACCGCCCACATCATTATGCGCGGCAATAAGAGCCTGCATCGCCGCATTATTCTTCCGCGCCGTCTCGCCAATTTGCTGCTGTAAGGTTTCAAGCCGGTCCAGCAGGGCAGGGGAGATCCCGCGATATTCCTCCACCCGCGCATGAAACGCCTCGCACGCATCGCTATAACGTTGCGATAAATCGCGTTTATCATGCTGTAACGCGGTAAAGCCGCTCAGATCATGCCGCGTAAGAAAATCCGCCTCATCCCGCGCCATCTGCAACAAGGTGCGGCTTTTATTGATCAAACCTTCAAAAAGCTGCTCTTTGGGTTTACTCAAAAGCGCCTCGACACCGGCCTCGAATCCGGCGCTATCAAAATTATCATTAGTCTTGCGAAGTGCTGTGTGTCGTGTATGCATTGATCACATCTCCTATATTTCGTTGTGGCGATTGGCTTGTGTCGCTCTGTGCCCCTTGTAGTTCCAAAATCATCTCTTTGACCTCCTCGGCAATGCCAAGGCCACCGCGCTCCGCAATCTCTTTGCCGTATTCTTGCAAGAGGAGCTTGTTAAAAACTTCCTCCCCCTTACCGCCGCCAAAATCGGAGTTCGCAATATCAATCCCTTCAAACATCGGCTTCATCATTTCGGTGACAAAGACAGCTTCGAATTCCTTAGCGATCATCATGGCCTCGTCATCGCTCTTCGATTGGCTCGCTTGTTCGCGCATGTTGCGCACGGCGGCGCTCATGTCGGTTTGTCCGGCTTGCCCCATCATCACTTGTGCATTGGAAAGAAGAAGATCATTCATCGCTAGATCACCTCAATCTCGGCTTGCAACGCGCCCGCCGCCTTCACGGCCTGCAGGATCGTAATAATGTCACGCGGTTGAATTCCGAGCTTGTTCAGCCCCGTCACCATATCTTGCAACGTCACACCGGTCTGCAGCGCAGTCAGCTTCCCTTGCCCCTGATTAACCGCTATATCGGTGCGCGGCACGGTCACCGTCTCGCCCGCTTCGGCAAAGGGGTTGGGTTGGGATACTTGGGGGGTTTCGGTGACGCTAATCGTTAAATTTCCTTGGGCGATCGCAACATCACTAATCCGTACATTTGATCCCATCACGATCACACCTGTGCGTTCGGATATTACGATGCGTGCGGGCTGATCCGGCTGTACGGGTAATTGTTCGATATCCGTAATCAAATCCACAATCGTCCCGTCATACCCATCGGGAAGCTCCATGCGAACACTCGCGGAATTTTCTGCCTTTGCTATGCCGGCATTCAAAAACCCGTTAATCCCCTGCGCAATGCGCCGCGAGGTTGTGAAATCCGGATTTTTAAGCGCGAGCCGTACGCTCTTTAAATCTTCAAGTTTAAAATCAATCTCCCGCTCGACAATTGCCCCTTCGGCAATCCGGCCCGAGGTCGGGATATTCTGCGTCACTGTCCCGCCTTGCCCCTGCGCGGTAAAGCCGGAGATGCTAATCTCCCCCTGCGCAATCGCATAAATCTCACCATCCGCCGCCATAAGGGGCGTCACAAGCAACGTCCCGCCAAGCAAACTTTCCGCATCCCCCATCGCCGAGACACTAATATCAATGCGCGATCCTTGGTTGGTAAAGGGGGGCAGGGTGGCGGTCACCATAACGGCGGCAACATTCCCCGTATTCAAATTCTCGCCTAAAACACTAACGCCAAGGCGCTCTAACATCGAAATCAAGGAACGCTGCGTGAAGGGGGAGTTGTTCAAGGAATCCCCCGTCCCGTTAAGGCCGACAACTAAACCATAACCAATCAACTGGTTGTCCCGCACGCTCTCGATATTCACAATATCCTTAATACGCGACGTTTTTGCCCATGCGGACGGGGTAGGGATGAATAGGCAAATAATACTCGCCATGATGATGGTTTTTAATGAAATCAAATGCTTATATGTACTCATACTATCCTCATACTCTATTCAAAAGAAAACAATGCACGCCCCGTGCCATTTTGGTATGATCTGCCTATGAAGATTCAAGGTGGCAGCAAAACAGGCGGTGTAAACAAGGCTAAAAAGGCCGAGAGCAAGGGCGATGCGGGGCTTGGTGATGGCGGTTTCGACGCGCTCATTGCTTCCCACGGCGCGGCAGAAACCAGCAGCGCGGCGGCAACCGGCGCTAGCCAATCTATCGCCCAAGTCGATGCGCTCCTCGCTGTGCAAGAGGTCGAGGACCCGACACAGGGCGCGGCAAAAAAACGTATGCGCAAACGCAGCACAAAAATCCTCGATATGCTCGATGGCCTGCGGGATCAGATGTTGGGCGGCGGCCTCACGCTCGGGCATATGATCGATATCGCCGATGTTGTTGCCTCCCACCGCGAACAAATCACCGACCCGACCCTCACCGGCATCATGGACGAAATCGACCTGCGTGCGCAGGTGGAGTTGGCGAAGATGAGAGTCGCGCTGGAAGCGCGCGGGTAATAAGGATTTACGCGGAGTTTCGGAGTTCCAGAGATGTTTATCTTTAAAAACAAACTCTGTATCTCTGAATCTCCGCGTTTAAAAAAGAGAGATAAAATATGCAATTCCGCAAAATGCAAGGCCTAGTGAGCGATTTTGTCATTTGCACGGACTTTACTTCTCTTAGTCGTGTAATGACGATGTAAGGACGATTTTTATCTTGCACGTTTTCCCCCATCGGATTATATTCCAGCCTTCAAAATATACGTGTAAAGGGAAATAAAATGACGAAGCCGACAAGCACAATCGTTCCACCCGACTATGATCCGGAAGCCGATAAGGGCGAATTCATGAATGACATCATGAAGGAATATTTCCGCCAGCAGCTCATCCAGTGGCGCGAAGAACTCTTGCGCGAATCCCAAGAGACAATCGCCAACACCCTGCAATCCTCAGATTTACAAAAACCAGACCTTGCCGACCGCGCGTCCGAGGAAACGGACCACGCCCTCGAACTCCGCACCCGCGACCGTGAGCGTAAATTGATTTCAAAAATCAATTCTGCATTGGGGCGCATTGATGAAGATGAGTACGGCTATTGCGAAGAAACCGGCGACACAATTTCCATCGCCCGCCTAAAAGCCCGCCCCATCGCCACCATGACATTGGAAGCCCAAGAGCGCCACGAACGCATGGAAAAAACCCAGCGGGATGATTAACCCCATAGCGTCATACCGCGGCTTGACCGCGGTATCTTTTTGCCAATCTATGAGATCCCGCGATCAAGTCGCGGGATGATGGTTGGGTGGATTAAAATGGAAACACAATATCGTACAATTGCTGCCCATAGCGTGGCTGCTGCACATCTGTGATTTGTCCTTCGCCGCCATAGGCAATGCGGGCTTCGGCGATTTTTTCGGACGGGATGGTGTTTTCAATCGTGATGTCCTGCGGGCGGATTACGCCGTCAATTTGCAAGATACGCTTTTCAAAATTTACGACCACCTCTTGCCGCCCGTTAATCACCAAATTCCCATTCGGCAAAACCTGCGTCACTAGCGCCGCGAGCTGCACCGTCACCTCTTCTTCACGATCAATCGCACCCGTGCCGGAGCTTGTGGAGGAGGAATTGAAATCAACCAAATTCGTATTGCTCACCGCTTCGGGCAAAAATTGCGCTAAATCCGCTTCCATTCCAAGGAGCGAGGGTAGGGTAGCATCCTCATCCCCCGTGCGCGAACGGCTGCTTTCATTCTCCAGCTCCGCCTTGTCATCAATATTCACAACCACCGTAATAATGTCGCCGACATCATTGGCACGCTGATCCTTAAAGAACGTCGTGCGGTCATACGCCCAAAGCGAGTTTTGCTGCGGCGTGATATTCTTCGGCGAGGGCATAGGGAGGCTCACCGGCTGATATCCCTTTTGCGTTGTCGGGTTGACAATCTGCGTCGTCTCCGGCGTTTCACCGATATTGGCGAGCCGCTCGCTCATGCTACAGGCGCTCAATGATATTGCCGCGCTGAGCATTAATGCTAATTTAAACTGTCTCATGATTAAAACCCTTCTATCTTAACTTGCCGCTCACCGGTGATAACGGCGGCTAAAGTCCGGTTAGAGGCCACATTGGATACACGGATGGCCTCGCCTTTCGCGCCGCCCTCCAATGCCTTGCCCTGCGCGGTTAGGCGCATGCCGGCGTGATTGTAGCTAATCGTTACCAAATCCCCGCGCCCGACAATCTGCGGCGCTTCGAGGTCGTTAAGCGATATTGGCTTGCCCGATAAAACCATCCGGCGCGGCGTAAGGCCGATCACATCCGAGGCATTGAGCGCCATCCCGCCCTTGAGCTGCGTTTCGCGAATGCTCACATAGTCTAGATCCCGCTCACGGATAATGCTCCCGCCGCGAAAACTTGTCCGTAGTACCGGAACATCAACCATGCGCTGCACCATGCCTGTGACGCGGACGGTCTGCAATGGCATATCCTTTGACGGCGCGACAAGCACGGCATCAAACCGCCCGCTGGCCTCACGCAGATTAATCGATTGCACATCCACGCTCGGCACATGCTCGGCGGGTAAGATAATATCCGATAGCGCACCGTTAAACGCGATGTCGTAACTCCCGCTCATCCCGTGTTCGGCAATTTCGCTTCTAAGGGCATCTTTGATCATATCAACCTCAACCACACTGGCCGAGCGCGTTAGCACCACATGCTCCCCCGCATGTTGAGGTCGCCAAGGCAAATCCATCGCCACCGCAATCCGCAGGAGCGTACGCGCATTCAAAACCATCTCCGTCCCCGGATGCGGCGCCGCACCCAGCACTTTCGCGCCCTTATTCGGCGACAGGCCAAAGAAAACATCGTCAAGCGTAATGATATTTTCCTCAACAATGCTGTGGTTCTTAAGGTTCACCGCCGCCGCCGAATGCGGGTAAACCGCCAACCCGATCACCGCAATTAAGGCCACATAGAATGTTAAAATTTTTCTCGTCATCTCGTTATCCTAATTGTCCCGTTATCTCAACTGACTAACCGCCTGCAACATTTCATCCGAAGTGGAAATCACGGTCGAATTCATCTCATACGCGCGCTGCGCCTCGATTAGCATGGTTAATTCCTCAACTACATTGACGTTCGATTGCTCCAGCGTGCCTTGCGCAACCCCGCCAAACCCATCTTGGTTCGGTGTTCCTGTTGATGCCGTGCCGGAGGCTTCTGTCTCGGTGAATAAATTATCGCCAATCGCTGCGAGGCCGACAGGGTTCACAAATCGCGCCAATTGCAATTGCCCGACATTTGAAGTGGTTGTCTGCCCCAAAATGGAAACCAGAACTTCCCCTTCGCTATTAATATCAATCGCAATGGCGTCTTCGGGGATCGTAATGCCCGGATCAACGGTGTAGCCTTGAATAGTCACCAGCTCGCCATTTTCATTGCGCTGGAACGTACCATCGCGGGTATAGGCCGTCTCGCCGCTCGGCAATTGCACCTGAAAATACCCCTCACCCGTCACCGCCAGATCAAGCGAGTTGTCAGTAATCTCGAGCGAGCCTTGTGATGTTGTGCGATAAACGCCATTGGTCTTAACCCCGAGGCCAAGCTGCAATCCCGTCGGCAAAATTGTCCCACTATCCGAGGAGCTAGACCCCGGACGATCAATATTTTGATAAATCAAATCCGCAAACGCCGCACGCTGCTTCTTAAATCCCGTCGTGGTCATGTTGGCGATGTTGTTCGAAATAACATCAACATTTGTTTGTTGAGCCAACATCCCCGTCGCGCCGATATCCAGTGATCTCATATTAAATTACTCCTCTTAACTACTTTCCGTTAGTTTTTGCACCGCACTCCGTAGGCGGTCGCTTTCATTATTCAGTAAATTTTGCAGCGATGTGTATTCGCGGCTGATCTCAATCAATCGCGTCAATTCTGTCACTGCATTAACGTTCGATCCTTCCAATACCCCTTGCTGCACCACTGTCTCACTCGCCGGTTGAGCCGCCGCGCCGCCAGGGTCATAAAGGTTATTCCCCATTGGCTTTAAGTTCTGCGGATTATCAAATTCGGAAATACCGATTTGCCCGACAACGCCGCTTTGGTTTGAGATCGCACCGTTTTTATCGATTTTAATCTCGGTTGAATCTGCTGGGATCGTAATGCTCGCGCCACCTGTCGAGGCAACGGGAAAGCCTTGCTGCGTCATCAAAATCCCGCTGGGGTCAATTTGGAAATTCCCGTCTCTTGTATAGGCAATTTCTCCGTCCGGCTTTTGAATGCTGATAAATCCCGGCCCTTCGAGCGCGACATTGAGCGGATTGCCCGTCAATTGCATAGAACCCGGATCGGTAATGTCATACTGCCCGCGATTAGCCACAAAAGAGAGTGGATCATCATGCCCGCTCGGCTTACCCAAATATTCCTCGAACACCAAATTTTGCCCGCGAAAGCCGGTCGTATTCATGTTCGCGATATTGTTAGAGGTAATCTGCATATCGGCCCGAATAGCCATTTGCCGCGATAACCCAAGATAAATACTATTTTCCATGCGTATAAATTCCTTTGCCAAAGGAGCATTGCACACGCCATGCCAGAAGCATTTCTTATGGAATCGTAAGGGGTTGAGGGTATGAAGCCCTTCCCCCATCATGTTATGCACCGTGCAAAATCTGCTAAAGACAGGAAAATATTACCCGATTGCGCCCAAGGCTGTATTTCTCCTTTAAAACACGATATATTATAAAGAGGCGCATATTCGCGCATATTCCCTCAGTTCAAAAAGGATCTCATAAAATGGCCGACGAAGATCAAGAGAATGAAAACCCCGAAAACGAAAATGCCGATGCTGTCGAAGGCGCAGAAGGACAAGAGGGCGAGGGCGGTGATGATAATAAGAAAAAGATGATCATCCTGGCTATTCCTGTTGCGCTTATCTTGATCGGTGCGGGGCTGTATTTCTCCGGCATGCTGGATAGTGTGCTCGGTAAAAAGGCCGAGGAATGCGTCGAGGAAGTGGATGATCATGGTGAGGTTGTTCATGCCTGTCCCGAAGAAGAGCACGGTGATGACGGGCATGGCAAAGACGACAGTCACGCGAAAAAAGATGATGGTCACGGCGATGGATATGGCGACGGTCACGGTGGTGGCGGCGCATTCGTTGAGATCCCGACCATGATTGTGAACTTAAATACCGAAGGTGGCACGCCCCGCTATCTACGCCTTTCTGTTCAGCTTGAACTCGCCAATAGCGGCGATAATGCCGCTGTCGAGGCGATTATCCCCCGCGTTATTGACCAATTCCAAACATATCTGCGGGAGCTGCGCGTGCGTGATCTGCGTGGCTCTGCCGGTATTTACCGTCTTCAAACTGAACTTTTGTGGCGCGTGAACCAAGCCGCCGCCCCGATAGAGGTCAAAGACGTCCTGTTTCAGGAGATTTTGATCCAGTAGGCGATAAGTGGCATAAAGATTGCAAAATAAACATTTGAATAAAAAAGTAAGAATTAAAGGTTAGCGAAAAAAGCAGTGTCCGAAGTCGAAGAAATGAGCGAAGAAGAACGCGCAGTCATGGCCGAATGGGAGGCTATGGCGGGCGATGAGGATGGCGGCGCAGGCGATGGTGCTGCAGCGGAGGTCATGCCCGACGCCGATGATGGCACCCTTATCGATGATGGTGACGGTGGCACGCGGATCTTGAACCAGGAAGAAATCGACTCCCTTCTTGGCTTTGATGATGATGATGGCGCGGGCGAAACGTCCGGCGTGATGGCGCTGATTAATTCGGCGATGGTCAATTATGAACGCCTGCCGATGCTCGACATTGTCTTTGACCGTCTTGTCCGCTTGATGTCCACATCCTTACGTAACCTCACCACAGATAATGTCGAGGTTAGCCTTGACCAAGTCTCCACCGTGCGTTTCGGCGATTACATGAATTCCATCCCGCTCCCCGCCATGCTCTCGGTTTTCAAGGCTGAGGAATGGGATAATAACGGTCTGATGGTCACTGATTCCGCGCTGATCTACTCCATCGTTGATGTGCTTCTTGGGGGGCGAAAGGGAACGCCCGCCATTCGCGTCGAGGGACGCCCCTATACGACCATCGAAACAAAACTGGTCGAGAAAATGGTATCGGTCACGCTGGGCGATCTTTCTTCCGCCTTCGATCCTCTCTCCCCCGTCAGTTTTAACCTCGACCGCATGGAAACAAACCCGCGCTTCGCCACCATAACCCAAAGCGGCAACGCCTGTGTGCTCGCGCGCTTGCGGGTTGATATGGGCGATCGCGGTGGACGTGTTGAAGTGCTAATCCCCTATGCGACGCTAGAACCAATCCGCGAACTTCTCTTGCAGATGTTCATGGGGGAAAAATTCGGGCGCGACTCCATCTGGGAAAGTCACCTGACCCACGAACTCTATAAAACCGACGTACAGCTTCAGGCGATTTTGGGCGAAAAAGTCTTATCTTTGGGTGAGATGATGAATTGGAAAATCGGCTCGACCATCATGTTCCAAACCCGTACCGAAGATGATCTCGAGCTTCGCTGCGGTCATTTTCCGATGTACAAAGGACCGGTCGGGCAAAAGCAAGAGCACATTGCGGTACGCGTCGAAAGCTATATCGAACCCGAACCCGATGAAGACGATTAACCCCCTTATCAATAAGTGAGGATATAACATGACTGAGTATGGAATAATTTTAGATATTTTGATTTTAGCCGGACTGGGCGCGTTCCTGTTCTACGCCACCCGCCTCAGCAGCGCGCTAAACGAATTTCGCAAAAGCCGCAGCGAATTTAACGCCATGATGCAGGAGTTAAATACTTACATCACAAAAGCAGATGAAGCGATTAAAAACATGAAGGAAAATGCACAAAGCGCCGGCGATAACCTCTATCGCCAAGTCGCCCGTGCCAAGGATTTAAAAGACGAAATGGAAGTCATTAACCAAGCCAGCGATCGCCTCGCCGAAAGGTTGGAAGGGTTAAGCGACACCAATAAGGTAACCCCGATCTCTCGCCGTAAAAAAGAAGACGGCTTCGCGATACATGATGCCGACTTCGAAGATGATGAGATGATAGAAGATGAAAGCATGGAAAAACTCCCCAGCGCCGCAGAAAAAGAATTGTACAAAGCCCTAAAGAAGGCCAAAACATAAGGGCGCATAAATAAAGAATCTATGAACAACATGAAGCAAATCAAAATCCTGCCTTTTTTAATCGTCGTGGCATTCTTGTCCTTCGGTTTCCGCTTCGTGGAAATCATCGGCGGCTTCCCGCAGGCCGGAAATGCCATCGCTGCGGGCGATAAAACGGAAAAGCCCAAAGAAGAAAAGCCCAAAGAAGCCGAACACGCAGAGGCAAAAGAAGAAGTGTCCGAAGAAGAACCGGAAACACCCAAATGGCGCGACGCCAGTGATGACGAGCTGGAGTTTAACGCCGTAAACGCAAAAATGTTCGAAGACCTACGAGCCCGCCGCGAAAAAGTCGATCAAAAAGAACGCAATCTTACCACCCGCGAAGCTCTCCTGCGCGCCGCCGAGCAAGAGCTGGATCGAAAATACCAAGAGCTCACCGCCCTGCGCACCGAACTTGAAACCCTCCTCAATCAACAATCCGAAGAGGAGCAAGCGCAAATCACGTCTTTGGTCAAAATATACGAGGGTATGAAGCCAAAGGATGCGGCCCGCATTTTTGATACGCTCGACCTTGATGTTCTTGTCGCTGTTATGGGGCGGATGTCCGAACGTCGTCTATCCCCCGTTTTGGCGGCTATGAACGCCGAGCGCGCACGCACAATCACAATCATGCTGGCCGAGCAAAAGAAGCTCCCTGATTTGCCACAATAATCGACACGCGCACAGGGAGGGGATAAAGCGTATATTTGCCCTTCAACCATTCACCAGATTCGGGTACACTTATCCTTAGGATTATTTTTCTGAGTTTTCTTTCATGCAGTTATAAAGCGTTAACCTTTTGCAGGCATACTCGGTTACTGACGTTTTGCGTCAAAGCAAATACTTGCAAAGGTTAAGGTCTAAAGGAGATATATCGTGGCCGTTGATAAAAATATGAGTGTCCTTATCGTGGATGATTACAATACAATGTTACGTATTATAAAAAATCTGCTGAAGCAGCTTGGCTTTAGTAATGTTGACGAGGCCTCTGACGGGGAAGAGGCTTTGGAAAAGGTTAAGGCTAAACCATACGGTTTAATTATCTCTGATTGGAATATGGAGCCCATGACCGGTTATGATTTTTTGAAAGAAGTTCGCGCCTCGGATCAGGCTTATAAAACCACACCATTTATTATGGTGACGGCGGAAAGCAAAACTGAAAACGTTATCATGGCAAAGCAGGCCGGCGTGAATAACTACATCGTAAAACCCTTCAACGCGGAAACGCTAAAGGCAAAAATGACCGCTGTGCTCGGTGAGTTTTAAGCAGCCTTTTACTGCAATAAATCTAAATATCTTCATAAAAAAGAAGGGAATAAACGCATGAATGAATCTGTTCAATCACAAGACGAGCATCACTCATATGAACGCGACCAAGTTGTGAAAATTATTAACTCGGTCATTGAAAAGGTCGAGCACCAAAACGATGACGGTACAATCGCGATTTTCCAAGAGCTGCAAGAGCTTCAAAAAATCATCGACGATGCGAGAAAAGAGCTTGGCTCCACTCGCCCATCCGAAATCAATGATACCCATATCCCGACCGCAACGGATGAACTGGACGCTGTTGTGGCCGCTACTGCCGAGGCAACCGGAACCATCATGGATTCTTGCGATGTGATTCAGGAAAAGGCCAGTGCGCTTACGGGTGATGAGGTCAATGATATCGTTAATGAAACCATGAAGATTTTCGAGGCATGCTCGTTTCAGGATATCACGGGACAACGCATCACAAAGGTTGTGACAACGCTTAAAGATATCGAAGCAAAGGTTTCAAAGCTCATGCAAATTATCGGGGACAAGCTCCCCGGAATTGATGAGGGTGAAGATGGGGGCGAAACAGAAAAAGCTGATAGCGGTGTCATCACCGATGAAGATCTGCTGAACGGCCCGCAGCTCCCCGGCAATGCAATCTCCCAAGATGATATCGACGCACTTCTCGCTGATTTTGATTAATCGTCATTTGATTAATCATCGCGTGAATTCAAATCAAATCTAACGTATAATGGCGACATGGCTAATCAATATCTGGCTTTGTCGCTCTTTATCATGCTGCTCTCGTTCTTCATTATTTTGAACGGTACAGCCGATTTCGAGGATACCAAATCCCGCCCCGTCCTCAACAGCATCGCACTGGCCTTTTCCGATCGTGAGGTTAAAGAGGAAACCTTCAAGCCAAATACGGTTGAATCCGCTGAAAAATCGGTAAGGGAAGGGTCGACCCTTGATAAAATTCAGGGTGTCTTCCAATCGCATATTACAGGATATGAAGTCACTAAAAACCGCCTTGGCACGGAAATGCATATCCGTATGCCAATTCCACGCTTTGAACGCGCGGTATTAACACCGCTTGCATCCGAAACATTGCAAACTGATGAGGGGTTTCTTCCAACGTTAGTGTCCCTTATCCAAACCCGCGAAAGTAAAAATCCCTACCGTATGGATATGGTGATGAACATGGATGCAGAGCCCGCAAAAATGGCATTGGAATCACCACAAAGCCTTAAAAACAGTATAAAAATTGCAGCGGCCTTCACTGACGCGTTGGAGCGCGCGGGAATGGAGAGGAAGCTAATCTCTACCGGTTTGGAAAAGGGAGAGGTGGGCTTCATCGATTTGTATTTCCGGCGATATGAACCCTTCACCCTTCCGCAAGAAAGGGCGCAAGCGGAGGTCGTGCAATGAGTGAGGGTGAAAATAATAAAGGCGTAAAAACCGAAGAGGGCGCGCCACCTGAAAACGCGGCACACACATCTCTTCCCGCTGTGCGGTCTAGCAGTACGCAAACCTATAACCGCGTTTTCGCCGGAGCCAGCGATGATGAAACACCGCCAGCATTGTGGTTGATTACCTTCACCGATGTTGTCGCCTTAATGCTTACCTTCTTCGTTCTGCTTTATTCCATGTCTGTCCCTCAGGAGGAAAAATGGGAAGATGTCGTGGATTCTCTTTCTAGTGGCCTAAGTAAATTCTATAGCCCGCCCGAGAATGCGGGGCCACAAGACACAATCTCTATTTTAAAAATTGAACGGGCGCGTTCGCTTGATCTTAAATATTTACGCGAAATCCTTGAACGCGGCATAGCGGAGAACGAGCATCTTAAAAACGTCGTTATGATCAACCAAAGTGACCGCCTTATCGTGTCCCTCCCGCAAGCTATTTTATTTGAAGGTGGAAAAACATCAATCGGTACGCAAGGAAAACGCGCGCTTTTCGGTCTTGGTGGGTTGTTATCACGCATCCGCAATCGAATCGAAATCGTCGGACACGCCGACCCGCGCCCATCATCCTCAAGCAGTGAATATAGCTCGAACTGGTCGCTGTCCCTTGCGCGGGCAGGGGAGGTCGCGCGCCTCCTGCGGGAGTTTGGCTATAGCCGTGATATCATGATTCGCGGCCTCTCCAGCGCCCGTTACGACGAACTCTCCAATGGTCTGAACGAGGAGGAGCGCTTAAGCCTCTCTCGTCGCGTTGACATTGTTATCATGCAAGATAATGGCCGTCGAAAAGCCTTCTTCGAGTTCGGGAATTAGTGCGCATCATGAATTGCGCTTAACCCCCTGCTATGGCACAATGAATCATGGTTTTTCGCCTCCTTTTTTGCGCTCTTGCCTTTATAATTCTAACATTGCCAAGCGCCGCATCCGCGCTGGATGTATCTTTGCGCGCGGCGGATCATGATGGCTATTCCCGTCTTGTGCTCAATTGGCCGCAAAAAACAAAATTTACGGTTGAAAAAAATGCGCCCTCAACGCTAACGATTGCTTTTACCAAAAACGCATCCGTCACCGTTCCCGATGTGAGTGGAATTCGCAATATCGGCGGCATTCAAATTCAGGGGGAAGCGCCATTAACCCTAACGCTTTCCATCCCCAGGCAAAGCGAATATCGCGGCTTTAACATAGGTGGTCGCGCCATCATCGATATTTACGATGCCAAAGGCGGCGCGCCCGCCCCCCAAATCAAGGCACAGGCCGAACCAGCCAAGCCAGCCCCAGAAGAAACGCACAAAGAACACCATGCTGAAAACGTAAAAATCGTCGCCAAAGCGCCCGTCGAACCGGTGGAGAAAAAGCCGCTGAGCGTTGTCCCGCGCGTGCTACCCGCAACCCCCGACCTCATTTCCATGTCATCTTCACAAAGCTTCGGCCTCGCCGTTTTCGCACGCGGGGATAAGCTCATCATGATCAATGACAAGGCCGATTCCATCCTCGATCCTCAAATTAGCGGCCCAAACGCGCAAGCCCTATCAACGGTTAAAAAGAAAAAGCTTACAGGGGCGGTTGCCTTTGAAACAACAATGGTGGAAGGCGCGTATCTCCGCACCCAAGGCGGTGGCTTGCTCTGGAAAATCATCCTCGCCGCCACCCCGAGCAAAACAAAACCAATCCCCCCTCAACGCATGAAAGTCATAGAAGGCAAAGAGCGCAGTGGCTCAATCCTCTGGCCGCTCTCCGAACCCGGGAAAATTATCGATTATACCGATCCACTAACGGGGCTTCCCTTAAAAATCATTACAACAAAAACGGCAGCAGATTATGCAGGCGGCCTGCCGCAACGCTTCGTTGATTTTGATGTCTTGCCCGCCGCAATCGGCCTCGTCATTGTCCCTAAACGAAGCGATCTATCCATCAAGCTCCGCGATAACGGCGTCATCATCTCTCACCCCGAAGGGCTGGCTATCCTCTCTGAAAGCCGCATGAGCCGTAGCGAAACACTCGACGCGACACCAGAAAAAGACGCGAGCCATTATAAAATGGCAAAGGGAAAAACCCCCACAAAACACGAAGAGTATAGCGGCGCCAAAATCTTCGATTTCAAACATTGGCAACTCGGTGGCGAGGACGCGCTACGCGATAACCGCTCCATCATTTTGGCAAGCCTGCATAAGCTCCCCCAATCCGCCCGTAACGAAGGGCTGATGAGCCTTGCGAAAATGTATCTCTCCAACGCCATGGGCGCGGAAGCGCTGGGATTTCTTGGCCTGATCGCGGATAACACCCCCGAAATTGTCCGTACGCCGGAATTCCTCGCCATTCGCGGCGCGGCGCGTGCCTTGGACATGAAAACCCGTAACGCCTTCACGGATCTCTCTATCCCCGCATTAAGCCAATTCGAAGAAATCGGCTTTTGGCGCGCATTTGCTCTTGCCGATCTTGGCGATTGGCGCCAAGCCATCGCCATTATGCCGCGCAAGGCGGATGCCATAAAATCCTACCCGCCGCTTATCTTTAATAAACTCGGCCTCGCCGCCGCCGAAATTGCCCTGCGTGCGGGAAATGTAGGCATGGCGGATGAACTCCTCCTCGCCATTGCCAAAAACAAAAAATCCCTGAGCGAACAGCAAACCGCCGCCCTCACATATCTCAAGGGCGAAGCCGCAAGGCAAGATGGCGATACCGAGGCGACAACAAAGCTTTGGAAGCCACTCCTCACCGGAGCGGACGAGCTGTACCGCGCCCGCGCCGGCCTCGCGCTCACGCGCCTCCTTGTCGACACCGGAAAAATCGACGGGAAAGAGGCTATCGATAACCTCGAACGCCTCCGCTACGCATGGCGCGGCGATGATCTGGAGCGGCAAATCAATTACTGGCTAGGCCGCACCTATTTCGAAAACCGCGAATACGTGAAGGGCCTGAATATCCTGCGCGAAGCGATGTCTTTCAGCGCCGGAACCCGCCTCGGGAAACGCATCGCCAATCAAATGAGCGAGGTTTTCATCAATCTCTACCTGACCGATGAGCTAAAAACCCTCTCCCCCCTCACCGCCGTCGCGCTTTACGAACAATTCACCGAGCTTGTCCCCACCGATAAGCGCGGCAATCTCATCGTCGAAAATCTCGCCGATCGCCTTGTTAAGGCAGACCTCCTCGGTCGCGCCGCCGGCTTACTTGATTACCAATTGACCCATCGCCTCAAAGGCTTGGAGGCCTACGGTGTAGGTACAAAACTCGCCGCGATCTACCTCCTCGATGATAAATCCGCCGAAGCCCTCACCGCCCTTGAAAAAGCCACCGCCGCCTTCGAAACCCTCCCCGAGGAGCAGAAAACAACGGATAAGAGCCAGACAATATCGCTCCTCAACGCCCGCGCCATTTCCCGCGAAGGGCAGCCCGATCAAGCCATCGCACTATTGGAAACACTGCCTGCCACGGTTTCGGTCAACCAGCTCCGCGCCGATATCGCATGGAACGCCGGATATTGGGATGATGCCGCCGCCGCGCTTCAGGCTGTGATTTTGGATAAAGACCTCTCCCTTACCCGTCCGTTGGAAAAAGAAGACGCCACGCTCATCCTAAATCACGCTATCGCGCTGAATCTGGCGGGGGATCGCATATCTTTGGCCAATCTGCGCGAAAAATACGCCCAAGCCATGAGCCAGACCCAAAAATCCCGTATCTTCGACGTCATAACCCGCCCCCGCCAAACCGCCGTTCTTGCCGACCGCGATACCCTCCTCGACATCGTCTCCGAAGTCGATCTGTTCAGCGATTTCCTTGAAAACTACCGTGCGGTGTCGGAATAGGGGGCTTAGCCTGTCGGCACAACCCCGACCTGATTATACCCCTGAATAATCGATCCGGTAATCAGATACCACCCATCGACCAGCACAAAGAACATAATCTTAAACGGCAGGGATATCGTAATCGGCGGTAACATCATCATCCCCATCGACATCAGGATCGAAGCAACCACCAGATCAATAATCAAAAACGGCAAGAACAGCATAAAGCCAATCTCGAACGCCCGCCGCAGCTCGGAAATCATAAAGGACGGGATCAAAACCTGTATCGGTACATCAGCCGCTTCCTCGGGCATTGGCGTTTCGGACAGCTCCATAAACATGTTCAAATCTTTATCCCGCACATGGCTCATCATAAAGGCATGAAACGGCTCCGCCCCGCGTTCAAACGCAGTCACCTCGTCAATATCCTCACTCATAAGCGGTACAATCGCATTCTCATACGCGGCCTGTAGGGTAGGGGCCATAATAAACAGCGTCAAAAACATCGCGAGCGAGATCATCACCGTATTCGGCGGCGTTTGTTGCAGCCCAAGCGCGGTTCGCAAGAATGACAGCACGACAACAATCCGCGTAAAGCTCGTCATCATAATGAGAATCGACGGCGCGAGCGATAAAACGGTAATCAGCACGACAAGCTGAACCACACGCCCCGTCACCGACCCGCTATTCTCCCCACCCAAATCAATATTGATCGATTGCGCAAACGAAATATCGGGTAGGGCGGTTAACCCCAAAACAAAGAAAGTGGCAAAAAGGAATCGCTTAATCATCATCACCATTCTGCTGTGCTTTTATATCCCGTTCAACCATCACCTCACCATTACCCCCGACCATAATCAAATGCTCGGCATCATCGCGCTTTATCAACATCAAGCGATGCTTCGCATCAACGGGCAAAATCTCGACCACTTTTAATCGCTTCTTCGCCCGTGCATCCACCACCGGCCCACCAAGCCCGAGCTTCTTAAGCAAAAGCATCAATCCCCCCATCAACGCCAAAACAAGCGCAAGCGCAGCAATAACTTTCAAATATTCCATGGCTTTATCCTGTTTTTCCTCATCGTCATTACATGCCTGCTATATTGGATTGCACGGACAAGCCGTGCAATGACGAATTATTGTTCGGCTTCAAAAAACGTCGTATCAAAGGGCTTCTCTTCCCCGTTCGCCCGATATACATACGACAAAATCTCCGCCACCGCCATAAAAGCTTCGGAGGGGATAGGTGTATCCAGCTCGATCTTCGTCAGCATCTCCGCCAGCACACTATCCTCACGCACCGGAATGCCGTTCTCATACGCAAGCTGCAAAATCTGCTCGGCAATTTTTCCCCGCCCCGCCGCGCTCACAAGGGGGATATCGCTGACCTCTTTATTCCGCGTCAACGAAACCGCTGTCTTGCGCTTCGGGATTTTCTTTATATTTAAGGGGGTTAGCGGGTTTTCGCCCTCACCATCAACCATTTGGCACACTTTCTGCAAATATGAACCTGTAATTTTGAGTTTAAGGGGTAAAACCATGACCACGCAATCGATATCATTATTTCAGGCCATAGGCTCCAAAATGGATTTCCTGAGCCAGCGCCAATCCATCATCGCGCAAAATGTCGCGAATGCGGACACGCCCGGCTACCGCCCGCGCGACCTTGAGGAACAGGATTTCGGCAAAATCCTCGGCGATATCTCCGGCGGACGCAGCGGTATTCAAAAAGTCTCCATGGCCTCCAGCAGTGCGGACCACATCGGCGGATCAAGCATGGACCCCGCCAAAGCCCGCAAGCAAAAAGAAGTGTATGAAGCGACCTTATCCGGCAATTCCGTCGTAATTGAAGAGCAACTCGTAAAATCCAACAAAAACACAATGGATTACAATTTGATGAGCAACCTATACCAAAAGAATGTAGGCCTCATCCGTAGCGCCCTCGGAACGGGAAGATAAGGAGTTAGGACATGGGTAACGACATTCTAAACGCCATTCAGGTCTCCGCCGCAGGGATGAAAACCCAAGGGACACGCGTGCGCGTCATCACCGAAAACATCGCCAACGCGAATACGACCGGCGATACCCCCGGCGAAGACCCATACCGCCGCCAGACGATTTCCTTTAAAAACGAGCTGGATCGCGAGCTTGGCTTCAAACTCGTCTCCGTCGATGCGATCGGCGTGGATAATGAAAGCCAATTCCCCCTCGAATACCGCCCCGACCACCCCGCGGCCGATGAAAACGGCATGGTCAAAATGCCCAATGTTAAAACTTTGATAGAGATGCAAGACGCCCGCGAGGCGCAACGTTCCTACGAGGCTAACTTAGGGCTTCTCGAACAATCACGCGGCATGGCACAACGCACAATTGATATGCTCCGCAATTAAATGGTAAGATAAGAACATGAAAGTCGCAGACCCATCCTTCGCCGCAAACGCCTACCGCATGAACCAGAACATGGTTCAAAAGGCCGTAAGCAATGGTGACGAGGACACAACAACAGGGGGCACAGGCGATTCCGGCGGCGTATCCTTTGCCGATTTCCTAAAAGATAAGGCCTCCGATGCTGTCGAAACCATTCGCGATTCGGAAGCCATATCCGCCAAGGCTGTCACGGGCGAAGCGAACCTGACCGAAGTTGTCCAAGCCGTAACCGATGCCGAGCTAACCCTCCAAACCGTCGTCGCCGTCCGCGACCGCATGATCTCCGCCTACCAAGACATCATGTCGATGCCGATTTGATCTGCCTCTATCCGTCATCCCGCGACTTGATCGCGGGATCTCATTGCTAAGCAGACAGATACCGCGGTCAAGCCGCGGTATGACGCCTTTGATTTTATCTAAGAATCTCTATAGGTTTAAAATATGAATGAAACTGAAATCATCGAAACCGCCCGCCAAGCTCTCTTGGTCGCCATCGAACTCGGCGCGCCAATCCTGCTTGTGGGCTTGATTGTCGGTGTCGCCATCGCCCTCGTTCAGGCCTTAACACAAGTGCAGGAAATCACTCTCGTCTTCGTCCCTAAAATCCTCGCTATCTTCCTCGCAATGTTTGTCTTTTTGCCCGGAATGATGAAAACCCTCATGGTGTTCATGGAGACATTAGCCGGACGTATGATCACGCTGGGGATGTGAGGTGTATAATATGAGAGTGTTTATTTTCTTATTTTTACTTTTTCAGAAGGCACGCATGACGACGAATATTGGACATATTTTAGGAATGCGTAACGCGCTGAAAAAGTAAAAGGAAGGAAATAAATGCAATCGGCACTTCAAGAATTTCTAACCCTAAACGTATTCGCTTTCATGCTGTCCTTTATGCGTATCGGCACGGCGATTATGATCATGCCGGGAATAGGAGACACATATGTCTCCCAACGTGTGCGCCTGCATTTCGCCATCGCGCTTGTCTTTATCCTCTATCCATTCAGCCTCCCTTACATCCCCGACCCGCTGCCCGCCACGACCGGAATGTTTATCATTATCCTGATGGAGTTTATCATCGGCATTTTCTTCGGCGCAATCGCGCGGATATTTGTCATGGCGCTGGATACCGCCGGAATGGCAATCTCTGTCTCCGCCGGTTTCGCCAATGCGCAAATGTTCAACCCCGCGCTCGCGTCCCAAGGCTCGCTCGTTTCCGCCTTCCTCATCATCACCGGAATCGTTTTGATGTTCGCCACCGGCATGCATCATCTCCTCATTCGTGGAGTTTTCGAGAGCTACGAACTCTTCCCCATCGGCGCACTGCCCGACACCGGATCAATGGCGCAGCTCATCGCCCGCGCCGTATCATCGGCCTTTACCATCGGCATAAAAATCGCCGCGCCATTCTTGGTCATGTCATTGATGATCTATGTCGGCATGGGCGTCCTCTCCCGCCTTATGCCGCAAATTCAGGTCTTTATGATCGCCCTGCCGCTGCAAATCCTGTGCGGCCTCATCGTCCTTTCCACGGTCCTCTCCGCCACCTACCTCTTCTGGCTCTCCGAATTTGAAAACGCGATGGTGTTCTTCCTAAGAAGCACGGGTTCCTAATAAAAAAGCGCCGCAGGCAATTGAACCACAACGATCACAACGAACACGACGATTACGTTTTAAATGGCTGCCACATACGCAATGTCGTCGTGATCGTTGTGTGCGTCGTGGTTTAAAAATAAGACTAAAAAACTTCCGCATCACTATGCTAAAGTAAAAAATGTCCGACGATAACACCGACGATTCCCAAAAAACCGAAGACCCCACCGCCAAAAAGCTCGAAGATGCGCGGAAAAAGGGGCAAGTCCCGCTATCCAAGGAAATCAATAACTGGATGCTCCTCTTCGCCGGAACCATCGTCATTGCTGCCTTCTCCGGCAGTATTTTCGAAGATCTAGCCGTTCTCATGCGCACCTATATCGAACAATCCCACGCCATGCCGCGCATGCCAGGCGGTTTAGGGGTCGTCGTCGGCGATGCGTTTAAACAAGTCTTTATGATTCTCGGCGTGCCACTCGCCATCTTCGTCCTCGCCGCCTTTTTCTCCCCCTTCATCCAAATCGGCCCGCTATTCTCTGCCGAGGCGATGAAGCCCGATATCTCCAAAATTTCCATCATCAAGGGCTTCTCCCGCCTTTTCTCCGGTCGCTCCCTCATGGAGTTCGCCAAAGGCATCCTGAAAATCACCACCATCGGCGTGGTCGGCACAATCATCCTGCTCCCTTATTTCGAAAAGGTAGAGCATCTTATCGGCCTCCCCATCCCCTCGCTGTTGCTCGAAATAAAAGACCTCATTATATGGTTGATGATCGGCGTGCTGATCGTCCTACTCGTCATCGCGGTGATCGATCTTGTCTATCAACGTTATGAGCATAGCAAAAAGATGAAAATGAGCCGTCAGGAAATCAAGGACGAGTTCAAACAATCCGAAGGCGATCCGCATGTGAAGGGAAAGCTGCGCCAGCTCCGCGCCGAAAAATCCCGCCAACGCATGATGGCCGCCGTGCCCGAAGCCGATGTCATCATCACCAACCCGACGCACTATTCCATAGCCCTGAAATACGACCGCGAAACCATGGACGCGCCTCTATGCGTTGCCAAAGGAACGGACGAAGTCGCCCTGCGCATCCGTGAAGTCGCCAAAGACAACGATATAGAAATCTTCGAAAACAAACCCCTTGCTCGCGCCCTCTACGACGTAATCGAAATCGACCAATCCATCCCAAGCGACTACTTCCAAGCCGTCGCCGAAATCATCTCGTTTGTGTTTAAGAAGAAGGGGAAGATTTAAGAGATGGATAATCACTTAAGAAAATAATATGCAATGCAATCTTTACCGTCATTTTGCAAATTATACTCACCACCGTCGTCCACGACACAGACATTTCCTGCATCCTCAATCGTCATATAGCCGCTATATCCATTGCCGTCATCAAGCTTGGAATCGATCATGAACGCTTCTTCAGGAGTAAGGGGGCTCGAACCGTTTTGTGCGATAGGGGTTCCTGTCACACCGCCATAAGTCATGCGAATTAAATGTCCTGACCCTGCTGTAATGTAATAGGTTGCCGACACAGCAGGGTCGTAATAAAGTTCATACCCACCGCCTAACGGCGTTGCGGGATGTGATTGACCCCATCCTAAATTTCCAATATCTGCACTGGAATCAACACCTGAAATTATATCCGTAAGAGCTAAATGCTTCCATGCTTGAAAGGGTTCTTGCCATGTCGCAATGGATTGATTCCACCCTGGGTTTTCTATGGTAGCACTATTACCGTTAATTGCGCCATTTCCATTGCCGTTTAAGCAATTAGAAGCGGCATTACACCCTGGAATACGGGTTGTAGCGAAAAAATAATCACCGGGATATGCGCGGAAACGATCATAGAATATAGAAAACGATGCATTATACCCTTCAATATCGCGAATGGTTTTATTAACACGGGCGGTATGTATCATCTGTTGCCCTTTTAGAACACCGCCAACAAGAAGCCCAATAATAACCATGACTACAGCGAGTTCAACCAACGTAAAACCTGAATTTAAATTTTTATATTTCATATGAAAAAATACCTTAATCTCTACGCGTGGGGTGCAGATTACGGTGCATTATACCATGATACCTTAAGCTCCTGCTGCTTTTTTATAGCTTTTAAGTGAAAAATGTTAATTTGGGGTAAACCTCTATAGTCTTGTGGTTCAAAACCCTTCCCAATCCGCCCCTCATATGTAATTCTTGATATATGAATCTAGATAACCGCGAATTCATCGCCCGCCACCACAAAACCGCCGATAGCCTCCCCGCGCTTGCCCCTGCGCGTAAGGATTACACCGGATTGCTGATAATCGCGATTCTCCTGATCTTCGGCAGTGTTTTGGCAAAGCTCTACCATGCCGGAGCCTTAGGGGATATCTCCCTTATCATCAGCCTCAT
The DNA here is from genome assembly GCA_050633165.1 of Alphaproteobacteria bacterium. Taxonomy (GTDB): domain Bacteria; phylum Pseudomonadota; class Alphaproteobacteria; order Micavibrionales; family Micavibrionaceae; genus TMED27. Next base: position 8,751 of record JBOEFZ010000080.1, on the reverse strand, counting down.
CGCCTTTGTCACCGCCGCTTTCCTTGGCCTCATTGTCTACCGCTTCGCCCGCGGGCACGCCGCCCAAGGGCATGACCTCGACCTCGTCCAACGCGTAATGGAAGGCTCGCGCGGCTGCCGCCTCGTCACTGACAGCGCGGATAACACCATCTATTACAATAAAAATTTCGAGCTGCTCTGCCGTGGCGTCGGCGCACCGGGCTATAAAACGCTGCTCCGCCTGTTCCAAAATAACGCCGAAGCCAACGCCCATTTCACCCAGCTCGCCGATGGTGCGCATCGCGGCCTTACCGACACGATGGAGCTATTCTCCAAATTCGAAGATCTCGAACGCTGGCTCTCCGTCACCGCCCAACCCATCAACGGGCGCGCAGGATTCATCCACTGGCGCATCGACGATGTCACCGACAAATACGTCACCGACCAAGCCATCCGCGAAGAACGTGAAAAGCTCATCGATTTCACCGACAACGCCCCCGTCGGCTTTTTCTCGGTTGATGAGCACGGAAAGTTCCTCTTCGCCAACGCGACCTTCGCCCGCTGGATCGGTGAAGACCTCCAAACGCTCCTCTCCCAATCCACCCTCCATACCTACCTCGTCGATCCCCCGCAAAACGCCGCGCCCTATGACCTCACGCAAGATGGTCGCGCCCGCCAGATCGTGGAGCTGGAGATGAAAGGAACAGCCGGAAAAACCTTCCTCGCCTCCATCAACCAAGTCGTTGTTAAAGACGAGGCAACGGGCAAAGTCCGCACCCGCGCCGTGCTCCACGACCTCACCGCCGAACGCGAGATGAGCCAAGCCTTAAAAGCCTCCGAAGACCGCTTTCAACGTTTCTTCGAAGAAGCCCCCGTCGGCATCATGCTGGTCGAAGCCGAAGGCGGCGGCGTAGCCGATTGCAACAACACTCTGGCCACCATGCTCGGCGATAAAACCACCAAAATCGAACAGCAAAAATTCGAAGACCTCCTCGACGAAGAAGACCGCGACGCCGCCCTCGGCGCGATCAGCCGTATCGAAAAAGGCAAGCAACTCGACGCCCCTCTCGACATCACCCTGCGCTGGGGCGAGCGCACAATCGAAACCCAAATGCATGCCCGCCGTTTTCGTGTCGGCGGTAATATCGTCCTGCACTTCATCGATATGACGGAGAAAAAACAGCTCGAAGAACAATTCGTCCAATCCCAAAAGATGCAAGCCATCGGGCAATTGGCGGGCGGTGTTGCGCATGATTTCAACAACCTCCTCACCGCCATCATCGGCTTTTGCGATCTGCTGCTCCTGCGCCACAAACCCGGTGATCCGTCCTTTGGCGATATCATGCAGATCAAGCAAAACTCCAACCGCGCGGCAAATCTGGTCGGGCAGCTCCTTGCGTTTTCCCGCCAGCAAACCCTACGCCCCCGCGTCCATGACGTCACCGACATCCTCACCGAAGTCTCGCACCTCCTCCGCCGTCTCATCGGCGCGGGGATAGAGCTAGACCTCCACCACGGCAACGACCTTCGCCTTGTTAAGGTCGATGAAGGGCAGATGGAGCAAGTCTTCATGAATCTGGCCGTAAACGCCCGCGATGCCATGAATAACGCCGGAAAGCTAACCATCACCACGGAAAATCACACCAACCGCAAAGCCAAAGAGCTCGTCTCCGAAGAGCTCCCCCCCGGTCATTGGAGCGTCATTCGCGTCACCGACACCGGCTGCGGCATCCCAAAGGATAAACTTACCCGCATTTTCGAACCCTTCTACACCACCAAAGACGTGGGCGAGGGCACAGGCCTAGGCCTCGCCACCGTCTACGGTATCATCCGCCAAACGGGCGGTTTCTTGGATGTGGAGAGCGTAGAAGGGCAGGGCACAACTTTCGTCATCTACCTCCCCCCCGCGAATGAGGCCGATGAGGAAGAAGAGCAGCAGCGCGAAAACGAACACGAAATCACCGAAACCCGCGACCTCACAGGCTCAGAACGCATCTTCCTTGTCGAGGATGAAGACGCCGTCCGCACCTTCTCCGAGCGCGCCCTCACCAATAAAGGCTATGAAATCGTCCCCGCCGAATCGGGCGACCGCGCATGGGAAATGTACCAATCTATGGAGAATAAAAACTTCGACCTCATCGTCACCGACGTCGTCATGCCCGGCATGGATGGCCCAACCTTGGTCGAACATATCCGCGCCCAAACCCCCGACCTCAAAATCATCTTCATGTCCGGCTACACCGAGGATAAGTTAAAAGACCATATGGACGAAGGCATCTTCTTCCTCCCAAAACCCTTTACATTAAAGGACTTAGCCGCAAAGGTTAAAGAGGTTCTGGAGGATTAGCCATTGCCATCTCTATAAGTTGTTCATCTGTGATAGCCGATAGGCGCACATGAAGTTCTTCCGGTGTGAGGCCTAACGCTGTTATTTCTGCACGGCTAATCTCTAATTTTCTTTGCCAGTCAAGCTCCACTAATGCTTCTGGTGACTGTTCAGACCTTTGTGAGATTTCCACTAATCTTGTAAAAGCATCATTATAATTTGTAATTAAATTATCTCTCTCATGAGCAAGAGCTCCTGGTTTCCATCCATGAGCATGAAAAACGTCTGTAAGGTAAATGGATGTCTTTCTAGGTAGTAGCTTTTCTTTCGTACCAGATGACGTTTTCCTACCTGACAATAATACACCGTCCCAACTGCCAGCTTTATCAAAAACAAGAAGCTGTCCCATACGGTCTAAAGGTTTATCTTCACCGAAAAAAGTCCTCAGTTCAGAAAGTTGATTACGAATACGTGTAGGAGAGCCATTGCAATATTGGCTAATAACCTCAGGTTCTGCAAAATCGCTAATCGGTTTCGTTAAAAAAGTATAGTCTTGTTCATCAGTCATATAAAACCTATACGCAATATGTAAATAAAGGTCAAGGAAATAATTATTCATGTTTTGTTCTTTTTGTGGTTGACTGGAGAACATTAATGGTACATTCTTTCTTCATAGTCATCCTGAACAAAGCCGAAGGATCTGATTTTAAGCGCAGAATTGCACCCTTACCGAATCTGTGCCAAACATGAAGGAGAATAAAATGTCCGTAACACCGATTAGAAAGAGTGATGATATGAGCGCCAAAGCCGCCAAAAATAATGATGAAAAAAATCAGGCACTAGACGCCGCCCTCGCGCAAATCGAACGCGCCTTTGGTAAAGGCTCGATCATGAAGCTGAACGAAGATTCGAAGATAGAAGTCGAAACCGTTTCCACCGGCTCGCTCGGCCTTGATATCGGCCTCGGCATCGGCGGCCTCCCGCGCGGACGTATTATCGAGGTTTACGGCCCTGAAAGCTCCGGTAAAACAACCTTGGCGCTACATGTAATCGCCGAAGCACAAAAGGCCGGCGGAACCTGCGCCATCGTCGATGCGGAACACGCCCTCGACCCCGGCTATGCCAAAAAGCTCGGCGTTGATGTCGATAACCTCCTCATCGCCCAACCCGATGCGGGTGAACAAGCATTGGAAATCACCGACACACTCGTCCGCTCCGGCGCACTTGATGTACTCGTCGTCGACTCCGTCGCCGCCCTCGTGCCACGCGCGGAATTAGAGGGCGACATGGGCGACAGCCATATGGGGCTTCAGGCGCGCTTGATGTCACAGGCTTTGCGCAAATTAACGGGTTCAATTTCTCGTTCCAAAACAATTGTAATTTTCATCAACCAAATCCGCATGAAAATTGGCGTTATGTTCGGCTCACCCGAAACAACAACAGGCGGAAACGCACTAAAATTCTACGCCTCTGTTCGTCTCGATATCCGCCGCATCGGTCAAATCAAAGACAAAGATCAAATCGTCGGAAACCAAACCCGCGTCAAAGTCGTCAAAAACAAAATGGCACCTCCTTTCCGTCAAATCGAATTCGATATCATGTATGGCGAAGGAATCTCCAAAATGGGTGAACTCCTCGACCTCGGTGTCGCGGCAAATATCATCGAAAAATCCGGCGCTTGGTTCTCCCATGGTGGTGAACGCTTGGGGCAGGGACGCGAAAACTCCAAAACATTCCTACGCGATAATCCCGAATTGGCACAAAAAATAGAAAGCCAAATCCGCGCCAATGCCGGCCTAATTTCCGAAGATATGCTGGATGGAAAAGTCGTCTCCTCCGAAGAGGAAAATAAAGGCGAAACACCACCCACCGCTGCGGAGTGATCCAGTCAACAAAGTTCAAAAGCATCCCCGCGAAAGCGGGGATCTTCAGCTTCAAAGGACAAAAATCAACACCAAAACCGGAATAAGAACACCGGAAAAAATCCCCATCAAGCTCATCCCGATCACCGCATATGTGCCGCACCGCTTCCCAATCTGAAACGCCTGCGCAACGCCCAATCCGTGACAAACCGTGCCGAGCGCAATGCCCTGACTTTCCTCATCCTTCACACCAATCGCCTTTAAAATCGGCACACTCAACAACAGCCACGGAATATTCGTTGCAAACACAAACAACACCGCCAAACTCTCCGCCGTGCCAATCTTCTGTGCAATCCCGATCGCAATCGGCGCCGTCACCGATTTCGATAAAATGGCCAGCTGTATCTCTTCGCTCCCGCCCAACCACATAACCAACGCCATCGCACCAAACGCGGACAATAAACACCCAACCAAAAGGGTAATAACAATGGCTTTCGCATCTTTCGCAATATCATAAAGAAGCCGATATAACAGCACCGCCAATGCAACCGTAACAGGGCCAAGCAAGAAATGAATAACCCCCGCGCCTTCCATATAACCCTCATACGAAATCCCGCTAACACTGACAAAGGCAACACAGATAATAATGGCCCAAACAACCGGATTAAGCATCGAATGCCCTCCGGCGCGCTTTTGTATCTCGCTAAACCCATAAAACGCACACAACGTGACAAGCAATGAGGTCAGCGGATTGCTCAAAATCTCTGCCATCACGATTCCTCTCCTCGCTTCAACGCCTGGAACAACAACGCCGTAATAACCAAACTCGAAACCGTCCCGCCAAACGAGGCCAGCAAAATCACCACCCAATTATCCGCAATCATCCCTAAATAAAGGCTAATTCCCGCGCCCGCCGGAACAAACAGTAAGCCAATATGCGCCAATAACCCATCGGCAACCTGCGCCACATTCTCCGGCACGCTCTTTCGAATAATCAAAATACCAAGCAGCAAAACCATCCCGATCACCGCACCCGGGACAGGCAGGGCAAGCCCACTCGAAGCAATCTCCCCGATGAGTAATAAGCCGATAATAACGATAAAACCTTGAATCATAATGTGTCCTTGCGGCAAAAAGATCCCGCAGTCAAACCGCGGGATAACGCTTTTTAGGGTGAGGGTGTTCAAGAGGTTTAGGCTATCCCCGATCCCGCATGATGCGCCCTTTTTGCTTATCCCAATCGCGCTTTTTCTCCGTCTCGCGCTTGTCATGCTGCTTTTTACCACGCGCAAGGCCAATCATAACCTTCGCCATCCCGCGCGCATTAAAATAAAGCCGCAGCGCAACAATCGTCTGCCCGTCACGATTAATCGCCCCGAGTAAGCGATCCAGCTCACGCTTATGCAGTAATAACTTTCTCTCACGCTGCGGCGCATGTTGCATTTTTGCACCGGCCTGCTGATATTCCGGAATATTCGCATTCCACAAATAAAGCTCACTCCGCGCACGGTTCGGGCCAACATGGCTCTCGGCCAACGAACATTGCCCAAGCCGCAAAGACTTCACCTCCGTCCCGACCAGCATAATGCCCGCCTCGACCTCCTCTAAAATCTCATAATCAAACCGCGCACGTTTATTCTCGGCCACCGTATGGCTCACCGATATCATACCCGCTTTCTTTTTATTGTTCTTTTTAGCCATGAATGTTTTTAACCACGAATGAACGCAAATGCACACGAATTTTTATGCTCAACCATACCCGTCAAACAAGCTGGCTCGTATTTTTTTGATTTTAACGAACCCGAAGATTGCCCGAAATAGCCCGTTGAGGGATGTGGAATGCCTATATAGATGAAGAGCAGCCGCAAACATATAGCCTACGTCTCTGCGGTTATATAACCTAAACCGCCTTCAACCCCGCATGCGCAATCGCGGCATCGACTTTGGCTTGCGCCGCTTCACTCGCCGGCAACAAAGGTCTGCGCACATCGCGCAAACATAACCCCAACCGCTCCGCCGCGTACTTAACTGGCGCAGGGTTGCTCTCGCAAAACAAATTATTCGCCAGCGGATCAAGCAAATCGCGAATCTCCGCAACGCGCGCAATATCACCCGCTTGCCACGCCTCATGCATATCCGCGCTTAATCGCGGCGCAATATTCGCAACAACAGAAATGCAGCCATGCCCGCCCTGCGCCAAAAACGCGGCCGAAGTCCCGTCTTCGCCCGAAAGCTGACAAAAATCAGGGCCAATCACGCGGCGCGTTGCCACGGGGCGCCCCAAATCATTCGTCGCATCCTTAACGCCCACAATATTCGGCAATTCCGCCAATCGCGCCATCGTCTCGACATTCATATCCACAACGCTCCGCCCCGGAATGTTGTAAATCACAATCGGAATCGCAACCGCATCATGGATCGCCTTGAAATGCTCAAACATCCCGTCCTGCGTGGGTTTGTTGTAGTATGGCGTCACGATCAACGCCGCATCCGCGCCCGCATTTTTGGCATGCTGCGTCAAACGTACGGCCTCACGCGTGGAATTTGATCCCGTTCCCGCAATAACCGGAATTCTTCCCTTGACGATTTCAATGCAACGCTCGACTATCGCATTATGTTCATCATGCGACAAAGTTGGCGATTCTCCGGTCGTGCCCGTTGGTACGAGGCCGTGGCTGCCTTGCTCGATCTGCCATTCGACAAAATTATCAAACGCAGGCCAATCAATCTCGCCCTCTTTGAACGGCGTAATCAACGCCGGAATAGACCCTTTAAACATGCTCAAAATTCCTTATCTGTAAACAAGAGGCACAAAATACCGAACAATACCGCAATATGCAAGAAACCGATGCTCTTTAGGGCATCGTCCCAGCGCAGGCCGGGGTCTTTTTGCTCTGTATGGCACGAGATCCCTGCTTTCGCAGGGATGACGATTATTCTGGTGTTTGTGTGTGTTGGCGGTGCTCAAGCAAATGACCAAAACACAATCCGCGCGCTACAGGCGATCGATCAGGGTCGTTGGAGTATCGGGCAAAACATCATTGCGCAGAGCCGCGATCCCTTGGCTGCAAAACTGTATTACTGGCTACAGATGAGCAGTAAAAACGAGAATGAAAACTACACCCGTCTCGCGCAATTCATCCGCAAAAACCCCGACTGGCCGCAGATCAAAACCCTGATCGCCAAGGCGGAAAAGACCATGCCAGATGGCCTGAGCAATGCGCAGATTATCGCATGGTTTAAAGATTACGAACCGCAAACCGCGCGCGGCCTTGATCGTTATATGGACGCCTTAACCGGAAGCGGACGCACCGGCGAGGCGCAAAAAACCATCCGCAAATGGTGGGCAACCATGACCTTCCCGCGTGATGACCAAAAGCGGCTCTATCAAAAATACGGTCGCTTGATTGATCGCGCGGCGCATACGCGGCGGCTTGATACGCTGCTCTTTTCCAAACAATATACCAATGCACGGGCGATTGCGGGGGTTCTTGGCGCAGGATATCCCGAATTAACCGAGGCGCGTATCGCACTTGCGAATAATAAGGGCGATGTGAACGCCAAAATCGCCCGCATTCCGGCGGCGTTAAAGGGCGACCCGGGATTGCAGTTCGAGCGTTTAAGATGGCGCAGGAAAAACGACCATGATTCAGGCGCAATTGAAATCCTCAACATCGCCCCTCGTGCAGAGCAAATGCAAAACCCCAAAGATTGGTGGCGCGAGCGGCACATCATGATCCGCCGTATGTTAGAGGATAAAAAATATCGCGCTGCCTATGCTTTGGCGAACGGGCATCGCCAAAAAGAAGGCTTCGCCTACGCGCAGGCACAATGGCTCACGGGGTGGCTTGCGCTGCGGTTTATGAATAAGCCGGAGGAGGCCTATCGCCGCTTCACCGCATTTTATCAAAAGGTAGAAAGCCCGATTAGCAAAGCGCGCGCAGCATACTGGGCGGGCAGGGCAGCGGAAAAATCCGGCAAGCAAGCAGACGCGCGAACATGGTATCAAAACGCCGCCCGCTATCAGACCGTATTTTACGGACAATTGGCGGGGGTGAAGACGGGCTTGAAAAGCGCGCTGCCTAATGCCGCGCCGCCGAGCTTAACCGCGAGCGATATCACCGCCTTTGAACGCAACGAGATGATCCGCGCCGCCAAATTATTCCATGCCGCCGGCATGCGGGGCGAGGCCACGCAATTCCTCAACGCCTTTGTCGCCGTACATGAAACGCCAAAATCCTACCGCTTCGCTGCTGAACTCGCGGGTAAAATGAAACGCCACCACGATGCCTTGAAAATCGCCAAAGATGCCTCTCGTAAGGGAATGTTCCTCACGGCGCAAGCCTACCCGACCGTCACCGATCGCCTCGGCAATGTACAAATCGAATGGGCGCTCGCCCACGCCATCATCCGTCAGGAAAGCGTGTTCGATCATAAAGCCAAAAGCCCCGCCGGCGCGCTCGGCCTGATGCAGCTCATGCCCGCAACCGCCAAAGAAACCGCGCGTAAAATCGGCATCTCGCACCAAACATCATGGCTCACCGCGCGCCCCGATCATAATATCCGTTTGGGCAGCGAATATCT